>JANXOP010000046.1 GCA_025357755.1 Kofleriaceae bacterium | reverse complement strand
GATCAAGCGGCTCAAGGTCGTGTCGGCGTTCAACCGCCGCGACGACGCCGGCAAGATCAACAACTCGCCGCTGGGCATGATCCTCGACGTCGTCCCGGTCATCCCGCCCGACCTGCGCCCGATGGTGCAGCTCGACGGTGGCCGGTTCGCGACGTCGGATCTCAACGATCTCTATCGCCGCGTCATCAACCGTAACAACCGTCTGCGTCGCCTCCAGGAGCTCAACGCTCCCGAGATCATCATCCGCAACGAGAAGCGCATGCTTCAGGAGGCCGTCGACGCACTGTTCGACAACGGTCGCCGCGGCAAGACGATCACGGGGCCGAACAAGCGCCCGCTCAAGTCGCTCTCGGACATGTTGAAGGGCAAGCAGGGTCGGTTCCGTCAGAACCTCCTCGGCAAGCGCGTCGACTACTCGGGTCGTTCGGTCATCGTCGTCGGTCCCGAGCTGAAGCTCCACCAGTGCGGCCTGCCGAAGAAGATGGCGCTCGAGCTGTTCACGCCGTTCATCTACAACAAGCTCGAAGAGCGCCACCTGGTCACCACGATCAAGAGCGCCAAGAAGCTCGTCGAGAAGGAGCGTCCCGAGGTGTGGGACATCCTCGAAGAGGTGATCAAAGAGCATCCGGTGATGCTCAACCGCGCACCGACGCTCCACCGCCTCGGCATCCAGGCCTTCGAGCCGGTGTTGACCGAAGGTAAGGCGATCCAGCTGCACCCGCTCGTCTGCGCGGCGTTCAACGCCGACTTCGACGGTGATCAGATGGCCGTCCACGTGCCGCTCTCCATCGAAGCTCAGATGGAAGCGCGCGTGCTGATGATGTCGACGAACAACATCCTGTCGCCCGCGAACGGCAAGCCGATCATCGTGCCGTCGCAGGACATCGTGCTCGGCCTCTACAACCTCACCCGCGAGCGTCCGTACGCGCGTGGCGAGTATCGCGAGGACAAGAAGGGTCGTCCGACCCAAGGCGTGTTCGCGTCGATCGACGAAGTGCGCATGGCGCACGATCACGGCGAGGTTCACCTCCAAGCCGCGATCAAGCTCCGCATGCCGCGCGTCGAAGGTTCGGCCGAGGGTGGCTCGGGTGCCGCCACCGGCACCGAGCTCGTGACGACCACCGTGGGTCGCGCGCTGCTCAAGGACATCTGCCCGCCGCAGGTTCCATTCGAAGCGATCAACAAGGTGATGGGCAAGAAGCAGCTCGCCGAGCTGATCGATCTCGTCTACCGCGAGGCTGGCCAGAAGGCCACCGTGCTCCTCGCGGATGCTCTCCGCACGACCGGTTACACGTTCGCGACGCGCGCCGGCATCTCGGTGTGCATCGACGACATGGTGATTCCGGCCTCGAAGGAAGTCCTCCTGGGTGAAGCCCAGAAGGAAGTCGCCGAGATCGAGGAGCAGTACACCGAAGGTCTCATCACCGACGGCGAGCGCTACAACAAGGTCGTCGACATCTGGGCGCAGGTTGCAGAAGCCATCGCCAAGGACATGATGAAGGCGATCTCGACCGACGAGTTCAAGGATCCGCACTCGGCGACGATCAAGAAGGCACCGTCCTTCAACTCGATCTTCATCATGGCGGACTCGGGCGCTCGTGGCTCACAGCAGCAGATGCGGCAGCTCGCCGGCATGCGTGGCCTGATGGCCAAGCCGTCCGGTGAGATCATCGAGACGCCGATCACGACGAACTTCCGCGAAGGTCTCTCGGTTCACCAGTACTTCATCTCGACCCACGGCGCTCGTAAGGGCCTCGCGGACACCGCGCTGAAGACGGCGAACTCGGGTTACCTCACGCGTCGTCTCGTCGACGTCTCGCAGGACACCATCATCAGCGAGTTCGATTGCGGCACCCGCCAGGGCGTCGAGATGATGCCGCTGATCGAGGGTGGCGAGATCATCGAGCGCCTCGGTGACCGGATCCTCGGTCGCGTCGTCCTCGAGGACATCGTCGATCCGTACACCGGCGAGGTCCTCCTGCCGGCGAACGCCGACATCACCGAAGAGCACGTCAAGATCATCGACAACGCCGGTATCGACCGCGTGAAGATCCGCTCGGTGCTCGCATGCGAGACCCGTCGTGGCATCTGCTCGCTGTGCTACGGCCGCGATCTGTCGCGCGGCATCATGGTGAACATCGGCGAGGCCGTCGGTGTCATCGCGGCGCAGTCGATCGGTGAGCCGGGTACCCAGCTCACGATGCGTACGTTCCACATCGGTGGCGTCGGTCAGATTCGTACCGAGCAATCGGCGATCGAATCGCGCAACGAAGGCACGGTCCGTCTCAACACCGTCCAGCTGGTGAAGAAGAAGGACTACTGGGTCGTCATGTCGCGTCAAGGCGAGCTCGTCCTCGTGGACGAGATCGGTCGCGAGCGCGAGCGTTACGGCCTGACCTACGGTGCACGCCTCCTCGTCGAGGATGGCGCGAAGGTCAAGGCAGGCCAGGTCATGGCCGAGTGGGACCCGTTCGCGATGCCGATCGTGACCGAGGTCTCCGGCTACGTGAAGTACGGCGACATCGTCGACGGCGTCACGATGCAGGAGTCACTCGACGAAGTGACCGGGCTGTCGCGTAAGCAGATCACCGAATCGAAGGACGCGGATAGCCGTCCTCGCATCACCGTGAAGGACGCGGACGGCAACACCGTCATGCTTCCGAGCTCGGGCGAGGCTCGCTACTTCCTGCCCGTCGACTCGAACATCTTCATCAACGACGGCGACTTCGTCGAAGCTGGTGATGTGATCGCGAAGATCGCTCGCGAGACCACGAAGACCAAGGACATCACCGGCGGTCTGCCGCGTGTTGCCGAGCTGTTCGAGGCGCGCAAGCCGAAGGATCACGCCGTCATCTGCGAGATCGACGGCACCGTGCACTTCGGCAAGGACACCAAGGGCAAGCGCAAGGTGCTCGTGGTTCCCGAGGTCGGTGATCCGGCGGAGTACCTCATCCCGAAGGGCAAGCACCTCTCGGTTCGCGAAGGCGACCGGGTCCGTGCTGGCGAAGCCCTGATGGATGGCCCGGCGAACCCGCACGACATCCTCAAGGTGTTGGGCGAGCGCGCACTGGCGAAGTACCTCGTCGACGAGATCCAGGAGGTCTATCGTCTCCAGGGCGTTCGCATCAACGACAAGCACATCGAGGTGATCGTTCGCCAGATGCTGCGTCGCGTGACCGTGACCGATCCGGGCGACACGAACTTCCTGGTCGACGAGCCGGTCGAGAAGCACATCTTCGAAGAAGAGAACGAGCGCGTGATCGTCGCTGGCGGCCAGCCGGCGAAGGGTGATGCACTCCTCCTCGGCATCACGAAGGCGTCGCTGTCGACCGAGTCGTTCATCTCGGCGTCGTCGTTCCAAGAAACCACGAAGGTCCTCACCGAGGCGTCCATCAATGGTCGCGTCGATTACCTCCGCGGTCTCAAAGAGAACGTCATCATGGGTCGGCTCATCCCGGCCGGCACGGGTCTCGGCGCGTACAAGCGCCTGACCGTCGATGTCGACGCGATCGTCGACGATGGGGACGACGACGAAGTGGCGGATGGCTACATCGGCGCGCATGACCACGCCGGTGCACGTGACCGCGATGTCGAAGATCTCGCTGCCGAGTAACTAACTCGAAGCGCGACTCCCGCCCCTCGTGCAGCGATCGCTCGCTGCACGAGGGGCGGATTCATTTTCGGCCGGTTACGTTCGGGCAGCTCCGGACTCTACCGGGACGTGAAGCATTCACGCATCGTCCAACTCTCGATCCCCCTGGCGCTCGCCGCCGGCTGTACCACCGGCCCCGTGACCGGGCAGCTCGGCGACCCTGGAGTCGCGCTGCCATTCTCGGGCTACACCGAGGCCAAGGGTGCGCTCATCACGACGCACGTGCTCAACAATCCCGGCGACTCATTGGCGAATGCCGCGTTCACCAAGATCGGGAGCGGTATCGGCTCGGTGCTTCCGCAACAGCTCAACGATCCGCAACCCGCATATCCGTGGAGCGTGTCGGCGCGCGCCTTGACCCAGACGGAATGGCCGCCCGGTGGCGTCGTACGGCTCAAGGCGATGCGAGGCACGAGCGACCTCGCGACCTTCGATGCGGCCGGGTTGTCGTGCGCGTTCTCGAAGGTGCAGGCGGGCATGTCGTGGATCACCGCCGGGCAAGCGTGCAGCTCGCCATATCCGAACCCGAGCCTCATCACGATGGTGTCGGCCTCGACGGATCCGTCGCACGATGTAACGTCGCCGTCCTATCTCGGCATTCGCTCGGGTCTGCCAGCGTACCCCGGGCTCGTCCGTCCCGACGATCGCGAACCGACCAGCGCGCATTACTACGACACGTTCGCGGCATCGCTAACCCTGACCCAGTTCAAGAGCGACTACGGCTTTACGACCGGCAACGTGATCCGCGCGGTCTACTACAATCACGGTGATCTCGGACTCGCGCGAGACATGAACTGCGTCGCGACGACGATCAACAGCAAGGCGGTCACGGCGTGTTACGTGAGCAACTACGGGCGGCAGCCGGGAGGCAAGCATGCGCCCGCCGGTTTCGGGGCTGATGACCTCGATCCGCAGACCGCGCTCGGGCAAGCACTCGGAGTGCAGGGCATCGCGACGCTTCCGTTCCCGAGCTCGGCGAACGTGCCGATCGCGACCGTCGCGATGGTCTACAACGCTGCGCTTCCCGCGGGTGCGCGCGTCCAGTTCGTCGTCTACGACGCCCAAGGCAACCGGACGACCGAAGCTGCCCTCGACCATGGCGGACTGGTCGCGCTCGGCGCGCCGCAAACGCCAACCACCGCGAACATCGCGGTGCCGGACAACTGCCTCACGTGTCACGGCGGTTCGAGCTCCTACACCCCCTCGCTGAACGGGCCGTCCGTCGTCTCGAACGCACACTTTCTGGCGTTCGATCCGGCGGGCTTCGAGTTCGTGACGTCGCCGAGCTACGCGGCCTTCGCGAAGGACCCGACGATGAGCAAGCTCAAGGTGCTCAACGCGATGGTCTGGGACACGCAACCTGCACCGGCCACGCTCGCCCTCCTCAAGGGCATGTACCTCGCCCCGCCGAACCCCCAGGCGATCAACCTCGGGCCCAAGGATCCAGCGTCGGTCTACAACCCGACGTTTCTGCCCGCTGGCTGGACGTTCGATCCCGCCGTCGACGAGAAGAAGTCGCGCGCGGCGCGCCAGGTCTACAACGAGGTCGTCAAGCCGTACTGCCGCACCTGCCACAGCTCGCACGATGCGGGATTGCTCGATTTCTTGTCGTACGACTCGTTCCTCACCAACTCCTACTCGATCGGAACGATGGTCTGTGCACAGGCAAGCACGTACCCGATGCCGCAGGCGGAGCAGACCCAGGTGCGGTTCTGGAGCGGCCCGGCGCGCGCGCACCTCATGAGCGCGCTCTCGATTCCGGGCACGTGTAAACCGTGAACGCGCGCATCGTCGTGATCGCAGCGTTGGCGGCGGTCGGTGTCGTGTTGGTGCTCGTGTCGCGACCCGAGCTGCCGAGCGCCGCGGCGCCGAGAGTCAGCTCGAGCCGCGAGCGTGGCGCCGCACTACGCGCGCCAGCACCACCCGCCATCGTCAGCGCAGCGCCGGTGGCGATCGAGCCGCCGATCGAGCCGCCGATCGATCCGGTCGTTCACGCGACGAGCTTCGCGAACGAAATGTGCGCGTGTTCCAATCTCGCGTGCACGGTCGAGGTCGACGCTCGGTACCGCGATCAGCTCGGTCGCGTCGGCCGCACGCGCGATGGTCATGCCTTGCATGAAGCGTTTGCACGATCGTCGGCGTGCCAGCTCGCGCTGCAGCCGACCCGCGACTGAGGTCCTGGCACCTACATCTCGGGGCGGCTTCCGGCTTCCGCGCTACATCGGGGCGCATGACCACACCGTGGCACGCGACCGCGACGTCGCAGATCTCGAGTAACTAGCAGCAGCACTTCGAATCCCGCTCCTCCCGTGGCGTTACAGTCGCGACATGAGGAGCGGTGTCAGTTTCGGCGTGGCGCCTACACGATGGACCTGCTGTAGGTCGCGCGCCGATATCGACGCGTGACCAGCCGGCTACGGCCTTAACTAGACCGTCGTGGTTCGCGTCGCCATTGTTGGGATTGTTGGGCAACACGACAACCGGACCGGCTGTCTTCTTGCACTATCACCGAGGGTCGCTGGCCTATGACTGAATCGTCCCATCACGCTGTCGCAACCTCGGACGCCGATCTCGCCATCGGTCAGGTCATCGGCGAGTACGAGATCGAAGCGAAGGTGGGGCAGGGCGGCTTCGGTACGGTCTATCGCGCCTCGCATCCGCTGATCGGCAAGCTCGTCGCGATCAAGGTGCTCGCGCGCAAGTTCTCCGCGGACCCCGAGATGGTGTCGCGGTTCATCGCCGAGGCGCGATCGGTCAACCAGATCCGTCATCGCAACATCATCGATATCTTCCTGTTCGGTCAGCTCGAGGATGGTCGCCACTACTACGTGATGGAGTACCTCGATGGCGAGGCGCTCGACGCGACGATCGATCGCGAGCAGCAGATGCCGCTCGCCCGCGCCCTGCCGATCCTGCGAGCGATCGCAC
>JANXOP010000036.1 GCA_025357755.1 Kofleriaceae bacterium | reverse complement strand
CCGGCGACCGGCGCCGAGCCCGCTCGGCTGCCGCAGGAGCTCCTGCGGTGTCCTCGATGTCAGGCACCGCAGGTTCCGATCGCGACGGCGACCATGACCTGTCCGTATTGCGCGAGCGAGCTCGAGGTACCGGAAGAGCTGCGCGCGCGCGTGCACGCGAACGACGCGCTCGAGGGGGCAAGCGCGTCGCGCGCGCGGTCCGTGCGCAAGCTCGTCGATCAGCCCAGCGCACGTCGTGCTGGATTTGTCATCGCGTGGTGCAGGCGCCTGATGGTGTGGATCCAACCCGCGGCGCTGATCTTGTTGCTCGTGATCACGGCCCATCAGAATACCAACGTGATCGAGGCGAGCGGCATCAGGATCGAGCGGGTGGCACCGAGTGACGACGGCGTCGCTCTCTGCGATCTCGTGCTACTCGCGTTCGTCGTGGCGAGCGCATTCGGCATTGCGTGGAGCGTCGGCCACGCGTACGTCGCGAACCGCCAGGCGCTACGCGTGCTCGCGGACCACTTCGGCGCGGTTCCGCCCGTCACTCCGGGCGCACCGAGCTCTTGCCGGTTGTGTGGTGCGCCGCTGCCGGCCTCGACGAGGTTGCTAGTCCACTGCGTGTACTGCTCCGCGGAGAACGTGCTCGGCGTCGACCCGCGTCCGGCGGCACTTCGTCGCGAGTGCGAGCAAATCGATCTGGGACGCGGGCTACGCAGGCGCCGGCGCGCGCGCATTCGCCTGGCGATCGCAATGCCTCTCTCGGTGCTGCTCGCGTTGTGGCTGAGTCGCGAGGTGCGTCTCGTCTGGGATGTTCCCGGGCACGGCACCGCCTTCACGAGTGCGTGCGGTGGCTACGAAGGATGCGGGACGATCGCGAACCCGGGTTGGATGCAACAAACCGTGAGCGTCTCGCGCGACGGCCATCGAGTGGCAGCCACCATCGTGCCGCACGGCGCCGTCGCGTTTCACTGCGGCTCGTTGAATACCTGCACGGTCCAGCTCGGCGCATCGCGGGTCCCGATCGATCTGAAGGCCGCGGCCAATCTGCGAATCGAGCACGGCGAGCTGCAATCCATCGGTCGCTGAGCTCGATCAACTGCTCGCCCCTCGGACGTGCGGCGATCGCGATCCCACTCAACAACACGAGGCACGGGGCCCAATGGCTCGTTTCAGTCTGTACGATGCCCTGTGACCACACCACCGCAAGTAACGGCGCAGTCGCCAGTTCGCACCGCGTTCGCGGGGTTGATCGGCAACGTGCTCGAGTGGTTCGACTTCGCGGTCTACGGCTATCTCGCGAGCGACATCGGCGAGCTGTTCTTCCCGAAATCGAGCGCGCAGACCCAGAAGATCCTCTCGTTCGCGGTGTTCGCGATCGGCTTCATCGCGCGCCCCGTCGGCAGTGTCGTACTTGGTCACGTCGGCGATCGCATCGGCCGGCGCGCGCTGCTCACGTTGTCGATCGCCCTGATGGGTGGCTCGACGCTCGTGATCGGCTTCTTGCCGACCTACGCGCAGGCCGGCGTGATCGCGCCGATCTTGCTCGTGCTCATGCGGCTGATCCAGGGCTTCTCGCTCGGTGGCGAGTTCACGGGCTCGATGGTCTATACGACCGAGCTCGCATCGCAGAAACATCGCGGCTTGGTCTCGAGCTCGACGGCCGCCGGCACCACGCTCGGCTTCATCCTCGGGTCGGGCACGGT
The DNA here is from genome assembly GCA_025357755.1 of Kofleriaceae bacterium. Taxonomy (GTDB): domain Bacteria; phylum Myxococcota_A; class Polyangia; order Haliangiales; family Haliangiaceae; genus JABFXX01. The sequence goes on along the minus strand of JANXOP010000036.1, from coordinate 15,471 downwards.
CTACCTGCTCACCCACGTGCTCTCGAAGCCGCAGCTGCTCAGCTACGGCTGGCGGATCCCGTTCATCGCGAGCATCACGTTGTGCATCATCGGGTACTTCCTGCGCCACGGCATCGTCGAGCCCGATGAGTCCTCGAAGGCCAAGCAGGAGCGCGTGCACTGGTTCAGCTCGTTGGTCCGCGATTGGAAGCCGATCGTCCAGTTGTTCGGAATCGTCTCGATGACGAATGCGGCGTACTACCTGACGTTCACGTTCGTCGTCGATGCGCGCAAAGGGGAGAACGAACACTTCATCCTCGTCAACACGCTCGTGTTGGTCGTGGTGCTGTTCTCCAAACCGCTCGGCGGTTGGCTCTCGGATCACATGGGTCGCCGCAAGCTGATGATGATCCTCATCGTCGCGATGCTCGCTGCGGTCTACTTCGCGCTCGACCTGATGACGACGGGCTCGCCGGCGCGGTTCGCGGTCGGCCAGCTCCTCCTCGGCATTCCGCTCGGGATGGCGCTCGGGCTCCAGGGCGCGATGGTCACCGAGATCTTTCCGGTGCGCTCGCGCGTGACCTCGATGAGCATCGCATACTCGATCACGCTCGCCCTTGCGGGTGGCATCGCGCCGCTGGTCTCGACGGCGTTGATCGACGCGACCGGCTATGCGCTATCGCCCGCGTTCTATCTGATGATCTACGGCGTGATCGGCCTCGCGACGTTGTGGCCGATGCGGGAGACCAACACGAACTCGCTCTCCGACTGAGTCGCACGCTAGGCGCGGAAGCTCGACGGCAGTTCGCTGAACGCGTAGTCGAGGAGTGCGGTCTGGCTCGCTCTCGCATGCTCGAACCGATCGCGGAGCTCTCGGACTCGGCCGTTCGCGCGAAAGGTGCGGTCGCGATCGCGAGCTCCAAGATACTCGAGCTCGAGAGCCTCGCCCTCGGCGGCTGCAAGTTGCCCAAGCCCTTGCGCGAAGATCTCGAGAAGCGCCTGGGCAAGGTCGTCTCGTTCGGATGAGAGTCTCACCGACCCGAGAACAAGCGTCGGCACGATCCGTCACCAACGCGCGCTCGGCCAAAATGATGCATGGATCACCAGCGCACGTGCCGAACTGGCAGCTCGCTGCGCCGAGTGACGTGTGCGTTCGCGGATCTACACGCTGGCGCACCGCTTGCTGATGGAGCTGCGCATGACCAAGCTCCTCGTCGCCTCGGTACTCGCACTCCTCACCGCACCTGCGCTCGCGGGGCCTAACCCGACGCCAGCTCCGGCGACGATCCAGGTCGGCTTGAAGGTCGATGGCGGCAAAGATCAACGCCACTACACCGTGAAGCTCCTCGACAAGGCCTGCGGTTCGGTGACCGCGAAGACGCTCGCGACCAGTGACGAGATCAAGGTCTGTGCATTCAACGACGGCGCGAATGTTCGCCTCGAGATCGAATGGCAGCTCCACGAAAAAGATCGCGACATCGTCAACAAGTCCGAGCTCGTGCTGACCCACGGTGCGACCCAGGAGCTCGACGGTGGCACCGCGAAGCTGAGCGTCTCGCTCGGGTAGCGCGACGAGCTGCGCTGCCTGTGGATGGGCGTAGGTCGTACTGGAGGTTCCAACCGAAATCGCCCTCACCAGCGGCGAGCGCAGCTTCAGATGAACACGATAGGGCAACTCCGGTAGCCACCCAGGCTGCCCAACGTCTGGATCTTGCGTGCCACAGAGCTGGCGCGGGCGTTGCTCTGGGGCTGCGTATGCGTCTGGTTGCAGTGATGGTGATGTCAGCGATGGCAATCGGCGCGTGCGCGGCCGACGAGACGACTGACGACGACGAGGGGCCAGTGTGGACGGACGGCAAGGCCGATAGCCAGATCGCACTGGCCTACCGGACGATCGTGAGCGCAGGGCAGTTCGATGCGCTCGCCCTCAAGGACGGCGGCGTGGTGATCCAGGGCCCGTCGATGAAGTTCCTGATCGATCGCCGCAAGCCAGCCACGCCGAAGATCTACTTCCAGAACGCCAACTACAAGGAGCACGGCACGACGCCGCAGTCGGCTCGCTACCATTTCTACTTCGCCGACGCGGTGCTCGCGAACTTCACCGAAGAGTTGTCGACATTCAACCCGAACACGTACGACGTCCAGGACAAGCGCTACGTCGCCGGGACGGTGCAGACCTACAAGCTCGACAAGAACGGTCCGCCGATCTACGGCTTCCAGTTCTATCCGGAGGACGTCGCGAAGGAAGCCACCATCGTCGACGCGATGACGGTCGTGCGGAAGGCCTTCAAGATCCCTAACGCGAAGCTGATGTTTGTCGCGACGGGACCACAACAGACGGTCTCTAGCGCGAATGTCGCCAGGTTGAAGACGCTGGGCCTCGAGGCAAGTACCGTCGACAAGGTACTCGGCTCGCTGACGTACCTCCCGCTCAACCTCGGAGAGGCCTGGGGTTACCTGCGCATCTTCCCCGCGAATTCCGATGATCTGACGCCGCTCGACATCGCCGTGCTCGACGATCTGCCACTCGATCTCGCGGTCTCGGCCGGGGTGATCACGAAGGCGTATCAAGACTCGTCATCGCACGTGAACCTCAAGTCCAAGGAGCGCGGAACGCCGGACATGGTGCTGCGCGACGCCGGTCCCACGAACGCGCAGCTCGCACCGTTCGCGAACAAGCCGGTCCACCTCGTCGTCAAGGCCGACACGTTCATCCTCGAGGCCACCACCGACGCGATCGTGCAGCAGAAGTTCAAGGACCGCACGAACAAGCCGTGGATCCCGGTCGCGTACACGCCGGAGCCGAACCTCTCTTCGTTCCTCGAGATGTGCACCAGCCACCCGAGCGGCTGCATCGCGGCGCAGAAGAAGTTCGGTTCGAAGGCTGCCAACCTCGGCTTTCTCCAGCACCGCGCGGTCCTCGGCAAGACGACCGACGCGGGCAGCCCGAGCGCGCGCGCGGGCTACGACCTGTCGCCTGCCGGGCTCGGCGTGCCGGTGAGCTACTATCACGACTTCGTGAACTACGCGCCGAATGGCGCGCTTCGGACGAAGCTGGCGGCCCTGATCTCCGCCGAGAAGGCGGGTACGCTGTCGTCAACGCAGCGCACGACGCTGGCCGAGAGCGTCCGCGGCGAGTTCTACAAGGCCCAGATCCCGCCCGCGATGCTCGCTTCGATCACCGCGAAGATCAGCGCGACGCTGCCCGGCATTGCCAAGCTCAAGATCCGCTCGTCGGCGAATGCCGAGGATCTTCCGAACTTCGACGGCGCGGGTCTGCACGACTCGTTCTCTGCCAAGGTCAGTGAGGTCGACAACACCGATGGCTCGTGCCAGGTCGTGGCCGGCGGAGACGTCGACACCAAGCTCGACATGTCGCCGAAGACCGTCAATTGCGGGTTGAAGGGTGTGTGGGCGAGTCTGTGGAACAAGCGCGCCATCGAGGAGCGTTCGTTCGCGCGGCTAGATCACGCGACGGTGGGGATGGGGATCGCGATCGTCGCCAAGTACGACCTCGAGTCCGAGGTCGCCGCAAATTCGGTGATCGTCACCCGGGTCATCAACAACGAGGGCCTGTATGGCTACAGCTTCTCCACGCAGGTCGGTAACGACCTGGTGACGAACCCGGATCCCGGCACGTATGCCGAGAACGTGATCGCAGGGTTCATCGGCGATGGCCGACCGCCGACCTTCACGGTGACCCGGTTCGCGACACCGACGAAGGGTGGAGCTGCCCTCACCCACCGCGTCCTCCCCGACGCCAAGATGAAGAAGGTACTCGAGCTGACACAGGCCGTCGAGACGGCGTACTGCAAGGCGAAGGCGGGCTACTACGCTGGTTCGTGCGACGAGGTCACGCTCGATCCGACCAAGCCGACCGCGCTCGATCTCGAGATCAAATTTCTGGCGAACGACCAGCTCGTGTTCAAACAGGTCCGCGAGTTCGCCGGGCACTGATCGCACCCAGCAAAGTGGCCGAGAACGAAGAGAACGAAGACGCGATCAGATCCAGTCGTTTGTCGTCGTCGTCGCGAACAGGATCTAACACAGGTGCTTCCGCGACGGTCGAGGAAGCAAACCTTCGCCCAAGATCGGTCGGCTGGTACACGCCTGGGATTGGACCGGTTACCCTCCGCTCATGACGAAGGCACCTGCCACCGCGACGGCCCCGGGTCCTGACTACAAGTTCGTCCGTAAGATGCTGACGTTTGGCGATTCGTACATCCCGCACCTTGGCGACGGGGTCGAGACGTACGAAGAGCCGAATCTCACCGGCACCGTGATCGGTGTGAACGACAAACGCCTGGTCGTGCGCCATGGTCGTGGCAAGCAGACCGAGGTCGACGCGGATAACCTCTGGGTCACATCGTCGCCGACGATCGATGCGAGCTGGGACGATCACATGCGCAACGATCGTCCGGACGGCGTCGCGTATGCGGACACGCTCGTCGCGCCGGCGCTACGCAAGGCGTTGATCAAGAACATCAACGTGTTGGCAAAGAAGGAGCCCGTGGACTACCACCCTGGCTCGGGCACGCGCGTCCGCGACCTCGTGCACCCATCGCTCTATCCGTACGTGCGCGGCAGGTCGAAGCGAACCGCCTCCCCAACCATCACGCCGGCACCGAAGTACGATCGCTTCGGGCGGCTCTACGAGGATTCGAAGTACCAGTGGCTGCCTTCGCAATTCCGGGTCGGCAAGGACGGCACGGTCGAGATTGGCTCGTACATCAACAACCTGGCGGCGAGCTATGAAGCGCTCCACGGCAACCTCGCGAAGCTGTTCGAATGTGCCCTGCCCTTGATCGAGAGCGTGCTCGGCTACGTCCAGAAGATGCGGTTCTATGTCAACGACGATGCCGAGATCGAGCACGAGGCCGAGCTCCCCGGAGGCAGGGCTCGCGCGATCGCCAAGTTCCCGCCGCGAAAGCTACGCGGCCGAGAGCTGCAGGTGATTCCCAAGATCGTCGACTACAAGCTCGAGCCCGGCGAGACCCACGAAGGCGTGTGGCATGTCGAGGGCATGTCGCACGAGCACATCGTCGCGACATGCGTGTACGTGCTGGAGCGAAGTCCCGCGATGAAGGGTGGTGAGCTCGACTTCAAACGTGCGTGCACGATCGAAGAAGCCGGCTCGTGGTTCTGGGGCATGGATCAAATTCGACCGGCGCCGGCGCAGACCTTGGTCGAAGCCGCGCAGATTCCGCTCGGTCGACTCGCGACTCCGCAAGGCCGCCTGTTCGTGTTTCCGAACTCGCACATTCATAAACTGAACAAGATGTTCACGGCGGGTCGCACATCCGCGCATCGCCGGGTGATCGTGTTCTGGGTCGTCGATCCGGATATCTCGATCGTCTCGACCCGCGAGGTCGCGCCGCAGCAGAACGTGATGAAACCCGCCGATGCGTTGAAGATTCGTTTGAAGCTGATGAAGGAGCGCAAGCGCCACAAGGCCAACTTCAACGTGCGCAGTATTTCGCTCTGCGAGCACTGAGCGCTCACTGTCTCGAGCGTGTGCGGTCGTGCTGTTACTTCGCTTGCGTGATCGTGTTGTTCTGACCGAGCGCGCTGACCTCGGGCTTGCCGCTCGCGCCGCCCGACTTCTTCCACGTGATCTTGTTGTTCGAGCCGTTCACGCTACCGGAGTCGAGCTTGTCCGCGGTGATCGTCGAGCTCGATCCATTGACGGTCAGCGTGCCGACACTTTCGATCGCGACCGTGAGGTGACCACCGTTGATCGTGACCTCCTTGCACGCGCCCGTGAGGGTGAACTTGCCGGTGCTCTTGTTGATCACGACCGTGGCGTCCTTGCCGCAGTCCCACGTGCCCGTCTTCTCGGTGTCGAACGTTTTCTCGGCGCTCGCGAGAGCTGGAACCAGCATCACCAGGACCGCCACGATGTTCTTCACACCGGTCACTGTACCGAGAAAATCAGCTCCGGGTATAAGTGTCTCGTATGCCGGACCTAGCCATTCTCACGGCCGCCACTCGCACTCTTGCCGGGCTCGCCGTCGAGGCTGCGCGCACGTTGACGCGCAACGGCGAAACCGTCGATGACCATCAGGTCGTCGTCGAGCGGGTCGCCTACGCGGCGACCGAAGCGCGCGTGATCGAGGAGCTCGCGACCGTGCCCGCAGCGCTCGCGGGTCCGGCGGCGGCGGCGGCGGGTGACCTCGCGCAATCGCTGCGCAACCGGCTCGAATCGGTCGCGCCCGCGCTCGGTCTCGGCGAGCCGCGCTACGACGACGCGACGCGCGAAGCGATCGTGAATACGACGAAGCCCGAATTCGTCGAGGCCTTGGGCCAGCTCGCGATCACGAACGCCGGTCGGTTCGCATGGCCGCTCGACGAGATGCTGAACGAGGTGCGCTCCAACGTGCGCGCCTTTGCCGAGCGCGAGATCGCACCGCACGCGGAGCGCATCCACCACCACGACGAGCTCGTGCCCGAGCGCTTCATCACCGAGATGGCGAAGCTCGGCTACTTCGGCCTTTCGATTCCGGAGACCTACGGCGGTACCGAGCTCGGCAATCTCGCGATGATCCTCACGACCGAGGAGCTTTCGCGGGCCTCGCTCGCGGCGGCGGGCTCGTTAATCACGCGACCCGAGATCCTCGCGAAGGCGCTGATCGCGGGCGGCACCGAGGCCCAGAAGCAGCACTGGCTCCCGAAGCTCGCCTCGGGCGAGACCATGGCCGCGATCTCGGTGACCGAGCCGAACACCGGCTCCGATGTCGCGTCGGTCTCGTGTCGCGCGACCAAGGTCGATGCCGGGTGGGAGATCACGGGCGCGAAGGCGTGGTGCACGTTCGCCGGTCGCGCCGACGTGATCGCGTTGCTCGCACGCACGAGTGATGGTGCGAAGGGGCTCACGCTGTTCATCGTGGAGAAGCCGCGCTTCGAAGGTCACGAGTTCGCGGCGAAGCAGCCGACGGGCGGCACGCTGGAAGGCAAAGCCGATCGCACGCCGGGCTATCGCGGCATGCACTCGTTCGGGCTCTCGTTCGATCGCTGGTTCGTCCCGGAGGCCAACCTGGTCGGCGGTGACGCGGGCCTCGGTCGTGGATTCGCCCTCCAGATGGCGGGCTTTGCCGCCGGCCGGCTCCAGACCGGTGGTCGGGCCTGTGGGCTGATGGCGGCCGCGCTCGAGCAGACCTCGCGGTACGTCGCCGAGCGCAAGCAGTTCGGCAAGGCCATCGGCGAGTATGGCCTCACGCGTTATCACCTCGGCCGGATGGCGGCGCGGCTGATCGCGGCTCGGGCGATCACCTACACGGCGGCGCGCGAGATGGATGCCGACGAGCGCGGCGCCGCGCCTATCGCCGCGATGGCCAAGCTATTTTCGTGCGACGTCGCCGTCGAGGTCACGCAGCTCGGCCAGCTCCTACATGGAGGATGGGGCTACGCCGAGGAGTATCCGATCAGCAGGTACGTGGCCGATGCCCAGGTGCTCCCGATCTTCGAGGGCGTGAAACCGATCCTCGCCCTCAAGGTCGTCGGCCGATCACTGCTCGCGAAGTAGCCGCCACGTAGCGAGGCGATTCCCCCGAGCCTCTGTTTCATTTTCGAGGCCGTCCTCGATATGATGGGGCTATGCGCACCGTTTTCGCGTGGCTGGGGGCAGCCACGTTGCTACTCGTTTGTTCGGTGGCCAGGGGCGATGGGGGAACCGCGCTCAAGCCGTACGTCACGTTGATCCTCGATACGTCGGGCTCGATGGACGATCCCACCAACTCGGGACCTCCGAGCTGCGGCGCACATTGCTCGGTCAGCACCAACACGCTGTGCAGCACCGCCGCGAATTGCCCCGTGTCCGAGACGTGCGTCGCGCAAGCCGACCACAAGTTCTTCCACGCCAAGTGCGCGATCAACAGCATCGCGAACAGCTACGGCGACATCGTGTTCGCACTCGGTCGCTATCGCGCGACGCTCGGTGGCACGGTCTCCGGCACGTTTCCGAACGGCTGCACCGCGGCGACGGTCACGTGCAACGCGACCGATAGCCAGTTCCAGCTGCTCAGCCCGCTCGTCGACGGCAACAACGCCGCTGCCGCCTCGTGGGTCAACTTCACCGGCAACTCGTGTGACACCTCGGGCACCGATCCGGAGATCTGGAACGATCCGAGCAACACGCCGCTCGGTGGCTCGCTGCTCGGTTCGCAGCGCTACTACAAGGGCATGCAGGCGACCGCGCCCGCGAGCGATGGGATCTCCACGATCTGGCCTTCGACGAGCGCGGGCTTCGATCCGGTGCTCAACGATCCGACGAACAGCGTGTTCCTCGGCAGCGTCGGCTGCGATCCGAGCGCGGCGTGCACGGCGAGCGGCGGCGCGAACTGCTGCACGTCGCAATGTCGCCCCTACATCACGGTGCTCCTCACCGACGGTGCCGAGACGTGCGGCGGCGATGCCCCGGGCGCGGCGACCCAGATGCTGAGCTACACCCACCTCCACTCGGTCAACATGACGCGTGGCCATTGCTCGACGACGACGACGGCCGCTTGCATGGTCGACGCGGACTGCACGACCCCGCAGACCTGCGTCGCACCGACGACGAATCCGATCGTGCGTAGCGCGGCCAACGTGGTGACGGTGACAACCCTGACGGCGCATCCGTTCGCGGTCGGCGACAGCATCGTGATCAACGGAGCGAAGAACACCGCGTTCAACGGCACGTTCGCGATCGCCACGGTCGCTGACACCACGCACTTCACCTACGCGCAGACCGGTGGTGCGGCCTCGACCTATGGCGGGTACGCGGCGAAGAGCGATCCGATCGCGATCTCGGCGATCGCGCGCACCGGCAACGTCGTCACGGTCACGACCTCCACGACCCACGCGATCAAGGCGACGCAGAATGTCGTGATCGCGGGCGTCACGAACCCGACGTTCAACGGCACGTTCGCGGCCGGCACGCCGATCGATGCGACGCACTTCTCCTACGCGCAGACCGCCGCGGATGCGGCGAGCTCGGGCGGGACCGCGTCACACGCGGCGATGCTCTACAACTACCAGGTCCAGACCAAGGTCATCGGCTTTGGTGTGACCGCGCCAAATCCCGCGATCGAAGCGATCGCGCACGCCGGTGGGTCGCCGGACGTGCCGAACGTCAACGAGGGTTACTACGCCGCCGACGAGGCCGGCCTCGAGCTCGCGATCAGCGACATCATCGCGAAGTCGGTGCGCTCCGAGACCTGCAACAACCGCGACGACGATTGCGATACCAAGATCGACGAAGACTTTCCGACCAAGGGTGCGGCCTGCTCGAACAACGAGAAGGGCGTGTGCCTGGTCTCGGGCGCGAACCAGTGCCGGCTCGACGGCACCGGCGTGACCTGCGATGCCGGCGCGGCCGCGTGTGCGAGCAAGGCCGATGGCGCCGCGTGCAGCGTGACGAACAGCGCGAACGCCACGGTCAACGGCAAGTGCAGCGCGGGGATCTGCGATCCGTTCCTGATCCAGGGCAGCGTCACCGAGATCTGCAACGGCCTCGACGACGACTGCGACGGCAAGATCGACGAGGGCGTCGCCGGATGTGCATGCACGCCGTCGCCCGAGACCTGCAACGGCGTCGATCAGAACTGTGATGGCCACGCCGACCTCACGTGCACGTGCTCGAACAACTCGAACACCACGTGCAAGGTCGCGGGCGATTGCGGCGGCGGCACCTGCGATTGCAAACCTCTGACGAAGAACTGCGGCACCGGGACGTGCCTCGGCATCCAGGTCTGCGGCGATACCAACGGCGATGGCGTGTTCGATACCGCGAATGGCATCTACGGTAACTGCACCGCACCGCAAGCGTGCACCGGCACCGGCCCGGACTGCGGCATCTGCGACGGCAAGGACAACGACTGCGACGGCGTATGCGACGGCTTCACGATCGGCTGCTCGACGATCAACGGCCCGAACGGGCCCGCGAGCGACAACCCTGGCGACGCATCGCACAACCCCATCCCTCAAAACGTCTGCCATCCGGGCCAGAAGAACTGTCCGCAATCGTGCGCGGGCACGAACGCGTTCAGCTCGTGCGTACAAGAAGTCCAGGGCTGCAACCCCTCGAACAGCGCGAGCGTCCATTGCGATGCATGCGACGGGCTCGACAACGATTGCGATAACAAGATCGACGAGGATTTCGTTCCGACGGCGTGTTCGAGCAACTGCGGCGTCGGTCAGACCGTGTGCATGAACGGCGTGATCTCGTGCAACGCGGTCGCCGCGGGCACCGACAATACCTGCGATCACATCGACGACGATTGCGACGGCAACTTCGACGAGGACTGGGTCTGCGATCCGAGCCCGACCTGCACCGGTCCGAACTGCTGCACGTGCGGCAACGGTACGACCTGCGAGAAGACCGTGTGCATCAACGGCATGCCGACCTGCAGCACGACGCAGCCGATCGATCCCGAAGCGTGCAACTGCCTCGACGACGATTACGACGGCAAGACCGACGAGGGCACGCTCTGCGGCAACGGTGCGCAGTGCGTGAACTGTCAGTGCGCGTTCGCCTGCAGCCCGGGCGAGTTCCCGTGTCCGCTCGGCAAGAAGTGCAGCGCCCAGTTGTACTGCATCAACGATCCTTGCTACGGCGTCACGTGCCCGGATGTCCCGGGCGTCAAGCAAGCGTGCAAGGACAACGGCGATAACACGTCGTCGTGCGTCGACCTGTGCAGCATCACGACGTGCAGCGATCCGCTCAAGTGCTACCCGCCATCCGGCGAGTGCTTGCCGGATGACTGCACGACATATCCGGATCGCTGCACCGCGGATCAGAACTGCGTCGCCGGGATCTGCGTCGGTAACCCGTGTACCGGTGTGACCTGCCCGGACAGCAAGTACTGCGTCTCGGGCAACTGCGTCGCGAGTTGCGTCGACGTCAACTGCCCGACCGGCGAGCGGTGCCGGCTCGGCGCATGCGAAGCGGATCCGTGTGGCAAGGCATGTCCGTTCGGCAAGGTCTGCAACGACGCGAGCGGGACCTGCGTCGATGATCCGTGCACGTTCCGCGATTGCCCGAAGGGCGATTGGTGCAACCCGAACGACGGCCAGTGCGAGCCGGATGCGTGCGTCGGGACGGCGTGCCCGGACCCGACCCAGGTCTGCAAGGGCGGCACCTGCTACGACCCGACGACGTTCCTGCCGGATGCCGGGGTGACGAGCCACGTCACCGTCGGTGGCGGCGGCTGTAACACCACCGACAACACGAGCGGCGCGGGCCTCGTGCTCGGCCTGGCGATGTTCGTGCTGCGGCGCCGGCGTCGCCCGAGCCAGGAGGTGCGTTCGTGAAGCGCGCCGCGTTCTACGTCGCGCTGGTCGCGATGGCGCTGACGGTGTCGTGCAGCGTGAACGATTACTGCCTCAACTGCGCGACCGGTGATGGCGGCAGTGGAGGCTCGAACGATGCGGGGGATGGCGATGGCGGCACGAGCGATGCCGACGGAGGCTCGGGTTGCATCGCGACCGGCCCCGAGATCTGTGATGGCAAGGACAACGACTGCAATGGCCTCGTCGACGACGGCGTGCTGCCGGACGTCGGCACGCTCTGCGACAATCAGAAGGGCGCGTGCGCGGGCGGCGTGAAGACCTGTACGAACGGGATCCTGAAGTGCTCGAAGTCGCCTACGCCGGAGACCTGCGACAACATCGACAACGACTGCAACGGGCTCACCGACGAGGGCGATCCGGGCGGCGGCGGCAAGTGCGGCACCGATGTCGGCGAGTGCACCGCCGGTGCGAATCACTGCGTGGCTGGCGCGATCGTGTGCCAGGGCTTCGAGAATCACACCGGTGATCCGGAGATCTGCGACGCGAAGGACAACGACTGCGACGGCAACTTCGACGAAGGCCTCACGAACATGGGATCGTGTGGCGTGAAGACCTGCGTCGGCGGGACGAAGAAGGGCGCCGTCTGTCAGACCACGGCCGATTGCGCGGGTAGCCCGTGCAACGCGAACGTCGGTTTGTGCCACACCGGCACGTTATCGTGTCAGGGCGGTGCGCAGCAGTGCAACGGCTTCACCACGCCGAGCTTCGAGCTCTGCGACAACCTGGATAACGATTGCGACGGCTCGGTCGACGAGGGCTTCAACACCCAGACCGATATCAACAACTGCGGCATGTGCGGGCACAGTTGCGCGCTGCCCGCGAGCTATCACGCGATCCCGACCTGCGCGGTCGGTACGTGCGGCTTCGCGTGCGCGGCGGGTTACTACGACAACGACGGTAACCCGGCGAACGGGTGCGAATCGACGTGCAACCCGAGCCCGGAGGTCTGCGACGGTGTCGATAACGATTGCGACGGTACGATCGACGAGGACGTCGGTACGCCGCCCGCGATCTGTTCGACGGTGGGCGAGTGTGCGGTCAACTCCGCGGTCACCTGCGACGCCGCCAACGGCTGGGTCTGCCACTACGGCTCGACGGTCTCGATGACGAACGGCGTGATCAGTCCCGAGGCGGCGTGTGATGGCAAGGACAACGACTGCAACGGCATCGTCGACGACGCGCAACCGAACAAGGGCCAGAGTTGCGACGACGGCAAGAAAGGCGAATGCCGCAGCTACGGCACCTACGTCTGCGATAGCGCGAACCTCAATGGCCCCGCGGTCTGCGGCTACACCCACAACGGCGTGCCGGTGGCAGCCGAGAGCTGCAACAACCTCGACGACGATTGCGATGGCGTGATCGACAATACGACGACTGCGGGCGTATTCCCGGCGACCGCGCCCGGCCTCGAGTGGATCAACATCGGCGGCGGTCATCAGATGATGAAGTACGAGGCCGCGAAGCCCGATGCGACCTCGACGGACGGCGGCAACGTGGTGTCGAGCTCGTGTGGGAGCTCGGCGACACTCGCGAGTGTTGCCGAGAGTGGCACCACCGCGACGTTCACGACGACCGCGACGCACTCGTTGCCCGTGGGTCGCGTCGTCGCGATCAGCGGCGCTTCCGTGGCCGGCTACAACAAGGACTACGTGATCACGAGCGTCACCGCGACCACGTTCACGGTCACCGCCGCGAGCGGCCTCGGCAACGCGACCGGGGGCTCGGCGACGCCGCAGTGCCCCGTGTGCTCGAGCGCGAGCAAGGTGCCGTGGACCAACATCACGTACGGCAACGCGCTCGCCGCGTGCAAGGCGGTCGGCGCGTCCCTATGTGGCGACGTGCAGTGGCATCGCGCCTGCTCGGCCGTCACCCCGACGACGTATCCGGTGACGGTCGCGACCGCCGCCTCGGTGACCCTCGAGGCCGAGGACTACTACGCGATCACGCCGGGCACGGACGCGAGTCACGCATGGACCGAGGACTACACGCTCGGCTATTCCAGCATCGCGGACATGCTCGCGGGTCCGGACAGTGGCGTGAGCACGACGACCGCTGCGACCGCGGTCGCGAATTCGCCGCGCCTCGACTACCAGCTCGCCGTCGCGACGGCGGGCACCTATCGGGTGTGCGTGCGCGGCTACGCGAACAGCAACACCTCGCGCCTCGTGTGGGCGGGCCTCGGACCGAGCGCGGGAGCTGGCACGCCGCTGTCGATCAACAACAGCGCCGGCAACAATGCATGGCGCTGGGCCGGCGTCGGCGGGTTCGTGCTCGCGGCCGGGACGAACTACCTCTCGATCTACATGGAAGACGATGGCTTCCGGCTCGATCAGGTCTACGTGACCTCGGGGACCACGTGTCCGACGACGACGACGGTCGCGGGCCCCGGGAACACCTGGGCGTACGCGACGAACGCGAGCACCTATCAGGCGACCACGTGCAATGGCCACGACTACGACGCGACCACCGATGCGACCTTGCCGACCGGCTCGCTCGCGAGCTGCTACGCCGCACAGGCGAGCGCCGACAAGGCGTTCGATCTGTCCGGCAACGTCAAGGAGTGGACGTTCGCGCAGCAGGCCGGTCAGAACCCGATTCGTGGTGGTGCCTCGAACAATACGGACGTTGGGATCAGTTGCGCCTTGAACTTCACGCTCGCAAACGACACGTTCTTCTTCCCGAATGTCGGGTTCCGTTGCTGCAAGTGAGCTGAAGTGCGCGCGCTGCCTGTTGGCGCAGCGCGCGTGCTTGTGCGCCGAAATTCCGCGGGTGCTGACCCGCACGCGCGTGATCATCATCCGGCACTACTCCGAACAGAACCGGTCGTCGAACACGGCCCGGCTCGCGCATCAGGCGCTGCCCAATAGCGAGCTCATCGACTACGGCCACATCTCCGGCCCACCCACGCTCCCCGATCTCTCGAACGCGTGGGTGCTCTATCCGATCGGCGAGCCCACGACCGAGGCGCCGGCGGTGCTGCCCGAGAAGCTCGTCGTGCTCGACGGGTCGTGGTCCAAGGCGCGGAAGATGTATCAAAAGCTCGCGGTCATCCGCGGCCTCCCGGTGTTGCGGCTCCCCGATGGGCTGCCGATGGCGGCGCAACGGTTGCGGAGCTCGCCCGGGCCCGGCCAGGTCTCGACGATCGAGGCGATCGCGGCCGCCCTGCGAATCCTCGAGGGCGAGGCTGCGGGCGGTCCCCTGGATCGGCTATTCGAGGTCGCCGTCGAGCGCGCGAACCGCACCGGGCGTCTAAACAAACCGTAACCGGCCGTAACCGGCTCCCGCCATTGTCTCGGTCGGGCCACGGTCATATCCTCGGGGACGAGTGGAAGGTATGGCAAAGCGGGCGGGGCTTCCAATCTCGGCCAAGCTCATCTTCACGACCTCGTTCGTGGTGGCGATCGCCGTGGCCGCGGCGACCTGGTTCAGCCAGCGCTCGATCCAGGAGCTCACCGCAGATCAGATCAAGCAGCGGCGTACTGCCGGCGAGGTCGCGATCTCGCGTCAGGCCGAGCTCGTCGCCGAGAGCATCGGCAACGCCTCGGCGCAGGCGATCGCGAACACCCAGTACTCCGATATTCCGAATGTTCTCCAGGCCGCGATTGCCGAGGACAAGGCGGGCATCAATCAGCTCCAGTGGATCAGCATCGCCGAGGCGAGTGGCCTGGTGATCGGCGCGACGCCGGGCGCGCCCGAAGGCGCCAAGCTCGCCGACCTCGTCAAGTCGCTCCCGCCCAAGGACGTCGCTCATGCCAGGGTCGGTACCGGCTCCGATTGGATCTACGCGGCGCCGATCAAGATCGGTGGCAACGTGATCGGTAAGATCCGGATCGGGGTCACGAGCGCCGGACTCGAAGCCGAGCTCGCGAAGTCGCTGACCGAAGCCGATGCGGCCGCCCAAGCCTCGCGCCAGAAGCTGCTCGTGATCGCGCTGGTCGTGCTCGGTATCGGCGTGATCGCCGCGGGCCTCCAGAGCATGTCGATCGCCCGGCCGATCCGCGTGCTGACCGACCAGGCCAACCGGATGGCGACCGGCGATTTCCAGATGCGCGTTCCCGAAGACCGCAGCGACGAGCTCGGCGTGCTCGCGCGGACCTTCAACTTCATGAGCGACGCGATGGTCCAGCTGCTCGCGCAGAACGCGCAGAAGGCCTCGCTCGAGAA
>JANXOP010000032.1 GCA_025357755.1 Kofleriaceae bacterium | reverse complement strand
GCTACCTGCTCGTCGAGGCGGTGATGGCGATGCTGTTCGTCGTCGCGTGGTGGTTCACGTTCGGCACCGGCGGGATGTTCGACACGCTCGATCACCGCGCGGTGCGCTTCGTCGTCGACGCGGGGTTCATCTTCGTGATGGTCGTGATCGCGTTCATCGATCTCGATACCCAGCTGGTCCTCAACATGGTGACCGTGCCCGCAGTCGTGCTCTTCTATGGCGCGACCTGGCTGCTCCCCGGCCTGCACTGGTACGACGGCTTGATCGGCGCCGCGGTCGGCTACGGCGGCCCGTGGTTGATCGGCGAGATCTACTTCCGGATCACCGAGCGCGAAGGACTCGGGCTCGGGGACAGTACGTTGCTCGCGGCCGTCGGCGCGTTGCTCGGCTGGAAGGGTGTCGTCGTCGCCCTGTTCGGCGGGTCGATGATCGGCGTGTGCTTGATCCTGCCGGTCGCGCTGATCCGCCATCTCCTTGGCAAGCCGCAACCCGAGCTCGTCGGTGAACGCACATCTGATGACGAAGCGGAACAGGCGCCGACGTCTCTGATGAAGACGCCCCTGCCTTTTGGCCCGTTCTTGGTGATGGGAGCGCTCTTCTATCTGTTCGCCGCACCCTGGATCGACCTCCACTTCCGGCTATAGTTGGGAACGTGGGTGGCCAAGCGGCCGAGCAGATCATCGCCGGCGTCGTCCTCTCGGAGCGCCTTGCCGTCACCATGTACGGTGCGATTCATCGCGCGCAATTCAATGGCCAACGCAACCTGCGCGGCCTGGTCGTCGATCCGAAGATCCTCGCCGAGGATGCGTTTCGCGACACGCTGACCGATCCCACGTTGATCGAGAGCGTCACCGCGCTCGAGCACCAGAACATCGTGCCGACCTTCACGGTCGAGTCCGGTGGCTCCGACGTGGTCGTCGTGACCCGCGGCTCGGGCCGCTACGTCACGGTTCAGGACCTGATCACCGCCGCGCGCTCGCGCGCGAAGAGCGGCGGCAAGCTCTCGACCCCGGTCGCCGGGCTGATCGGCAAGTCGGTGATCGAAGCGCTCGCGGCCGCGCATCAAGCGGGCGTCATCCACGGCGCGGTGCATCCGCGCAGCGTGCTGATCGATGAAGACGGGACCATCCGGCTCGGCGATTTTGTCGTCGGTCGCGCGCTCACGACCGCGGTCGCACAAGGCGCCGATTCGTCGTTGTGGCGGGGCCTCACCGGCTACATCGCACCGGAGCTCGTCGTCGGTGAAGAGCCGGCGCCGGTGTCCGACGTGTTCGCGGTCGGCGCGATGCTGTTCACGATGCTCTCGGGCGAAGCGCCGCCGGGCGTCTTGCGCGTCACACCCGCGGTCGAGCGGCTGGTCCAGCGCGCGCTCGATACCGATCCGAAGCGGCGCTACAAGACCGCGACCGACCTGCTCGAGAACCTGATCGAGGCGATGGAAGACGATCGCTGGGAGCTCGCCGATCGCGACGAGCTGATCAAGGAAGCCGGCCTCTCGCAGGTCGACGAGAACATCGACGACGCGACCGAAGATCTGCTCGCCTCGCTCGGCAGTGCCGCGGTGCAGGTCACGCCGCAGCGCGTGAGCATGGACCTCCGCGCCGAACAGGCCGCGCTGCGCCAGAGCTCGCCGGGCGTCCAGCAGCAGCAGACCGGTGGCCGGCTCGACGCGCTGCTCGCGGACCTCGGCAACGATCACACGAGCGTCTCGGTTCCCGACGACGAACCGTATCGCCGCGATCCGATCTCGGAGTTGATCTCGCTCGATCCGCGCAAGCGCGAGGCGATCCAGCAATCGGCGACGCGCGTGCCGTCCCTCGACGATCCCGACGAAGACGATTCGACACCTCTGCCGCCTCCCGCGCGCGAGCTGGACTACGAAGCACCGCCGCGTCGATCGCCTCGTGCACAGTCCTCGCCGTTGCGACCGGGATCGAGCGACGAAGCCGCGGCGCTCGCCGCGATCGGCGAGCTCGACGACGGTGTCCGCCGCGTCTCGAACGCTGGCGATCAAGCCGCGATCGCGGCGCAGAAGCTCGAGGAAGCCGCGGCGCGCGCCGAGCGTGCCGCGCAGAGTCTCGAGACCGGGCAGAACAAGCAGCTCGCGCGCCCGGTCGCCGC
>JANXOP010000011.1 GCA_025357755.1 Kofleriaceae bacterium | reverse complement strand
GTGCTGCTCGACCACGCGATCCCAGCTTTTTGGTTGTGCGCGGTCTACCCGGCAACGCACGGCGTCATGCGCAAGCTGCAATTGTTTCTCGAGGGCATCGCTGCGCTCCCTCCCGACGAGCCGCCATGGGAACGCGAGCTCGTCGCGCGCGGGTTACTGCCGGTCCGCGACTGATCGTTCGCGATCTACGAACAATCATTCGCAAACTGCCGCCTACCCCGATCCGACCGAGGAGCGCACCCTCGGGGCATGACGATCCAACGTCACCATCACATCACCTTGTGCGTCGGCGGAGCCCAGGAGGACTACGACTTTCACACGAAGGTCCTGTCCCTCAAGAGCGTGAAGAAGACCGCGCTCTACGATGGTGACACGCCGATCTATCACTTCTACTACGGCAACGATCACGGGGAGGAGAGCACGCTCGTCACGTGCTTCCCGATGCGCCAATCGGGTCGCAAGGCGAAGCGTGGATCGGGGCAGACCCGCACGCTCGCGCTCTCGGTGCCGGTCTCGTCGCTCGGCTACTGGGCCGAGCGCCTGCAGAGGCACGGCATCGCGACCAAGATGAGCGAACGGTTCGGAGAGAAACTGCTCGCGTTCCAGCATCCGTGTGGCCTCGACTACGAGCTCGTCGGCATCGCCGATGACGATCGCAAGCCGTACTCGAATGGCGAGGTGCCGCCCGAGCTCGCGATCCGCGGCACGCACGGCATCACGGTGAGCGTGCGCGACACCGAGCTCTCCGAGGAGTTCATGACGGTCGGATGGAACGGCACGAAGACCGGTACCGACGGCGCGTACACCCGCTATCACGTCGGCAAGGGTGGCACCGGAACGATCGTCGATTTCCATCACGAGCCCGAGCTCAAGCAGGCGTCGTGGCTTTACGGCGAAGGCATCGTTCACCACACCGCGTTCCAGGTCGAGAACCGCGCGGTCCAAGACCAGGTGAAGTTCCACCTCGAGGGCATCGGCCTCACCGACACGTCCGAACGCAAGGACCGCGGCTACTTCGAATCGATCTACGTGCGAACGCCGTCCGGCGCGATGTTCGAAGCCACGGTCTCCAAGCCCGAAGGTATGACGATCGACGAGCCCTACGAGAAGCTCGGCACCTCGTTCCAGGTGCCACCGGTGTTCGCTTCCAAGCGCGAGGAGATCCTCGCGTACCTCGAACCGCTGCAGTACTAGTGCGCGACCTGCACTACGGCGCTTCGGTCCCACGCGCGCGGGTGCTCGCGGTTGTCCTGCACGGCCGCAATCAGGATCCGGCGTGGATGGAGGAGCACGTGGTGCGTCCCCTCGGCCTCGCCGAGATCGCGTACTGCACACCCGCTGCCTCCGATCGCAGCTGGTATCCGACGACGTTCCTCGCGCCGTTCGGCGATAACGAGCCGCGGTTGACCGAGGCGCTCGATCGCGTGGGCCTGCTCGTCGATGAGCTGACTGCGATGGCGAAGCCCGTGGTGGTCATCGGCTTCTCGCAAGGTGCCTGTCTCGCGTGCGAGCTCGTGTATCGGCGACGCGCGCACCCACCGGCCGCACTCGTCGCGTTCACGGGTGGCCTGATCGGGCCGCGTGGCACGCGGTGGCTCGCGACCCCGACGCTCGATCTCCCGGTCCTGATCACCGGCAGCGAGACCGATCCGTTCGTGCCACTCGATCGCATGCGAGAGAGCGCCG
Source organism: Kofleriaceae bacterium (assembly GCA_025357755.1). Classification (GTDB taxonomy): domain Bacteria; phylum Myxococcota_A; class Polyangia; order Haliangiales; family Haliangiaceae; genus JABFXX01. The sequence continues at coordinate 8,086 of JANXOP010000011.1, read as the reverse complement.
TGGCGTTCACGGCGCTCGGCGCGCGTGTGACCGAGCTATTTCATCCCGCCGGCGACAAACACGAGATCAGCGAGCCCGAGCTCGCTGCCGCGCGCGCGTTGCTCAGCGCCGTTTGAGGTTCGGATGAGGAAGCGGCTCCTGCCGTTCACCGTCGGCGGCAGGCAGGTCGTCCGGATCGAACTCTTGGGTCCGCGCGTTGCGGGCGACTTCGGCCAGGAGCGCCATCGTCAACGGATCGGCAACCGTCGACGTGCGCGAGGTCACCAGCTCGCCGGTCGCACTGCTCGGCAGATCGGGCACATCGACGGATTCGCGTGCGAGCCTCTCGAGCTCTTCGCGATCGAAGGTCCGCGTGTCGCGGTCGTTGGGATTGCCACCCATACGCCGTGTATAGAGCGCCAGCGAGCGCGAAACCAGCGAAGAATTTCAAGAGTGACGTCGGGGTTCTAACGAAGGCCGCCGCCGAGCACGCGGTAGAGCGTGATCCGGTTCCCCATCGCGGCGAGCTGGGTCGCCACGAGCGAGTTCTGCGCCGCGTACAGTGCACGTTCAGAAACCAGCGTCGTCAGGAACGTGTCGATACCGGCCTTGTACCTCGCCTGCGACAGCTCCAGCGCCTTGGTCGAGGCCTCGACGAGTGCGGTCTGGGCCGCGAGCTGCTCCTCGATGGTCGCGCGCGTCGCGAGCGCATCGGAGACCTCGCGAAAGGCGGTCTGGATCGCGAGCTCGTACGCGGCGACGAAGCTGAGCTTCTGCGCCTTGGTGTACGCGAGGTTCGCGCGGTTCGCTCCGCCGCGGAACAGCGGGAGCGCGAGTGCCGGAGCGAGCGTCCACAGCGCGGCCGGACCGGTGAACAGCGAGGCCAGCGCGATGCTGCCGAGCCCCCCGCTCGCGGTGAGGTTGAGCGACGGGAAGAACTGGGCTCGCGCGGCGCCGATGTTCGCGTTAGCCGCCATCAAGTCGTGCTCGGCCGCGAGGACGTCGGGGCGCTCGAGCAGCACGGTCGAATCGAGACCGACGGGGACCTCCGTGAACCACTCCGGCTGTGCCGGCAGGACGTCCGGCATGAGCGAGTCGTCGAGCGAATCTCCGGCGAGCAGCTCGAGCGCATTCTTGTCCTGCGCGATCGCGGCAGTCAACGCCGCGACATCGCCGCGCGCCTGCTGATACACGGTCGAGGCCTGGTAGAAATCACCGCGGTTCGACGTGCCACCACCGACCAGCGCCTCGGTCAGATCCATCGCCTTCTTGGAAGACGCCATCGTGTCCTTCGCGATCACGAGCCGGCTGCGATCCGCCGACATGGTGACATACGCGGTGGACGCTTCGGCGATCAGCGAGATCCGGGTGGCCTTCGCGAGCTCGACCGACGCGAGGTAGCTCTGCAACTTCGCGTCGGACAGGCTCTTGATCCTGCCGAACAGATCGATCTCCCAGCTCGCGATGCCAACGCCGACCGTGTAGTCGGTGAACCGCGCGGTCGCATTGTTGGGCGTGCCGACCAGCGACCGCGTCGAGGTGACTTGCGCCGAGAGATCGATCGACGGGAGCTCCGCGGCGCGCTGCACGCGATACAGTTGGCGCGCCGATTCGATATCGAGCGCGGAGCGCCGCAGCGTGCGGTTCGCACCGAGCACCTTGGTCAGGATCTGGCGCAGCTTGTCTTCGTGAACGAACTCCGCGATCGGCATCGCCGCGGGGCTCGCGCTGCCTTGACCGCCTGGCAGTTGCTTCGGGACGGGCGCCACCGGGCGTTCATAATTCGGCGAGAGAGAGAGGCAGCCGCTGAGGGCGGCCGCGAACAAGGCGCGCTTCACGACAGGGTCCGCTTTCCGCGCACGATCTTGCGCACGAGCACGAAGAAGATGGGAACCAAGAAGATGGCGAGCAACGTGCCGGTGATCGTGCCGCCGACGATGCCCGTGCCGATCGAGACCCGGCTATTCGCGCCGGCGCCGGTCGAGATCGCGAGCGGTGTGACACCAGCGACGAACGCGAGCGAGGTCATGATGATCGGGCGGAGCCGCAGCCGTGCGCCCGTGACCGCAGCATCGATCGCGGTCGCGCCCTTGTGATACGCGTCCTCGGCAAACTCGACGATCAAGATCGCGTTCTTCGATGACAGTCCGATCGTGGTGAGGAGCGCGACGCGGAAATAGACATCGTTCTCGAGGCCACGAAACTTCGCGGCGAGCACCGCACCGAGGATGCCGAGCGGAATCACCATCAGCACCGAGAAGGGCACCGACCAGCTCTCGTAGAGTGCGGCCAGCACCAGGAAGATCACGAGGATCGAGATCGCATAGAGCTGGAGCGTCTGACCGCTCGCGAGCCGCTCCTGGTACGACAGGCCGGTCCACGAGTGGGTGACGCCGGGGATCGAGTCGGCGACCTTCTCGATCTCGTCCATCGCCGTTCCCGAGCTAACGCCTGGCGAGCCTTGACCCTGGATGTCGTACGACGCGAGGCCGTTGTAGCGCGACAGCGACTCGGCACCGTTGGTCCAGTGGGTCTTCGCGAACGCGCTAAACGGCGTCATCCCTCCGGTCGAGCCGCGCACGTACCACGAGTAGAGATCGTCGGGCTTGGAGCGATAGGCGCCCTCGCCCTGGATGAACACCCGCTTCACACGACCGCGGTCGAGGAAGTCGTTGACGTACACGCCACCCCACGCTGCGGTCAGCGTGTTCGTGATGTCGGTCGCCGAGACTCCCTGCGCGGAGGCCTTGGCTTGATCGATATCGATCGAAAGCTGCGGCGTCTCTGGCAGATCGCCGCGCCGCACGCCGGCGAGCAGCTTGTTCTGCGATGCACCACCGAGCAGCTGGTCGCGGGCAGCCGCGAGCCCCGCACGGTCGGTTCCCGCCGCAGCCTGGAGCTCGAGATCGAAGCCATCCGATTGGCCAAGACCCTGGATCGCCGGTGGCGTGAGCGAGAAGATGAACGCGTCGCGCACGCCGTACAGCATGCCGGTCGCGCGATTCGAGATCGCGGCGGCGGTGTTGTCCTTGCCGTGGCGATCGTCCCAGTCCTTGAACTCGACGAACGCCATGCCAGCGTTCTGGCCACTGCCGACGAACGAGAAGCCACCGATCGCGAAGATCGAATCGACGTTCTTGTTCTCGAACCCGAGATAGTGGTCTTCGACCTTCTTGCCGACCTCCTGGGTCCGGCTGAGCGTGGCGCCGGCCGGCAGGGTCCAGATCACCATGCCGGTGCCTTGATCTTCCTGCGGCAAGAAGCCGGTCGGCAGCTTCACGAGCACGAGGCCGAGCACGATGCAGATCGCCGCGTATGGCAGCATCCACTTGAGCACGCCCTTCAACATCCAGGCGACCACACCTTGGTATCCGTTCGTGATCCGATCGAAGCCGCGATTGAACCACGCGCCCAAACCGCGGCGCGGTCCCTTCGAGTGGTTCGCGCGAAGCAGCGATGCGCACATCGCGGGCGTCACGGTGAGCGCGACGAACACCGAGAGCAGCATCGAAGCCGCGATCGTGATCGAGAACTGGCGATAGATCACGCCGGTCGAACCCGTGAAGAACGCCATGGGCAGGAACACCGCGGAGAGCACGGTAGCGACCCCGATCAGCGCGCCCGTGATCTCCTTCATCGATTTGATCGTCGCCTCGAGCGGCGAGAGCTGCTCTTCGCGCATCAAGCGCTCGACGTTCTCGACCACGACGATCGCATCATCGACCAGGAGACCGATCGAGAGCACCATGCCGAACATGGTGAGCGTGTTGATCGAGTAGCCGAGCACGCGCAGCACGCAGAACGTGCCGAGCAGCACGACCGGCACCGCGATCACCGGGATCAGCGTCGCGCGCCAGTTCTGCAAGAACACGAACATCACGATGACGACGAGGATGATCGCTTCGATCAGGGTCTTCACGACCTCCTCGATCGAGATCCGGATGAACTTGGTCGAGTCGAACGGGTACGCGACCTTCCAGCCGGCGGGCATCGTCTTCTGGAGCTCGTCGACCTTCATGCGTACGTTGTCGGCGACGCTCAGCGCATTGCCGCCTGGCGCGAGCAGCACGGCCATACCGGACGCCGGATGGCGGTTGAGCCGGGTGTGAAAATCATAGGATTCGCTGCCGAGCTCGACGCGTGCGACCTCGCCGAGCTTCACCGCTGCGCCGGCCTGATCGTACTTGACGATGATCTGGCGGAACTGCTCCGCGGTCTTGAGCTTGGATTGCGCGGTCACCGTCGCATTGAGCTGCTGTTCGATCGGCGCGGGTTGCTGACCGAGCTTGCCGGCCGAGACCTGAACATTCTGCGCGAGCACGGCGGCTTCGATATCCGAAGGCATCAAGCCAAGCGCGTAGAGCTTCGTGGGATCGAGCCAGATCCGCATCGCGTAGGAGCCGCCGAAAACCTCGAGCGAACCGACGCCGTCGATGCGGGCGATCGGATCCTGCATCGTGCTGCCGAGGTAGTCGGCGATGTCGTTCTCGCTCGACTTGTCGGTCTCGTCGTAGACCGCCACGATCGTGAGGAAGTTGGTCTGCGCCTTCGTGACGACGAGGCCGGTCTGTTGCACGGTCGCAGGCAAGCGAGGCACCGCTTGCTGGACCTTGTTCTGGACCTGGACCTGGGCGGTGTCGGGGTTCGTGCCCTGCTTGAACGTGACGTTGATGCTCGCCTGCCCCGTCGAGCTCGACGAGCTCGAGAAGTAGAGCAAGCCGTCGATCCCGGTGAGCTGCTGCTCGATGACCTGGGTGACACTGTTCTCGACGGTCTCGGCCGAAGCGCCGGTGTAGGAGGCCGAGATGTTCACGCTCGGTGGCGCGACATCGGGGTACTGCGCGATCGGGAGCGCCATGATCGAGGCGACACCGGCGAGCATGATGACGATCGAGATCACCCACGCGAAGACCGGGCGACTCGCAAAGAATCTGGCCAGCATTGGTTATTTCCTGCTCGGAGCAGCAGAGCCCACAGGTGCCGCAGGTGCGGCCGAACCGGCGCCCGCCGCGACTCGCTCGTTGGGATGGACGGTCATTCCGGGGCCGATCTTGTTGAGGCCCTCGACGATCAACTTGTCGCCGACCTTGAGGCCGGATTCGACGAGCCAGCGATCTCCGATCGCGCGATCCGCCGCCAGCGTCCGGACCTCGACCTTGTTGTCCGCGCCGACCACCATCGCGGTCGCGGCGCCCTTGGGGTCGTGGGTCACGCCTTGTTGCGGTGCGAGGATCGCGTCTTGATCGACGGCTTCCTCGAGCTGGGCGCGGACGTACATGCCGGGGAGCAGGGTCTCGTCCGGGTTCGGGAACTTCGCGCGGAGCGTGACTGTCCCCGTCGCCTCGTCGACGGCGACCTCCGCGAACTCCAACGTGCCGGCCTGCGCGTACGTCGAGCCGTCGGGGAGGATCAACTTCACCGCGGTCGAGCCCGCTTGCAGCGCGCCCGAGCCGACCTGCGCACGCAGCTTCATGCGCTGTGCGGTCGATTCCACGAGGTCGACATAGATCGGATCGAGCGAACGGATCGTCGTGAGCGCGGTCGCTTGGCCCGCGGTGACGAGCGCACCCGGCGTCACGAGCGACTTGCTGATGTGGCCGCTGATCGGTGCGGTGATCGAGGTGTAGCTCACGTTGATCGAAGCGGTCTGCAGCGCCGCTTGCTTCTGCGCGAGGCTCGCGACCGCCTGGTCATGGGCGAGCCGCGCGTCATCGGCTTCTTGCTTGGAGACGCCCTCGATCTTCGACAGGCTCGCGTAGCGTTCGTTCTTGAGCTTGGACGCTTCGACCGCCGCCTGTGCGCTCGCGATGTCGGCGCGCGCGCCCGCGAGCGTCGCTTGATACTGCGCAGGATCGATCTGGTACAGGACCTGCCCTGCCTTGACCCGCGCGCCTTCGGTGAAGGTGCGCGCCTTGACGATGCCCGTGATCTGCGGCCGGACCTCCGATTCGAGCGCGACCGTCGTGCGGCCCGAGAGCTCGGTCTTGAGCGCGATCTTCTCGCTCGTCAGCGTCACGACCGTGACTTCGGTGGGCGGCATCTGACCGCCGCCTTGTTGTTGATTGGCCGGTGCGCTCTTGCTGCAGCCGACGGCGAGGACGAGTGAGATCGCATAGGCGCGCATGGCTGTGGGCCTTGGGTAGCACCGATTGACGCGTTCAGACGTCCCGGATTGTCGAGGTTTGTAAGCGACTTGAGTGTCGCAGCGTGTCGCATCCTGTCGGAAATCCTGGCTATCGCTATGCTGCGCACCTATGCACGTTCTCCTCGACGGCCATCTCAGCGCGGCCGAGAACATGCGCCGCGACGAGCTCCTGCACGATGCGGCGCGACCGATCGTGCGGTTGTATGGATGGCAGCCCGAAGCGGTCAGCCTCGGCAATAGTCAGAGCGAGGCGGACATCGATCTAGAGGTCGTGCGCGAGTACGGCCTCGACGTCGTCAAGCGCGGTACGGGTGGCGGCGGCATCCTGCACAACGCTGTCGAGATTACGTACGCCGTGGTGTTGCCGATCCAACACCCTCGGCTGACGACAAATATTACGGAAAGCTTCGGGCTGCTCTCGAGAGGCGTGGTCAACGCTCTGCGCGCGTTGGAGCTGCCCGCGGAGCTCGAGAGCATGCCGGATCGCACCCGCGATGCGCTGTGCTACGTGCGCATCCAGGGCACGAACGTGATGGTGCGCGGTCGCAAGATCAGCGGGGGAGCTCAGCGCCGAACCAAGTGGGCGGTGCTCCAGCACGGGACCGTGATCTTCGAGCGCGATGATGCGCGCATCGCACGCGTGTTCCGCGCCGATCCTGGACTGATCGAAGCCAAGGTCACGAGCCTCGGGCTCGAGGGCATCACGCCCACCCGCGAGAAGATGATCGAAGCGCTCGTTGCCGGCTACACCGACGTGTTCGGCCCGCTCGAACCGATCACGTGGGACGCGCTCGCTCAGTCGGGGTTCGAGCGCGCGCCGAGCAACCCGTAGACCCACGCGGTCGCCGCGACGAACGACGGAATCACGACGAGCACGGTCAGCGCGACGAACACCGCATCGTTCGACTTGCGACCATCGAGGTCGACGCCCGGCACGTGCAAGAACGACTTGATCGTCGTGATCAACCAGTTTGCATAGGCCGCGACCACGGTGACCACGACGATCCGCTGCCTGCCCTTCGCCTGGAATCGCAACCACGGCAGCGTCGCCGCGAGTGCGACGAGCCAGAGGCAGCCGAGCAGCGCGTTCAGGTGCGCCGCGATGACCTCGGGCACATCGGCATCGATCTTCTTGGACTGCGCTTGCGCGAGCAGGATGCCGGTCAGGAACGCGATCACGAGCAGGACGGCGCCCGCGGCCGCTGTCTTGCGCTGGAGCCGATCCGCCATCCCGGCTCATCGTCGCATGATCACCTATGGTTCGTGGTGCGCGAGCTCCGCGATCGCGGCGCGAATCTGGTCCTTTTGCGGGACGCTCGCGCTCTCGAGATTGTCGGCGAGGCCGATGCCCGGGAGGTGGGCGCCGGCGACCAGCTTTGGCGGCGCGTGAAGCTCGTAGAACATCTCTTCGACGATCCGGCGGATCAGGTGCTCGCCGAAGTTCGTGATCTCGGTGTCCTCGTTGACACAGAGCACGCGGTTCGTCTTCTTGACACTCGCCTCGATCGTCGCCCAGTCGTACGGTTGGAGCGAGCGCAGATCGATGACCTCGGTGTCGATGCCTTCGGCGGCGAGCTCTTCGGCAGCCGCGAGACACATGAGGACGTTGCGACCGTAGGTGAGGACGGTGACGTGCTCGCCCGTGCGGACCACGTTCGCTTCACCGATCGGGATGTACAGCTCCTCGAGCACCGGCCAGTTCGGCTTCCACTGGGCGCGGTCGCCGAGCGGCGCATCGATCATCTGCGCGAGCTTCTTGTCATCGCCCGGCTCGCCCGGCACTTCCTCGCCCGGTCGGTGCTTCACGCGAAGGAGCGCCTTGGGCATCAAGAACATGACTGGATTGGGGTCGCGAATCGCGGAGAGCAGGAGGCCGAAGGCATCTCGCGGCGTCGAAGGCATCACGACCTTCCAGCCCGGAATGCGCGTCGCCTGACCGTCGAACGAGTGCGAATGATAGAT
>JANXOP010000423.1 GCA_025357755.1 Kofleriaceae bacterium | reverse complement strand
GGGTTCGGGCTGCCCATCAGCTCGGTGCCATCGGCGGTCGGCTCGGGGGTCGGAATCACCTCGAAGCGGAGCAGCTCCTGGCCGATCCGGATGATCTGGCCCGACTGCAGCTCTTCTTCGCCGGTCATCTTCACGAACACGCCGTTGAGGCTATCGAGGTCGCGCACCAGCGATCCGGGCCCACGAATATCGAGCAGCGCGTGGACCGGCGAGAGGTAGCCGTCGTTCTCGAACACCGGGCCGAAGCTGCGGCCGAGCTTGTTCTCGCCGGGGCGCAGATCGTGGGTGCCGCCTTCGGATCCATCCGGGCGGATCAGCGTCATCGACAGACGCGCGCGTTGCGGCGCGGCCTGCGGTGGTGCTTGCACCGGTTGCGGTGGCTGCGGCATCGCCATCGGTGCCGAGCCTTCGTCCATGCGGAAGCCGCATGTTCCGCAGAATCGGAACGACGGCGGAACATCGCTACCGCACGACGGGCAGCGGCGCATGCCGGTCGCGGTGCCGCCGACCGCCGCTGCCGGCGCTTGCGGGGCAGGGGCTTGTTGCGGCGGAGGTGCGAAGCCAGGCGAGAAGCCGGGCACGCCAGGCGGCGGCCCCATCGGCTGCGGCATCGCGGGGCCACCCTGGTTCGGGTTCGTGCCGAGCGGACCCGACGGCGGCATGCCCGGCATGCCGCGGTTCAGGTTCGATTGTGGCATCTGTTGCGACGAGCCACGCACCGGCGCGCTTGGCGCAGGCGCCTGTGATGGGTCGGCCATCATCGTCTTCATCATCGCGACGTCTCCACCACCGGCCTTGGGTGCCGTGAGCTCGGCTCCGCACCCGAGGCAGAACTTGTAGTGGTCCTGATTCTCTTTGCCGCAACGATTGCAGACGGTCATGGTGGCTCCCTCAGACGATTTCAACACGCAGTAGCTGCTGACCCAGGAACACGTAGTCACCGTGCTTGAGCACGATCTCGTGGTCGACGCGGACGAACGTTCCGTTCCGCGATCCCAGGTCGGTAACCGATAACACACCCTGCACGAGCTGGATCTGGGCGTGACGACCCGAGATGAACGGGTCATCCGGGAAATTGATGTCGTTGGATTCGCGACCGATCGAGACGACCTCGGTAGCGACCCGGAACACCCAGCCGGGCGTGCCGCCGCGGAGCTGCTGCGCGATCTCGATCGTCGCGTTGCGCATCATGCTCGCGGAATAGTAGGTGCCTTCGCCATCCGGCACGTCACCCGCGACGCGCGCGGGCTGGATGGTCAGCACCTGTTCTCCCACGAGGATCGTGCTCTGCGGCGCGATCGTGACCGAGCCAGCGATCCGCACGAACACGCCGTTCAACGAGCCTTCGTCGCGAACGATCAGCTGGTTATTCGAGTAGCGGAAGTTCGCGTGGGTCGGCGATAGGAACGTGTCGTCGGGGAACGAGATCGGACACTCCCCACGACCCGCGAGGTGGTCGGTGCCGGCGAGCGTGAACGAGACGCCATCTTCGCCGTCGCCGCGGATCAGCGTGAGCTTCGCGCGCGCGGACTGCACGGCGCCGCCAAAGAACATCGTGCTGCGCCCGACCTTCTGCGCGGCAGGTTCCGGCTGACGCGGACCGACGCGGGTCTGGACGTCGAAGTTTGATGGGACACCGGGTGCCGCGATCTGTGACGTGACCTTGTTGCCGCACGACGGGCAGAACTTGAAGTTCGGCGGAATCACCGAGTTGCACTTGTTGCAGTTCGCGCCGACCGCGGTGCCCGCATTCGTGACCGCGGGAGCGGTGGTCGCGGCGTTCGCGCCCGGCACGGGCGGTTGGATCGTGCCGCGTTTCGGACGTGGATCGAGTGCGACCGGCTGGCCACAGCGCGCACATTGCGGCACTCCAATTGGAGTCAACGCGCTGCACGCGTCGCAGACCAGACCTACGTCCATTCGCAAAGATTGTAGCCCCTTGCGAAATGGTGCGTCAAAGAACGGGACCTCTAGATCGGCTAGTTATGGATCTGCCCGAGCGAGTGGGCGGCAGCGTCACGGACCTGTGGAACCGCGTCTTGGGCCAGCGCGTTCAGGGAGTCGGTCGCTTTGGGCCCACCCACTCGACCGAGCGCGATCGCCACAGCCTCGCGAACGAAGCTCGATGAATCGCCTGCAGCCTTGGCCAGGGCTCCGACGTCGGTGGGGGTCGCGAGCGTGCCGAGCGCTCCGATCGCGAGCGCGGCGACGCGGCGGTCCCCCCAGGCAGGGGAGCCCAGTGTCTTGACCAGGGTCGCCACCAGGGCGGTAGGGGCGGCCCCCCGGCGATGGGCGATCGTCCCGACCGCCAGCATGGCGGCGGCACGAACCTGCTCGGCGGAGTCGCCGAGCCCCTTGGCTACCACCGCGTCGGCAGGCTTGGCCTTGCCATCGAGCTTCGCGATCACCGAGATCGCGAGTGCTCGGACCTTGGGGTCGTCATCGCCAAGGTGCGCGGCGACGCCAGGCTCGATCGCGTTCGCGATCGCCTCGAAGGCGGCCGTGGTCTTGGAATCGAACGCCCCCGCCGGCGTCAAAGCTCCGAGCGCGATGTGATCGGCCCCGGCCCCGCCGGCCAGGCGAGCAGAGTCGAGATCCGTGAGGACCGACACGACGACATCGCGATGCTCGGCGAGCGCCTCGGTCAGGCCGGCCGAGATATCGGCGGCGTGATCTGCGACGAGCTTTCCGGATGCGGGGACGTGCGGCATCGTGCCGGGCAGGTCGCCAACGGCATCTTCCGGATAGAACTTGCCGCTGTGCATCGGGTAATTGCCGAGGTCTGCGAGGGGCGCAGCCGCCAACGCACCCGGAGTCCCACTCGTGCGCGCGATCGCCCACACGAGCTCGTCGGCATCTTGGCCCGCGCGCGCGAAGTACGCGCGAATCAAGGCACCGAGCGCTCTGGGCTCGGCGAGCTGACCGAGCGCCCACGCGGCGAGGCGCTGGGTCTCGCCGCGATTGTCGTCGAGCGAAGCGAGCAAAGCAGCGCTCCCCGGCGCGTACTTGCGCGCCCCGATCGCGTACGCGCACGCGCCGCGCACGAGATCTTTTTGCGCGCTGTCCTTGAGCGTCGCGACGAGCGCCGGCCCGACCCGCGGATCATCGATCCGCGCGAGGCCGAGGCACGCGAGCACGCGGACCGAATCGAGCCGATCGGTCAGCGCCTTGAGCAGTGGCGCGACCGCGCGCCGATCGCCCGAGCGACCGAGCGTGAACGTCGCGGCCTCGCGCATCGAGCGCTCCGGGTGGTCCATGAGCGGCATGACGTCGTCGATCACGCCCGGATCTCCGAGTCGGCCCGCGGCGACGAGCGCGTCGACTCGGACCTCGCGATCGAGGGTCTCGGCGAGCGTGCCGATCCGGCGCTGATCTTTGGTCGGCTCTTGCCTCGCCATGTGGACGAGTGGCGGTGCCGCGCCCTTGTTGCCCAGGTGGCCGAGGACCTGGACCGCGATGCGTTGCTGGTTGACGTCTTTCTCGTCGCGCAGCGCCTCGAGGAGCGGGCGCAGGCCGTGCGCACCGACGCGATCGAGCTCGGCGCGCGCCGACTTCTTGATCTCGTCGTTGCCGTGATGGATACGCTCGACCAGCCGCGGCACGTAGCGCAGGTACAACCGCACGAGCACGCGGCGATACACGGGCTTGTGCGCCATCATGAACGAGAGCGGAGACAGCACCTTCTCGAGCTCGCCGAGGGTATCGGTCATCTCCTCGAGATCGATCGCCTGTTCGCCGGCGCGGGCGATCACGTCTTCGTTGGTGTCGTTGCGCAGTACGTTGCGAAGCAGCTCCGTCGCTTTGCGCGGCGCACCGGTCTGGACGTAGAGCTGCGCGAGTGCGAACGCGGCCTTGGAGTTGCGCGGATCGAGCTGGACGGTCTTCTCGTACGCCGCGATCGCCTCGGGCAAGCGCTGCATCTCGACGTAGCGCTCGCCGAGCCCCTCGTAGGCCGAAGGGTCGTTCGGCGATTTCGCGAGCGCCTTCTGCTGCCACTCGATCGCCTCGTCGTCCTTGCGAGCGTCGGTCTTGATCTCGCTGATCTGCTTGTAGACCTCGCGCTCGCGGCTCGGCACCGCCTTCGCGAGCTTGAGCAGCAGCGCGACGGCCTCGTCGTACTTGCGCGCGTTGCGGTACGCCTTGACGAGATCGAGCGTGGTGTCCTGATCATCGGGCACGATCGCGACGAGCTTCTCGAGCGTCGCGCGCGGCTCGCCATCCTGGACGTGACCCGGGCGATTGAAGTACTCGACGAGGAAGTAGCCCGCGTCGAGCGTGTCCTGATTCGTTGCGACCGCCTTCGCGAAGTCGCTCTTCCAGCGCTTCGTGCGCTCGTTCTCGACATTGCCCATGCCGGGCTTCAACATCACCGTGACGATGTGGCGGCGCGCATCGCGACGCGCGAGCCGATCGGTCGGCTTGGTGCCGAGCAGCTTCAGCACGATGTCCCAATCGGCGAGCGCCTTCGTGAAGCTCGCGGAGCCCTTCATCGCCTCGAACAGACCCGCCCGGCCTTTGTAGAAATCGGGGTTCTTGGGATCGAGCTCGATCGCCTTGTCGTAGTTCTTCTGCGCCTCGGTCTGGTACGCGGCACCGTGCTCCGCGAGCACCTCGCCGAGCTTGGCGTACGCGACGGGCTTCTTGGTCGCGATGATCCGCGCCCAGGTCGCCATGGCCTTGGTCTTGTCGCCCTTCTGGTAGTACTGCTCGCCGAGCGTCACGAGGTGGCTCATGTCCTCGGGCTCGAGCTTCGCGAGCCGCTCGTACTCGACGATCGCGAGGTCGTCTTTACCGAAGCGGGTATACAAGTCCGCGATCGCGCCGAGCGTGCCGGGGTCGCTCGGGAACCGCCCCTCGAGGCGGGTCAGGGTCTCGAGCGCCTTCTTCTCCTGGCCGCGCCGCCAGTAGCGCTCGGCGAGCTCGAGCTGGAACCGCGCCTCGCCGGGCGCCGCGCGGACGACCGCTTCGTACTGCGCGAGCGCCTCGTCGTCGCGGCCGGAGTTCTCGAGCAGCGTGATCAGGCGACGCTGGGTCTCGAGCTCGAAGGCCGATTTCGCGACCGCGCGCTTGAGCGCCGCGATCGCCTTGTCCTGCGCGCCGGTCTCCTCGTAGAGCTTGCCGAGCGTGTTCCATTCGAAGTGGCCGCGCGTGCCTTCGGGCCACTCCTTCTCGTAGAGCGCGAGCAGGGCCGGCAGCGCCTGCTTGCGCCGGTAGATATCGATGATCCTGCCGGTGAGCTCGACCTCGAGGTAGTAGCCCTTCGGCGCGAGCTTGATCGCGCGGCGATACTCGATGACCGCCTCGTCGTCCTTGCCGATGCCCTCGAGCGCTTGGCCGCGGCGTGCGACGACCTCGACGTGGCGCGCTGGATCGCTGCCGAGCAGCTTCTCGGCGGCGGTATAGCTCTCGAGCGCGACGTCGCGCTTGCCGGCGGCGAGCATCGCGTCGCCACGTTCGATCCACAGCTGGGCATTCGTCGGATCGAGCTCGAGGAACTGCTTGAAGTATGCGTTCGCACCGTCGTTGTCGCCGGTCGCGAGCGCGAGGTCGGCGAGCGCGCGCAGCGCCTTCTTCTTGGTCTCTTTCGCGGTCGCGTGCGCGAAGGCCTTGTCGTACGCGGCGCGCGCATCGGGGTTGTGGCCGGCAGCCTTTGCGAGCTCGCCGAGGCCGAGCCACGTGTCGGTATCGTCGTCTTTGACCGCGGCGGCCTTTTGCCACAAGTCCGCGGCGCGTTGGTCGTCGCCGGTCGTGTGCATCAAGCGGCCGAGGACGACGAGCGCCGACCAATCGGTCGCCGACTTGTCGATCTGCTTTTGATACTCCTCCTTGAGGAGATCGACGGTGCGGTACCGCCGGTACATCTCGAGCAGCTTCGCGAGCGCCGACGCATCGTGCGGGCTCTTCGCGAGGATCGCCTTGTAGCGAGCGATCACGTTCTTGTCGAACTGATCGCGGGTCGCGCCCCAGTCCGCGGGTTGCGCGCGTGCCACGACAGGCGTGCCAAGCGCGAGCACGCAGGCGAGCAAGAAGGGGAGGCGCCTCACCCCGCAAGCATAACCTACGCGCGGATGCGGGCCAGGAGCGAGCCGAGGTGCGAGCGCCGCTTCTCGATACAAAAGTCGCGCACCATCCGGGCCTGGCTCCGCGCCATGCCGACGAACTTCACGCCGAGACCCGACGCCATCCGATCATCCTTGCGGTAGCAAATCTGACCTGACGCCCAGATCGATTCGTCGGTGCCGGGCAGATCGATCTCGAGACCGACGACGAGGCCCGGCGGGGGCGCCAGCATCGCGATCGACGACATGTTGAGGCCCGTGTCGGACAGATTCGACGCGAGTGCGCGGATCGGCCGATCGTGGACGTAGGAGGTGACCATCGATTCGAACGGGATCCGGTAGCCAAGTCGACGCTCGTGCATTTGAAAAACACCCCTGGTAGGACGATGTAGGATAAAAGCGTACCAGGCTTGTGGAAAGGCCCAACTTTTCGGAAGACTTGGGGGTGATCAGTTGGCCGAAGGTGACGAGGAGCGAGCTCGCGACCGGTAACGCCATCGCGCGTTGGTTGCAAATCGCGCCACGCGCGACGCGGGTCGAGAAGCTGGTCGGCGGAGCGGTCGGCGTTCGGGTCGGCTCGGGACCGCTCGATGATCCGCACGCGGCGACGTGCGCCGTACGAGTGAACGGCCACGCGATCGCAGTGCGAGGTGCGAGTGGGTTCGTGCGTCGGTTCGCGCAGCAGCTCCTCGGCGGGCCCGAAGAGCTCGCCGCACCCCGCGCCCTGACGAATGCGGAGGTCGCGATGTGGACGATGCTGGTCGCGGCGGCCGTCGAGGATCTCGGGCTCGCGGGCGAGGTCTGGCCGATCGATCGAAGCCCGAGCCCGAGCCCGAGCCCGAGCCCGAGCCCGAGCCCGAGCCCGAGCCCGAGCCCGATCGTCCTCGATCTAATCGTCGGAGGAACGCCGTGGACGATCGAGGTCACCGCCTTGTCGTCGGTGGTGCCCACGCCGACGCCTCGCATTCCGGGCTGGGCGGATGCGGTGCGCCTCGCCTGCCCGATCATCGTCGGGCGGTGCTGGCTCGCACGCGCGGATGTCGCGCGGTTGAAGCGCCGTAGCGTGGTCACGCTCGAGCGCACGCAAAGCGCCGCCGAGCTCGTCGTCCTGGGGGGACGGATTGGCGTCGAGGCGACGCCGGATCCCGTGGTCGCGCGGGCCTGCACCGAGTATGTTGCGCGCGAGATGGGCCTTCCGGACGAAGCACGGATCGAGCTGACCGTCGGAGTAGGTACCGCCACCATGTCGCTACGTCAGGTCCTGGGGCTCGCGGTGGGCGAGGTCGTGCCGTTGGGTCGTCCGCTCGCTGGCCCGTTCGAAGTTCGCGCAGCAGGCACGCTGATCGGGCAGGGCGAGCTGGTCGACGTTGACGGCGAGCTGGGCGTGCGCATTGTTAGTTTCGTCGAGGAGAAGTAAGCGAATGCCGGTCTACGAATATCAGTGCAAAAAGTGCAGTCGTACCTTCGAGTACCAGATGCGGATGAGCGATCCGGACAAGACCGTGTGTGAAGCATGCGGTGCGCCGGAGCTCGAGAAGCTCATCTCTCACACCGCGTTCGCGCTCAAGGGCGGCGGTTGGTACAAGGACCTCTACGCGTCGACCAAGCCCGAGGGTGCAGCAGCAGCGCCCGCGGCCGATGCGAAACCCGCTGTGGCCGCGAGCGACGCGCCCGCGGCCGCACCCGCTGCGCCAGCCGCGGCAACGCCTGCCACACCAGCCACCCCGGCGGCGGCAGCGTCGGGCACGGGCGGTTCCGGCTCGGGCGGCGGTTCGAGCTCGGGCGGCGGGACGTCGACGAGCTCCTCGTGATCGGTCAGATCATCGACGGCACCGCGATCTCCGCGAAGCTGCGCGGCGAAGTCGCGATCGCGGCGGCCGCGCTGCGTGCGCATCAGCAGATCGTGCCGACGCTCGCGGTCGTGCTCGTCGGTGATGACCCGGCCTCCGCGGTCTACGTCAAGGCGAAGGCCAAGGCCGCGCGCGAAGCGAATGTCGACGTGCGCGATCACAAACTGCCAGCAACGACGACGCAGGCCGAGCTGATGGCACTGGTCGCCGAGCTCAATGCCGATCCGATCGTCGATGGCATCCTCGTCCAGCTGCCGTTGCCACCGCACCTCGACAGCGATGCCGTGATTCGTGCGCTCGATCCGAGCAAGGACGTCGACGGGCTGCACCCGACGAACCTCGGCTACCTCGCGCAGGGCAAGCCGGTGTTCGTGCCGTGCACGCCGAAGGGCTGCATGCGCCTGCTCCGAGAAGTTGGCGTCGATCCGGCCGGCCTCCGCGCGGTCGTGCTCGGTCGCAGCGTGCTCGTCGGCAAGCCGATCGCCCTGTTGCTCCAGAATGCGAACGCGACCGTGACGATGTGCCACTCCAAGACCCGTGACCTCGCCGATGAGGTTCGACGCGCGGACATCGTGGTCGCCGCGATCGGTCGGCCCGAGATGGTGCGCGGCGAGTGGATCAAGCCGGGCGCGACGGTGCTCGATGTCGGGATCAACCGGACGGCCGAGGGTAAGCTCGTCGGCGACGTACACTTCACGTCCGCGATCCAGCACGCCCACGCGATCACGCCGGTGCCGCGTGGCGTAGGTCCGATGACGATCGCGTGCTTGCTCGAGAATACCGTCGAAGCCGCGCGCCGTCGCCGCGGCTAACCGGACTGGCTAGACGTCGTCGGCGCCGAGGGTGGATTCGATCCGACCGACGCTGAGTGGTTTGCCGAGCGCACGCACGAGCACGACCTGGAGATCCGCGAACGGCGGTGGGTTCTGCAAGAGCTCGTCGGTGCCAGCATCGACGGCCTTCTCGCGATTCGCCACGTTCGTGGTCAGCGAGACGACCGGCACCGGGGGCGTGAGGGCCTTGGCCGCCCGGATGATCGCGAGGCCACCTTCGAGATCGAAATCGAGATCGACGATCGCGACATCGACTTCGTGCGTGAGCACGCTGTTCGCGACGCTCGCATCGGCGGCCTGCGTGATCTCGGCCGTGCTGAAGATCGATTTGATGTTGCGTGCGAGCGACGTGCGGTCCTGGCGATCTCCGGAGACGAGCAGGATCTGGACGCCGCGAAAGCCGGCAGCGAGCCGATCGATCAGCGCGCCGAGCTGAGGTGTGATGTCCTGGAACTCGATGCCGATGCCGGGCGGGCCCGCGGCACCTTCTTCGAGTACGCGCCGCCAGGCGACGACGCCGTTCACCGAGGTCACGCCCGCGTTCGGGACCGAGAAGTCGAGCGTCATCGTGGCGCCGGTCGGGACCTCGGCATCGGTCTCGAGAAATAGCCCGCCTCGCGACAGGTTGATCGAGTACGCGACCAAGAACGACGAGGCCGTACGGAACTCGACTTGGACCGTGTACGGCATGCGTGGATGCTCGCGTTCCGACACCTCGTGCAAGTATCGGCTCGACGAGTGCCGAGAGCAACCGATCCGCCAGGTTCAGAGCAGACGATCGAGCAACCGCTCGAGGTGATCGAGGCTCAGGTAACGGACCTCGATCCGGCCGGCCTTGCCGGGTTCGTCTTCGGTGATCGTGACCGGGCCTCCGAGCGTACGCGTGAGCCGCTCTTCGAGGTCGCGGACCGAGGCGGTCTTCTGCGGCCCCGCCTTGCGCGGCTTGGCCTTCGCGGGTGAACGGAGCTTCTTGACCAGATCCTCGGTCGCGCGGACGGAGAGGCCCTTCGCGACGACCGTGCGCGCGGCCTGCTCGATCGCGGCCATGTCGTCGAGGCCGAGCAGGGCGCGCGCGTGACCCATTCCGAGCCGCTGCTCTTCGACGAGCTGGCGCACGGGGAACGGCAGCTTGAGCAAGCGGATCGCGTTCGCGACCGTGCTGCGGTCCTTGCCGATGCGCTCGGCGACCTGCTCGTGCGACATCGAGAATTCATCGACGAGGCGCTGGAACGCCGTGGCCTCTTCGAGCGGACCGAGATCCGCGCGCTGGAGGTTATCGACGAGCGCGCGCTCGAACGCGGCCTTCGTATCGACCTCCTGCACGACGACCGGGACCTGGTGCAAGCCGGCGCGCTGCGCGGCCCGCCAGCGGCGCTCGCCCGCGATCAGGAAGTAGCCAGGCTGATCGACGGTGCCACCTTCGGTCAGTGGGCGTGGGCGGACGACGAGCGGCGCGATCACGCCGTGGTTGCGGATCGATTCGGCGAGCTCGGCGAGCTGGGCTTCATCGAACTTGCGGCGCGGCTGTTCGGGGCTCGGGTAGAGCTGCTCGATGCCGGCGAGAAAGTACGTGCGTTGCTTGTTCTCGCTCGCGGAGCTGCGAGGGGACGAGGGCGCAGCCGCCGAGGGCAAGAGCGCTCCGAGCCCGCGACCGAGCCCGCGTTTGTTCGGATTATTTTTTGGATCCGTAGTCATCACGCTGCGGGCTGTCCTTTCGCGACGACGACGGGCTTGACGAACGTGCGCTGGATGAACTCGTCGGCGACCGCGAGGTAGCTCTTCGTACCCGGGCAGCGCAGATCGTAGAGCATCACGGGCTTGCCGTAGCTCGGCGCCTCGGAGAGCCGGACGTTGCGCGGGATGGTGGTCTCGAACACGCTCGCGCCGAAGTACTTCGAGACCTCATCGCGGACCTGGTTCGCGAGGTTCATGCGGCCATCGAACATCGTGAACAGCACGCCGTCGATCTTGAGGCCCGGATTGTAGGCCGCCTTGACCTTCTCGATCGTGGCGGTGAGCGCCGAGAGCCCCTCGAGCGCGAAGTACTCGGCCTGCATAGGGACGACCACCGCGTTCGCCGCGACGAGCGCGTTGAGCGTGAGGATGCCGAGCGATGGGGGGCAGTCGATGAAGATGTAGTCGTAGTCCTTCTCGATCGGAGCGAGTGCATTGACCAGGAAGCGCTCGCGCGCATCGGCCCCGATCAGCTCGATCTCGGCCCCGACCAGATCCGTCGTCGCGGGAGCGAGAAAGAGGGTCGGCATGTCGGTCGGCCGGATCACGTCTTCGAGGGTGACCTCGCCGACCAGCGCCTCGTAGACCGTGAGCGTGACCTTGTCGCGCGGGTAACCGACCCCCGACGAGGCGTTGCCTTGCGGATCGAAATCGACGAGCAACACGCGATGCCCGCGCGATGCGACCGATGCGGCGAGGTTGATCGCTGTGGTCGTCTTGCCGACGCCACCCTTCTGGTTCGCCACAGCCACGATGCGGGTCATGGCATTGCGGGTAACACGCGACTATGACGATTTTAAATTTGGCCCATCACTCCCGAGTCGCGTACCTTGTACTCAGATGTAGGACATGTGGGCATGTCCTCTGAAGGAGCGCTAATGTCATCAGGAATTCCGCGTATCTACACGTCGTTTGCCGAGTTCGAGCGCGAAGAGATTCGTCGCGGTGACGCGATGAACAGCACGGTCGACGATATGGTGGCAGAGCACTTCGCCGAAGACGGTGACTTCGGCCAGAGCGATGCCCCCCGCAAGCGCGGCCGTCCTCGCAAGAACCCGCGCTAGTTGCGAGCTAGTTGCGAGCTAGCGCCGCCAGGGTTCCGGATCGATCGCCGCGATGCGCAACTCACTCGTGTAGTGCTGCCCCTCGGCGTCAACCGTCCAGAGCTGGTCGAGTGTGGGCAACATCTCCGAGAACGTGGCCGACGCCGCCGCGCGGAGCAATTTTGCGAGCATCTCGACGTAGATGCTGCTCGCGAAGTCGACATACATCGGCTTGATCTCCTCTGGCGTTCGCGCGAACACCCAGCGGGGTAGGCCCAGCGCGCGCGCCCAGCGCTGCGCGCCGAGGAACCGCAGATGCGCGTCCTTGTGGGCCGGCCATGCGATCTCGGTGGTCTGCACGCGCCAGGTCTCGCGCGCCACGACGAGCTGATCGAGCTGGACGCGCGGCGAATGATCGCCGTGCGGCAACATCGAGAACGCGGAGAAGCTCTCCGCGATCAGGTGCTGCTCGACGAACTGGATGATGTCGAAGCGGACTCGTCGATCGCGGGTCACGACCTCGAGGTTGCCGTCTCGCAGCTCGAGCTCGAGCTCGCGAGCCTCGATCACGTGCGAGCGCGGTCGCCCCGAGACCGTGGTGCCATTTTCGAGATCGAAGTCGCGCTCCGACATCGACCAGTAGTCACCGCGCGTGACCGACTTGGTCCACACCGGAGCGACGAGTGTTGGCTCGAGGTCGCGTTCGCGCTGCGCGATCAGGGCCGCCGGATCGGGATGCTGGCCGATGAACAAAGGCTCGGTGATCGTATTGAAGCCGATGTGGATCTCTCCGAGCACGATCGCGTAGTCGCCCCGCTCGAGAGGTTCCGCGCCAGCCGCGCTGATCATGATGTCTGGCGATTGATAGCGCGCTTGCGGCCAGCCGGGTCCGGGCGCGGCAAATGCAGCACGAACCTTCGCCGCTAGTGCGCTCGCCGATCGTACGACGCGCGCCTCGTGTGGTTCGCCTGCGAGGATCGCCGACCACCGTTGCGCGAGCTCGGTGCGGACATCCGCGACGATCGATCCTGATCCGAAGAGCTTGGACGCCTCCGCCCAGAACCGCGCGAACGACGGCGGGGTTGGTTCCGCGAGGCGCGCGTACAGCTCGGTGAACGCGCGGCGATAGCGCGCCGCGATCTCGAACGTGAACCACCGACCGCTCACGAGCACGAGCTCGAGCGCTGGCGCGAGGCGGTCTAGAAACGGCCGCCCTAACTCGACCTCGAGATCGCGACGACAATCCTCGTAGAGCGGCGTCCGGCCAGCGTACGTCTTCCCGTGAGCGCGATGGCTCTCGACGGACGTTTCGCGCGTGAACACTTCGTCGAGCTCGGTGAGCGCGCGTTGCAACGTCGTGGCGTCATGGGCCGTTGCGACCTTTGTCCGTGCTGTTTGCAAGGCAGCGAGAGAGGCCTCCGCGCGATGACGGAGCTCGGCAGGCTCGAGGGCTGCGAGCTTCAGCGCGAGCCAACGATCGGGATGCGGCCGACCGGGTGGCAGTTCGAGCTCCCACTTGATCAACCCGGACTCGACCAGCTCGTCGAGCATCTCGACGATCTCGCCTTCCGCGATCTCCAGCGTGTTCGCGAGGTCGGCGGCCGAGCGCGAACCATCGAGCGCGCCGACCAGGCGCGCGAACTCTACGGGAAGCTGTTCGACCCGATCGACCGGCATGTGCACGGCCGTCCCCTCGAGCCGAAACTGCGGTAGCAGGCGCGGCACGAGCTGACGACGGATCGCCGGATCCGCGGAGAGCTTCGCTGCGAGCGCATCGATCGCCCAGTACTCGAAGAAGACCGTTCGTGCGGCCAGCAGGGTGGGGCCAGGCAGCTGGCGCAGGGTGGTCGCCTGGTTCGTAAAGCGCGCCCAGCCGACGGGTCCGAAGAACCCGATCGTGTCGTTCTTCACGCAGTAGCGCTGGACGTAGCTCGCGACGAGCCGCTCGTTCTTGCGAGTTTCGTTGTCCGTTACCTCGACGGGCTGGCGCAGCAACCAGTCGATGCCTCCCCGCAGGGCACTCGGGTTCTGCCACAGCAACGCCTGGCGAAAACGGTCGTCGAGGCAAACGGCGCGCACCCCTTGCGCTGCACCGATACGCGCTCGCTCGTACACGTTCACGAGCTCGGCATTCATCGCGTCGGTTCGCTCGACCGCCGCGGCGTATTGTCGACGCGCGGTCTCCGCGGTCGCATCGTTCGCGATTGGATCCGGAGCACGCTGCTTCCACAGTTTCTTTAGCGCGACCTGCGCCGACGGATCGGCGGACGCTCTACACGCCTCGATCAGTGCGGCCCGGGCCGCGAGCGACGTGCGTTCTTGGTCGAGCAGGGACACCGCGAAGGCTTCGAGCTGAGGACTGCCGAGTTGCAGCACCATCTCCGCGGGGAATCCAGGTGCTCGCAGCGCGGCATCCGCCCACAGGGTCCAGCCCGCGCTCAATTCGACCGTGTTACTCATCCGGTGACCGAGCCTTCCACGATATGACTAGACGTCGATATCGTAGTCCTTGAGTTTCTTGTAGAGCGTCGAGCGATCGATCTCGAGGATGGTCGCGGCCTGCGCCTTGTTGCCGTTGGTCGCGGCGAGGGCGGCCAAGATGCCTTGTTTCTCGAGGTCGCGCAGCGATCGCGCGATGGGAGGGCGTGGGCCGGTGGTGTGCTGCGTGAACACGGGGGCTGGCTGGACCGAAGGCGCGAGGGCGACGATCTCGACCGGGGTCGGCACGATCTCGACCTGCGTGATCGCGGAGCCGAGTGGTGGCGTTGGTGCCGAGGCCTTTCGCAGCGTCGGCAAGCCTTGGGACAACAGCTGCGGCGGTAGGTCCGCCGCCTGGATCGTGTCGCGATCGCCGAGCACGATCGCGCGCTCGACCGCGTTGCGGAGCTCGCGCACGTTGCCAGGCCACGCATAGCGGCTCATCACGGCGAGCGCATCCGCGGCAAACCCGGTGATCCGGCGCCCGGCCTGGTGGCGGAAGCGCGCGAGGAAGTGCTCGGCGAGCAGTGGCACGTCGTCGAGGCGCTCGCGCAGCGGCGGCACGTCGATGTGGATGACCGAGAGCCGATAGAACAGGTCCTCGCGGAACGAGCCGCGCTTGACCATCTCGGCGAGGTCGCGGTTCGTCGCGGCGACGACGCGAACATCGACCTCGATCGACTTTTGGCCGCCGACGCGCTCGAAGCGCCGCTCCTCGAGCACGCGGAGAAACTTGGTCTGGAGGCCGAGTGGGAGCTCGCCAACCTCGTCGAGAAACAACGTCCCACGGTCGGCCATCTCGAACCGGCCGGCCTTCTTCTCGGTCGCGCCGGTGAACGCGCCCTTCTCGTGACCGAAGAGCTCGCTCTCGATCAGCGACTCGGTCAGCGCGGCGCAGTTGACCGCTACGAACGGGCCCTTCGCGCGGCGGGACGCGCGATGGATCGCGCTCGCGACCATCTCCTTGCCGGATCCCGATTCACCGCCGAGCAAGATCGTGGCATCGCTCGGGCCGACCCGCCGAACGAACTCGAGGACGCGGAGCGTGGCCGCCGATCGGCCGACGAGCTCTTTGGGGCCGGCCGGACCTTCGAGCTGTTCCTCGAGTGCGTCCGCGCGGCGCGCGAGTTGATCGCGGGTATCGGCGCCGACCCACGCGGCACCGGTAAGTTGCGCGATGCAACTCGCGGCCTGGGCATCGGCCTCTTGCCACGGAGCGCCGATCCGATCGATCCACAGCACGGCGACGACCTCGTCCACACTGCCGTGGATCGGCGCGGCGATCAGCGCGCGCTTCGTGGTGCCTGCCCCGGTCTCGGCGGTGACGACGCCGCCTTGCAGGACCTTGTCGATTAAGTCTTGCGGGATCTGGAGCTGCGGCGAATCGCCGGCCGCGACCGCGGCCGCGACCGGGGCAGGGCGCCGGCCCGCCGACAGCACGAACGCGCGATGCGCATCGAGCGCGGTCCGCACCGCATCACATGCGGCGCGTGCGACGGCCTCGCGACCCGCAGCGGACTCGGCACGCAAGCGATGTCCCAGCTCGGCGATCGCGGCGAGATGGCGGAGCCCGCGATCATCGCGCCCGGTGAGAGCGAACAACGCGGCGGTCGAGACCTCCATCGTGACGTGGCTCGAGGACCTCGTGACCGCGACGCCATCGACGGGCACGAACGCCATCTTGGTCGCGCCGAGCACGATCTCGTCGCCGGCTTCGAGGCGATGGACGCTCGGAGGCGCCCCGTTGATCAGCGTGCGCGGCTTGCCACTATCGTCGATCCACACGAGCGCGCCGTCGCGCAGCTCGATCATCCCGTGCTGGCGCGAGACGGTTGGATCGGTGAGCTGGATCAGGTTGCCCTCCCCACGCCCGATCCCGCAGCCGCGGAGCGGGAGCTCGAACTCGCGCCCCGCGTCCGGACCCTCGATCACGACGAGGCGTGCCAGAGACATGCATCTATCTTACCGCCGGTGCTACGGTTTCGCGATGAAGCGGCTCGCGAGAATCCTCGGTTTGGCAGCGGCCTGTGCAGCCTGTGGCGGTGGCGGCAAGCCCGAGCCCGCCACGCCGGGAAGCGGCGCTGGCTCGGCGGCGCTCTACGCGAAGAAGGTCTCGCTCGGCTGGGGCTTCCAGGCAGAAGGCACGCAGACCAGCGTGTTTCTCCAGATCACCGACGAGACCGGGCGCCAGATCAGTCACCCGATCTTGACCGTCGCAGGCGAGTGCAAGCCGATCTCACCGACCGCCGACATGAAGGCGATCACCGGCTGTGCGTGCCCGGAGTTCCAGCTCCACGCCGTGATCCAGGACACCGATATCGTGATCCTGAAGTTGCCCAACTCCTCGAATCCGCCCGATCCGATGGCGCGCGAAGAGGTCACGCGGGTCAAGGCACCGGATGGCGCCGCCATCGAAGCCGGCACGTAGGCTCGCCGCAGCCCGGGTCCGACAGCGGGCCTGGCACACCGACAACCCACTTCCGTAGAGTGGGAGAAGGGTGCGGGTCCTGGTGATGATGACGGTAGCGTTGGTCGGTTGCGTCGACGCGGCCGACGACGATCCGACGATCACTGTCACACACGGGCACTCGTACGCGGTCGCGATCGATGTCGCCAACAAGCTCGAGATCACCCAGGACAACCGACCGGGTGGTCACGATCTGTGCGCGCTGGCCGCCGAGCTCTCGAGCGACAATATCTGCGCGTTGATCTGCGATCCTGACGCGATGAAGGCCGAGCTGACCCGCGACGGCATGCCGAGCGGAACGTGCTACGAGTTTTCGTGCGTGATGACCGACGGGACGACGGCGACGGTCGGGGTTTGCTTGGCGCCGCTGAACTGATATCGTGCGCCCGATGAGGGCCGTAGCAGCGTCGATCGCACTCTTGGGTGCGTGCGTTGTCGATCACCACGCGGAATCGGATCCTGCGCCGGTCGTGCAGGCGCGCAACTGCATCGCCGACATCACGCTCGATTCCACCGCGACCTCGCTGCAGGTCGGGCCGTACGCGCTCGATCCCAACGGTGTCACGGTCTGCCTCCACCTCGACGCGAGCCTGTACCTCCAGGCCGCGCACTTCGCGACCGAGTCGGATCACCAGACGGGCTCGGCGTCGTCGGTGGCGAGCGTGCTGCAAGACAGCACGTTCGGGACCCTGCAGGACAGCTGGGATGTCTCGGTCGGCGAGGCCGATCCCACGACCTTCTCGAACCTCGAGTGGAACGCACCCCTTCACGTCGTGACCGATACGATGCTGTGGCTCCACGCGCGCGATCAAGCCGCGTCGTCCGCGTTCACGATCTCGTTGATCGAACCGCTCGATTAGCGCGGTCCTAGCGGCGGACGTAGTCGGTCAGCCCGACGCGGTGGCGCTCGAGGATGAAGAAGCCGGCCGGCACGCGAAGCGGGCCGAGCGCGTAGAACGCCTTGCCGAGATACATGTCCAGATTCTTCGCGTCGACCTGGACGAGGTAGTCACGGAGGTTCTGCGACGGGTCGAGCTTCGGATTGTCGCCCTTGCCGTAGTCGAGCAGCACCGCGTGGAGATAGTCGTTGTCGCGTGCAGTCGGATCGACCGCGGCCACCTCGTAGAAGCCCCAGCGCTTCGGTTCGCTATCGCTCGGTTTCAAGTGCCAGCGACCGTCGAGCGCGTTGCGACCGACCGGAATGTTGTAGCCCATCACGCGACCGTCCTCGGCGCGATAGAATCCCTTGACGAACTTCTTGATGCCGGCGAGCTCGCCGATGCGCAGTGCATTCAACGGCAGATGGTTGATGCCTCGGAACTCCCAGCCGACGAGCTGATCGAGGTCCGGCGTGACGCCGCGCACGAACACCTGCTCGAGCTCGTGCATCGG
>JANXOP010000418.1 GCA_025357755.1 Kofleriaceae bacterium | reverse complement strand
CAGGTCGTGCAGGATCCGCGGCACGTCCTTCGCGAACGCCGCCGCGGTCGGATACTTCTTGCGGGTCATTGCGTCGAGCTCGGCCTCGGCGGTCGAGGTGGTCGCGATCGGGAACCACAGATCATGCGGCTCGAGCGGCCGGCCGAGCTTGCCCTGGATCTCCTGCGCGATCTGCGCGCCCTCGGGTGCCTCGAGGATCTCGGTGAGCATCACGCGGACGCGGATCTCTGGCATCTCGGCGTCGACGAACGCACGCTCGATATACGTCGGCGCGATCGGCGAGTACGCATCGATCGCGCGCGCCGCGTGAAAGTGCGCGAGCACCTGCGCGAACCGAGAGTCCGGCTCGTGCGCTTCGCTCGGCGTGGCCGTGCGATCTTTCGGGGCGTCTGCCTCGACCTCTTGCCCGACCGTGACCTTGTTCGTGAACGGATTCCAATCGAGGTGCGGGTTGTCGATCACCGCCGCGGGAATCGTCTGCGTGACGATGCGATCCATGATCTTCACGATCGTGCGCTGCTTCGCTACGCCGTCGGCCTCGGCGTAGTTCGCCTTGAGCTCGTCGCGCAGGTTCCAGTGGCTGATCAGGCGCTTGCCACTCGGGAACAGGCGCGCACCATCCTCGGCGAGGACGTGATGCATCCAGATGTTGTAGCCGGCGATATATTGATCGGCGGTGGCCCCGGCGGCGCTCGCCGCGAGCTGGAGGTCACCCGGGATGCGCGCCTCGAACTGGCTCGCCAGGCGAAGCTCGGCCCACTGGCGGCGATCGTAGCTCGCGCCGTTCGCGATCCGCTCGGCGAGCGTGGTCAGCGGAAAGTTCAGCAGGACCGCGAAGCCGACCTTCGACGCGAACAGATCGTCGACGATGTGCGTCGACGGATCGTATTGCGCGAGCAAGCCATCGACGGGTTGCATCGGGCCCGTCTCGACCTCGTTGTTCCAGCGTGCGGCGCGACCGATCTCGAGATCGTGACCGTGGATCTGCTCGTCGATCGCTTCGAGCCGCGTGAACAGCGCATCGCGCGCGGCCGGCTCGCCGACGTATTGCTCGAGGCAGAACGCGGCGAAGTCGCCGTCGCTGGTGCGCCACAGCGCCGCCGCATGCTGGACGCCGCTGTGGATCCGCTCCTTCTGCGCCGGATACTTCGTCACGAGCTTCTGCTCGGTGGCGCCGATCACCGCGGCCGAGACTCGGGTGTCCGCGACCACCGGCGCAGCGGGCTCGTCCGCCCGGGGTGCCGAGCTCGGCAATGCGGGAGGACCGGCCGCGGGTCCAGGCATCTGGGTGGGAACGACGGCGGGAGTACCGCCGCAAGCGGACCCGAGGACGAGTGTGACGAACGCGAAGAGCTTCACGCGCTCGTGAATATCAGCTCGGGACGAGTCCGTGTGATCTGTTGCGGTATAAGCGAGGCGTGTTGCACCACGAGCTCGCGAGCCACTACGCCGAGCTGCGCCGGATCCGGACCCGCAAGCAACTCCACGCGAGTGCGCTGTGGGCGCAGATCGGCGGTGAGGTCGAGAGCCTGCTCGGCAACATCGAGCGCGGTGACCGCAGCGATGCGCGCCCCATCGACAAGCTGCGTGCGGTCGCGTGGAACATCCAGCGCGGTATGCACTTCGAGAAGCTCCGAGATGCGTTGCTCACCGATCCGGTGCTGCGCGAGGCCGACGTCCTGATGCTCTCCGAGGTCGACCTCGGGCTCGGACGCTCGCACAACCGCAACGTCGCGAAGGATCTCGCCGAGGCGCTCGGCATGAGCTACGCGTTCGCAGTCTCGTACCTCACGCTCGAGGACGATCACCTCGAGAATCCCGAGCAGACCGAGAACACGCTCGCGCTGGCCGGCAGTGCGATCTTGTCGCGCGCGCCGATCAAGCGCGTGCTCAATGCGGATCTGCCGGAGGTCCGCGACAAGTTCAGCTCGAGCGAGAAGCGGCTCGGCAAGAAGCGCGCGGTGATCGCGGAGCTCGAGACGACCAAGGGGCCGATCGTGGTCGCGCAGGCGCACCTCGATTCGAACGCGTCGTCGCGGCAGCGCGCACAACAGCTCTCGGCGCTGCTCGCCCAGGCGCGCTCGCTCGAGGTGCCGCGGATGCTCCTCGGCGGCGATCTAAACACTACGACATATAACCTCGGCTCGAAGTGGGGGCTCGTGAAGGACCTCCTCCACAAGCTGTTCGTCACCGGCTTCGAGGGCACGGTCGCGAACTACATGACGCCCGACAAGCGCTACGAACTGCCGGTGTTCGAGGCGCTCCGCGAGGCCGGGTTCGCCACCACGGGCTTGAACGATCGCACGCTCGGTACGATGAACTACGACCTGGCCGATCCGTACACGCTCGAGAAGGTACGCAAGGCGGTGGGCGGCCTTCTCACGCGATGGCTGGTCCGCCGGCTGCGTAGCTTCGACGGCGTGGTCCGCGCGAGGCTCGATTGGTTCGCGGGCAGTGCGCTCACAGGCCACGATCCGCGGGTCGTCCACATCGCCGGCCACGCGACGGATCACGATGCGGTCGTGATCGATATCGACGTGTGACCTCTGCCCGCGGTACGACTGCGGATATGACGTACGAGCTGTACTACTGGCCCGGATTGCAGGGGCGTGGCGAGTTCGTGCGATTGGTTCTCGAGGATGCGGGCGAAGAATATGTCGATGTTGGGCGCGAGCCCGGCGGCGTGAAAAAGCTGATGCGTGGGCTCGAGCACGGCCTCGATGGCGTCTTTCCGTTCGCCCCGCCGTATCTGCGCGCGGGCAAGCTCGTCCTCGCGCAGACCGCGAATATCACGCGCTACCTCGGCGAGAAGCACGGCCTCGCGCCCAAGACCGAGAACGGGCGCGTCGCGGCCTCGATGATCGCGATGACCATCGCGGACCTCGTCGCCGAGGTCCACGACACGCATCACCCGATCAGCGTCCAGCAAACCTACGAGACCCAAAAAGCGACCGCGAAGAAGCGCGGCGATGTCTTCCGCAAGGAGCGCATCCCGAAGTTCACCAGCTGGCTCGAGCACATGCTCGAGCAGAACGGCCGCACGCTCACCGGAAGCTCGATCAGCTACGCCGACCTCGCGGCGTTCCAGATCGTGTGCGGGCTCGAGTACGCGTTCCCGAACACGATGAAGAAGCAGGCAAAGAAGCTCCCGAAGCTGCTCGCGCTGCGCGATCACATCGCGGCCCGCCCGAACATCGCGAAGTACCTCGCCTCGCCGCGGCGCGTGCCGTTCAACGAGACCGGGATCTTTCGCCAGTATCCCGAGCTCGATCCGTGATCACGTTCGCTGGCGTCGGGAAGCGGTATCAGGCGGGCACCTGGGCGGTCCACGATGTCAGCTTCGAGATCGCCGCCGGCGAATTCGTGGCCGTGCTCGGCGAATCGGGGAGCGGCAAGACCACGTTGCTCAAGATGGTCAACCGGTTGGTCGAGCCGACCGAAGGCACGATCATCGTCGATGGCAAGAGCGTGCGTGAGACCGATCCGGTCGAGCTGCGCCGCACGATCGGCTACGTGATCCAGCACGTCGGCCTCCTGCCGCACCTCACGATCGGCGCGAACGTCGCGATGGTGCCGAAGTTGCTCGGTTGGGATCCAGCGAAGACCTCCGCGCGGGTCGAAGAGCTGCTCGCGCTCGTCGGGCTGCCCGAGATGAGCCAGCGCTATCCCGATCAGCTCTCCGGTGGGCAGCGTCAGCGGATCGGGGTCGCACGCGCGCTCGCGGCGAAGTCGAAGATCATGCTTCTCGACGAGCCCTTCGGTGGCCTCGATCCGATCACGCGCGTCGCGCTGCAGACCGAGCTCAAGAAGATCCACGAGGAGCTCGCGCTGACGACCGTGATGGTGACGCACGACATGGTGGAAGCGCTCACCCTCGCCGACCGGATCGCGATCGTGTTTCGCGGTGTGCTCAAGCAAGTCGGCACGCCGAGCGAGCTACTCGCGCATCCTGCCGATCCGTACGTCGCGCAGCTGATGGGCATGGCGCGGCAACAAGCCGCGCAACTCGCGAGCCTGTCGGCATGAGCGAGCTCGTGCAGGGCTTGCCGCCGCTACTCGCGAGCCACCTGGAGCTCGTGTCGATCGCCTTGATCGCGGCGGTGCTGATCAGCATGCCGCTCGCGATCCTCGTCGCAGACCGCCCTCGCCTCGCGCTGCCCGTGGTGACCATCGCCGGCGTGATCCAGACGATTCCGGGTCTGGCGCTGCTCGCGCTCATGGTCGCGATCGTGGCGGGCACCGGTGGGCTGGGGATCGGGCTCGCGCCCTTCGGATTTCCACCCGCGGTGATCGCGCTGACGCTGTACGCGATCCTGCCGATCCTGCGCAACGCGATCACCGGCCTGCGCGGCGTCGATCCGGCGGTCGTCGAAGCGGCGCGCGGTATGGGCATGACGAATGGCCAGCTGTTGCGAATCGTCCAGCTTCCGCTCGCGGCGCCGGTGATCGCGGCTGGCATTCGTACCGCGACGGTGTGGACGGTAGGCGCGGCGACCCTCGCGACCCCCGTGGGCCAGGTCTGTCTCGGCAACTACATCTTCGCCGGCTTGCAGACGCGGAACTGGAACATGTTGATCGCGGGCGTGATCGCGGCGGCGGGGCTCGCGGTCGTCCTCGATCTGATCCTCGGCTCGGTCGAGCACCGGCTGTCCGCGCGCAAGCCGGTGTGGCCGCCGCTCGGTGCCCTCGCCGCACTGATCGTGATCGGCATCGCGGTGCTGCCGCGGATCGGCGTCGGCGCGGTCGCGGCACCGGTCGCGACCCAACACGTCGAGCAATCGGTGGTCAAGAGCGTGAAGCTCGGTGCGAAGACGTTCACCGAGCAGTACGTGCTCGTCGAGGTGTTGAAGCAACGGCTCGCGAAGGTCGGCATCGCCGTCGAGGTCGCGGAGAGTCTCGGTTCGGTCGTCGCCTTCGATGCGCTCGCGCACGGTCAGATCGATGCGTATGTCGACTACTCGGGCACGCTGTGGATCACCCAGATGAAGCGCTCGGCAGGCACGCCACGCTGGCGCGTGCTCACCGAGGTCGAAGCGTGGCTCGCGCACGAGTACAACATTCGCAGCCTGGGCTCGCTCGGGTTCGAGAACGCATACGCGATCGCGATCAAGCGCTCGCTCGCGGAGCAGCTTCACGTGAAGTCGATCGGCGACCTCGCGCCGGCGTCGCACACGCTCGCGATGGGTGGCGACTACGAGTGGTTCAGCCGTGGCGAGTGGGCCTCGATCCGTGGCGCCTACGGGCTCGCGTTCGAACGCACCGCGACCTTCGATCCAGCGCTGCTCTACGATGCGGTCACGCGCGGCGAGGTCGATGCCATCTCCGCCTTTTCGAGTGACGGCCGGATCGCGGCGAACGATCTGGTCACGCTCGACGATCCGCTCGCCGCACTCCCGCCGTACGATGCGATGATCCTGCTCGCTCCGCGCGTCGCGAACGATCCGAACGTCGCGTGTGCGCTCGCACCGTTGCGCGGCAAGATCACGGTCGAGCTCATGCGGCGCGCGAACTTGATGGTCGATCGCGCGGCCGACAAGCAAACGCCGGCCGCCGCCGCGGCCTGGTTGCTCGCCGCGGCGAAGCTTCCGGACGGCTGCTAGATCGCCGACTTCAGGAACGCGATCGCATCGCCACCCGCGACGAGCGTCGACGCGGTGAGCACCGCACCGGCCCAGTCTTTCGTCCGCCAGAACCCGCCACCCGCGAGCGCGCGCGGCGCTGCACCCGGCGGTGGCGTGACGTAGAAGTACGGCTCCGCGTAGTACTTGTCGCCGAGCGAGAATCCGATGCCGATCGAGCCTGCGAACCCGCCGAGATCGAAGTGATGTGGCCAGATCCGGAGCGACTCCGGAGCCGCGACGGTTCGTAGCGCCTCGAAGCCCATGTCGAACCAGCGGACGAGCTCGGCGTTCTCCAGCTCGTAGCCGACGAACCGGCCATCGCTCCGCAGCAAGCTCGCCGGCATGTCATAGCCGCGCATCTGGGCGCCCCGGGGTGTGCCGCACTGGCGATCGGCCCACGTCAGCGCCTCGCTCAACGCATGGTTCGCGAGCGTGAACGTTTCGGTCGAGCCCTCGCGCACCGCCAACACCGCGAAATCAACAGGGCGCAGCACGAGGGTCACGCCATTGATTGGCTCTCCAAGCAATTGACCGCCGACCCAGCGCATCGCGGTGTGGCCGTCATCTGCCCGTTCGGGTAGCCAGACATCCGCACAGGCGGAAAGGACTTGTGACGCGTAGTGCAGCTCGATTCGTGCATCGACGAGTGCCGATGGTGGTATGGCTGGCATGCGCGATCCTTCGTAGCAAGGGCACGTAACTACCGCTCGCTACTGTCGTCTTATTCGGATTGCTATGACCGCGACCTCTCTCCTCGAACGGTTCAAAGCGGTGCGTAACAGCACACTCCGCAGGAGCGAGCCGCTGACGATCGAGGACCAGCTCGTCCAGCCGATGGCGGATGCGAGCCCGACGAAGTGGCACCTCGCGCACTCGACGTGGTTCTTCGAGACGATCGTGCTCGGCGCACCGGATCCGGAGTTCAACTTCCTGTTCAACAGTTACTACGAAGCGCTCGGACCGCGCGTCGAGCGCAGCAAGCGCGGGATGATGTCGCGGCCCTCCCTCGATCGCGTGCTCGCGTATCGCAAGGATGTCGACGTCCGGATGGTGCGCGCGATCGAAGCGGGCACGGCGGATGGCGCGCTCACCGAGCTCGGCTTGCATCACGAGCAGCAGCATCAAGAGCTGATGCTGACCGATCTGAAGTACGTGCTCGGCACCCAGCCGCTGCGCCCGGCGTACCGCACGGACCTCCGACCGCGCGAGCGGAGTAGCGATGCTGCGCGGGACTGGCGCTCGGTCGACGGTGGCGTCGTCGAGATCGGTGCAACGACCGAAGGCTTCTCGTTCGACAACGAGCGCCCGCGCCATCGCGTGTTCGTCGACCCCTTCCAGCTCGCGACGCGCCCGCTCGCGAACCACGACGTTCAGGAGTTCATCGCCGCCGGCGGCTATCGCGATGCGAAGCACTGGTTGAGCGATGGCTGGGCTGCCGTGCACGCCGAGCAGTGGACCGCTCCGCTCTACTGGCGCGATGACGAGTACTACACGCTCGGGGGTGTGCGCCCGATCGATCCCGACGAGACGGCTTGTCACTTGAGCTTCTACGAGGCCGATGCGATCGCGCGCTGGCGCGGGGCCCGCCTCCCGACCGAGGCCGAGTGGGAGCTGGCCGCGACTGGCCTCGATCCCATGATCGGTAACTACGCCGACGACGATCGGCTCCACCCGGGCGCCGGCGAAGCGATGTTCGGTGATGTCTGGGAATGGACGCGCTCGAGCTACGCGCCCTACCCCGGCTTCCGCGAGCTTGCAGGTGCGGTCGGCGAGTACAACGGCAAGTTCATGTCAGGCCAGCAGGTGCTGCGCGGCGGCTCCTGCTTGAGCCCGCGCGGCCACGTCCGCGCCTCGTACCGCAACTTCTTCCCGCCGAACGCCCGCTGGCAGATGACGGGCGTACGGCTTGCACTAGACCACGGAGGCGCCCGATGAATCCTGCAGAACAACAAGAAGAGCCCGTCTGTGACGTCATCTCGGGCCTCCGCGCACCGATCAAGACGCTCCCCGTGCGTCTGCTCTACGATGCGCGCGGCGCCGCACTGTTCGAACAGATCACCGCAGTCGAGGACTACTACCTGACCCGCGCCGAGCTCGCGCTGCTCGCAGCGACGCTGCCACAGATCGCCGAGCGCGTCGGCCCCAACGCTCGCGTGATCGAGCCCGGAAGTGGCGCCGGTCGCAAGACCCGCATGCTGCTCGGCGCGCTCGCTGCACCGGCGACGTACGTGCCGATCGATGTCGCCGAAAATCAGCTCGCCGACACCGCTACCACGCTGCGCGATGCGTTCCCAGGCCTCGAAGTCTTGCCGGTGCTCGGCGACTACACGTCCGCACTCGCGATGCCGACCTCGGCCAAGCAGTTCGCCACCACGCTCGCGTTCTTTCCTGGCTCGACGATCGGTAACTTCGAACCGAGCGAGGCCAAGGCCTTCCTCGCGCGCCTCGGGCAGATGGCCGGCCCCGGCTCGATGCTGCTCCTCGGGGCCGATGCCAACGCGAATCGCGACGAGCTGCTCCGCGCCTACGATGACAGCGAAGGCGTGACCGCCGAATTCGATCTCAACGTACTCGCCCATCTCAACTCCGCGCATGGTGCCTCGTTCGAGCTCGATCAGTTCATGCACCGCGCGGTGTGGAATGCCGCCAAGTCACGGATCGAGATGCACCTGGTCTCGAAGAAGAACCAGACCGTCACCGTGTGGAACGAGGCGGTCACGTTCGCGCGTGGCGAGCCGATCGTCACCGAGCACTGCTACAAGCACTCGCCCGCCGCGCTCGAAGCGATGCTGCGTGCGTCGGGTTGGAAGGTCCTCGAGACGTTCGTCGATCCCGACCAGCGCATGCGCCTCTGGCTCGCGCAGCGTTAGCGAGCCGCGTGCGCGATTCGCGAGGCGGCCGTACGCGCGGCGTCTCGTAGAATTGGCAGGACCTTGCTCGCGACGTGGTCGGGCATGGCATGCCGCGAACCGACGCCGAGGAAGGGCTTCGCGATCGCGGCGATGTCGATCGCACCGACTTCCGCTGCCAGCTTGGTCAACAGCGGACCGCGCGACGGCAGGAGTGCAAGCGCCAGCCGCGCCTCGGCCGGAGAGCCCACGCATTCGAACGGCGAATGCTCGGCAAGCCCGAGGAGCTCGCGGAACCAGCGCTCGTTGACCGCGAGCTCGCCGAGGTCACGCGGGAAGGTTGCCGCGACGACCTCGGGCGCGAGGTGCGCCGACATCTGGAGCCAGACGTACGCACACTTGGCGCACGTGCCGCACCACGGCTTCGCGATGTTGCACGAGTGCGTGAGCGGCGCGAGCGCGGAGTCGCGCGAGAGCAGCTCGAAGATGACCTCGTCGTGGATCGGTTGGAGCACGCTCCAGTAGCCAACATCGCACAGCTCGGCGCGGACGTACTGATCGAGCATGCGCTCGGCCTCGTAGCTCTTGCCCCACTGGTGGTTGACCTCTTCGCCGGTCGCGCCCCAGGTGAGGTTGCCGCTGTTCGCGCTCGCCTCGTGAGCGAGCACGAGGTGACGGTAGCCACGGGCGAGCGCGATCGGCAGGGCGGCGAACACCGAGGCCGGCGTTTCGGCGGCGGTGATCGATTTCACACCGAGCTCCGGGCGGAGCTTCACGATCGGCGCATCGAGGAAGTCGTCGATGATCCACTGGCGCTCGGCGCGGACCCGCGCGGTGCGATCGGCGACCTTGTCGAGGAGCGCGTGCTGCGGCTCGGCGGCCCCGTAGATCGAGTGCGAATAGCCGAGCGTGGCGAACGGTAGGCCGGCGCGCTCGAGGAGCTTGAGGGCGACGAGGCTGTCCTTGCCGCCACCGCAGAACGCGAGCAGCTCGACCGGGCCGGTGGGGCCCGCGACCGGCGGCGCAGAGGTACCGCTGGCGTCGAGGAAATCCGGAATGTAGGCGGGCAGCTGGTGCTCCCAACGCCATTGCGCCCACACGTTCCTGAACACGGTGCGCCACAGCTCGACGAACGCGGGCGACGCGTACTTCGCGTACTTGCCGAGCAAGATCGCATCGGGGCGAAGGCTCGCGACCTCGTTGATCTGGAACATCGCGATGTGGAACGCGAGGCGATCGATCAGCTCGCCGTACTCGCGCGCGAGCGCCTCGAAATCGAGGTCCTGGTACCAGATGGAGATGTGAAACGAGAGATCATCGATCGAACAGGTGATCGCGAGACGATCCTTTGCACGCTCGATCTCGACCAGCCGCAGAACTCGCATGCCTCTGGGTAGCACTAAGCGACGATGACCGCGAGGTGCACGCTGCTGCGAACGGTGAACCCTAGCTTCGTGTAGAGGGCAATCGCGGGCGCGTTGGTGCTCCGGACGTGCAGCATCGGCGTCTCGCCGCGCGCCAAGATGCCGTGCGCGACGAGCCGGATCAGCTCGGCGGCGAGGCCTTGGCGCAGATGATCGGGGTGGACGCACACGGCGCTGACCTCGGTGAAGCCATCGAGGTGCATGCGTTCGCCGGTCATCGCGACGAGCCGACCGTCGCGGCGGATGCCGTAGTACGCGCCCATCTCGCTGGTGCGCGCCGCGAACGGACCCGGATGCGTGAGCTCGACGAGCGCAAGCATCTCGGGGACATCCTCCGGTCCGAGCCGCACGAGCTCGGGATGCTGCGGCCGCGCGATCTGCGCGACGACCATCTGCTCGCACGACACTCGATCGATCACATCGATCCGCACGGTTGCCGGAGGCTGCATCTCCTCGCGCGTGAACAGCGCGGCAGCGACACCCGGCGTGAGGAGGATGGCCAGCGCGCTCCACGCCTCCGCACTCGGCTCGCGCACGGCGACGAACGGGGCGACCTCCGCGGGATAGCGCTTCGCGAGCTCGTTCCCGATCGCGAAGCTCGCGTGCTGCGTGGTCAACGCGGACCAGACGACGTGATCGAGCGGATGCACCGCCGCGGAAGCTAGCGCATCGCGACGGGCAACGCGATGCGGAACGTGGTGCCGTGACCGACGACCGACATCACATCGATCGCACCGTGATGACGACGGATCGTCTGATGGATCATCGCGAGGCCGAGGCCGGTGCCCTTGTCCCGTGGCTTCGTGGTGAAGAACGGCTCGAATGCGCGCTGCACCGTCGCTTCGTCCATGCCGGTTCCCGTGTCGCTGACCGCGAGCTCGATGTAATCGCCGGCACCGCGCAGCTGACGCGCGAGCGACTCCTCGGAGCTGACCGCGATCTTGCGTGACGATACGGTCAAGCGACCGCCGCTCGGCATCGCATCGACCGCGTTGATGCACAGGTTGAGGAGGCACTGGTGGAGCTCCTCGAACGAGCCGAGGGCGCGGAGCTCGGGTGCGATCTTGACCACGATCTCGAGCGGTGCCTTCGTCCGCTTGCGCGCCATCGGCGTGGTGCGATTCGCGAGCTCGAGCATGTCGACCGCGTCGAACGGTTGGGTCTCGGGCCGGCCCAGGCACAGCAGGCGCTTCGCGAGCGCGGTGGCTGACGTGGTCGCCGCGCGAATCTCGTCGAGGCTGTGACGACCGGGCGTCGCTGCAGCAAGCTCGTCACCGACGACATCGAGGTTGTACAGGATGACTTGCAGCGCGTTGTTGAAGTCGTGCGCGATGCCACCTGCGAGCGTCGCCATCGCTTCGAGCTTTTGCATGCGTGCGACGCGTTCGGCGAGCTCGTCGTGCTGCGTGAGCACGAGGACCGTGCGACCGATCTGCAAGCGATCGCCGATGCTGACCTGGGTCGGTCGCGTGATCCGCGTGCCGTTGAGCAGCGTCCCGTTCGCGCTACCGAGATCCTCGACGACAAACCCCGCAAGCGTGGATGCGAAGCGCGCGTGGCGACGCGACACTTCCGCTTCGTTGACGATCAGATCCGCCTGGCTCCGCCCGATGATCACCGCATCGTCCGGCACCGGAAATGCGGTGCCGACGTGCGCGCCACTCACGCAGACGAGCGAGACCCGTGCAGCTCCACGCAGCGTCCCCGATTCGGGCTCGGGCATGCGGCTGATGCCGGTCTGGGTCTCGAAGCCCAGATCCACATGAGAGCCGGTGATCGCCACGCTCTATGAGTCGGTCGCGATCGCGATTTGCGTAGGGTAATCATCAGGCTGCGCTGGGGTTCGTTCGGGATCCTTCTGAGGCGCTCGGGCCGCGTACATCCGCGAAGCCCACCGCCGCCCACACGATCGAGCCGCCAAGGGGTCCCGGCTCAGAGCGCTTTTTCGAGCTCGGAGATCCGGCGCTGCGCGGACTTCAGCTTGTGGAGCAGGCGCAGGATGACATCGACGCCGTTCCAGTCGATCTCGAGCTCCCGCACGAGGGTGCGCGTGACGAGCACGCGATCGATATCGACGATCGCGACCTCGTCATCGCGCTGCTCGATCACGCCCTCTTCGACCATCCGCGCGATCAGCTCGTGATCGCCATCGACGAGATCGACGAGGTGTTGGTACGTGAAGCGCGTCGTCGTCACAGTGCAAGCTCCTTGCGCACCGGGGCGCTGTACGCCTCGCTGCTCTTGGCGAGCGCCTCCGCGAGCGCTTCGTCCTCGCGATCGGGCATGCGGACCTGGAGCACGGCGTAGAAGTCACCGCGCTGGTCTTTACGGGCGATGCCCTTGCCCCGCAGGCGCAACTTCGCGCCGGTCTGCGAGCGCGGTGGGATCTTCAGGAGCACCGGGCCATCGAAGGTCGGCACCTCGACGCTCGCGCCATTGAATGCTTCGGCGATCGTGACCGGCAACTTCAGCGAGAGATCGAGACCGTTGCGCTCGAGGAACGGGTGCGGCCGGACTTCGGTCTCGATCACGAGGTCACCGTGTGGGCCGCCCTGGCGACCCGGCATACCTTTGCCCGCGAGCCGGATGATCGAACCGGTATCGGCGCCCGGTGGAATCCGCACGCGCACGGTGCCCTGATTCGGAATCTCGAGCGAGATCTCCGCGCCCTCGACAGCCTGTCGCAGATCGAGCTCGACCGAGGCGGAGAGGTCCTGGCCACGCGCCGGGCCACGTGATCGAAAACCACCGCCGCGACCGCCGCCGAACAGCTCGGAGAAATCGAACTCCGATTCGTTCCCGAACCCGCGGGCGCCGCGTTGCTGTTGTGCGCCTTGCCATTGTTGGTACGAGCGCGCCTTGTCAGCGTCGAAGCCGCCCGAGAGCGAGGCATCGCCGAACTCGTCGTACGCCTTCTTCTTCTTCTCGTCCCCGAGCACGTCGTACGCCGCCGCGACGCGCTTGAACGTGTCCTCCGACTTCTTGTCACCGGGATTTACATCCGGATGATGCTCGCGCGCGAGCTTGCGGTACGCCTTGCGAATCGCATCGGCGTCGGCTGTCTTCGCG
The DNA here is from genome assembly GCA_025357755.1 of Kofleriaceae bacterium. Classification (GTDB taxonomy): domain Bacteria; phylum Myxococcota_A; class Polyangia; order Haliangiales; family Haliangiaceae; genus JABFXX01. The sequence goes on along the minus strand of JANXOP010000418.1, from coordinate 5,326 downwards.
ACGCCGAGGATCTCGTACAGGTTGTCCGCCATCTCCCACAGTTTACCTCGGGTGCACGCGACGGCAGAGCGTGCGACTACGCTCAGTTTCGGCTGGGGTTGCGCACGGCTAGGCTGGACCTATGAAACGACGCGAGTTCTTGAAGACGGGCGCGGTGGGAGTCGGGGTCGCGGCGACGGGCGTGAGCGCCGCGCCGGCTCCCTCGACTCCGCCGACTCCCCCAACTCTCCCGACGAATCCCGATGGCACCACGGTCTCGCTCGATCCGCACGACCTCCTGCGCGTGACGGATGCAGGCGAGCGCCGCGGCGACATGATCTATCGTCCGCTCGGCAACACCGGCGTGAAGGTGTCCCTGATCGGGCTCGGCGGTGCGCACCTGTCGCGCCAGCCGCTCGACGAAGCGGCCGCGGGCAAGCTCATCCACGCGGCGCTCGATCGCGGGATCAACTTCCTCGATAACTGCTGGGACTACGGTCACGGCAACAGCGAGAAGTGGATGGGCACCGCGCTCGCACAGGGTGGCTATCGCAAGAAGGCCTTCCTGATGACGAAGCTCGATGGCCGCACGAAAGAAGCCGCCACCTCGCAGCTCGAGGAATCACTCAAGCGGCTCAAGACCGATCACATCGATCTCGTCCAATTCCACGAGATCCTGCGATTCGATGATCCGGATCGGATCTTCACCGAGGACGGAGCCCTCGAGGCTCTGCTCGCCGCGAAGAAGGCCGGCAAGCTCAGGTTCATCGGTTTCACGGGTCACAAAGACCCACGCATCCACCTCTACATGCTCGAGGTCGCGAAGCGCAAAGGCTTCCAGTTCGACACGGTGCAGATGCCGTTGAACCTGATGGACGCGCACTTCCGCAGCTTCTCGCACATGGTCGTGCCCGAGGCGGTCAAGCTCAAGATCGGCGTGCTCGCAATGAAGACCATGGGCGATGGCGTGATGCTGAAGAGCGGCGCGCAGATCACGCCGATCGAATGCTTGCACTACGCGATGAACCTACCGACCTCCGTCGTGATCACTGGCATCGAGAGCGAGAAGATCCTCGACCAAGCGTTCGAGGCCGTGAGGACGTTCAAGCCGATGTCCGGCGACGAAGTCGCGACGCTGGCCGCGAAGACCAAGGCGTTCGCACAGGAGGGCAAGTTCGAGCTGTTCAAGACCTCGGCGCACTTCGATGGCACCGCGAAGCACCCGGACTGGCTCGGTGAGGAATCTCCGCATGTCCAGAAGGTCGCGCCGCCGAGCGGAGGCTAGGCACGCAGCATGCTTTCTCCGCAGGCATGAACAACGCCACGGTCGAAACGAAACCGAACCATGCTGCCTCGCTGCTCGATGACGTCCTCGCTTCGGTCGGTGGCGATGCGCTCAAGGCTCGCGTCGACAACCTGACCAACCAGGCGAAGAAGCAGGGCTTCATGACGATCTTCAAGACGAAGCAGTACGTCGAGAAGAACCCGTTCCAGAGCCTCGCCATCGCGTTCGGCGTCGGCTACGTGCTCAAGACGCTCAAGCCTGGCGTCCTCGTGACCGCCGCGCTCCTCGGTGGGGCGTGGTACGGCGGGCAGAAGATCGGCCTGAAATAGCGCACGGTGTGCGCTGGCGCGCGGCTACACTGCCCACATGGAGTGGAAGAAGACCGCGTGCATCCTGTGCGAGTGCAACTGCGGGCTCGAGGTCCAGCTCGGAGGCGAAGGCGATCGCCACCTCGTGAAGCTGCGTGGCGACAAGGCCCACCCCTCGTCGCAGGGCTACGCATGCGAGAAGCCGCATCGGCTCGATCACTACCAACATGGCACCGACCGCTTGACCTCGCCGCTGCGGCGACGCGCCGACGGTACTTTCGAAGAGATTTCGTGGGACGTAGCGATCCGCGAGGTCGCGCAGAAGCTCGCGGCGGTACGCGACACCCACGGCGGCGAGACGATCTTCTATTACGGCGGAGGCGGTCAAGGTAACCACCTGCCCGGCGCGTACTCGGGCGCGACGCGGCGGATGCTGAAGATGCGCTATCGCTCGAGCGCGCTCGCGCAGGAGAAGACCGGTGAGTTCTGGGTCGGCTGGCGGATGATGGGCTCGACGACGCGCGCCGACTTCGAGCACTGCGATGTCGGGTTATTCCTCGGTAAGAATCCCTGGTTCTCGCACTCGATCCCGCGCGCTCGCGTGACGCTCAAAGAGATCTCGGCGGATCCCGCGCGCACGCTGATCGTCGTCGATCCGCGCCGCACCGAGACCGCGGAGATCGCCGACATTCACCTCGCGTTGAAGCCGGGCACCGATGCGTGGTTGCTGGTCGCGCTGGTCAAGCTGTTGCTCGAGGAGGACGCGATCGATCACGCCTTCCTGGTCGCGCACGGTGCCGAGGGCGAGCTGCCCGAGATTCGTGCCGCGATGGCGGCCTTCTCGCTCGCCGACTGCCTCGCGCGGACCGGGCTGGACGAAGCGCTCGTGCGGCGGACCGCTACCGTGATCGCGAAGGCCAAGGCGTTTGCCTCGTTCGAAGACCTCGGCGTGCAGATGAACCACCACTCGACGCTGGTGAGCTATCTCCATCGCCTGCTGATCTTGTTGACCGGCAGCTTCGGCAAACCAGGCACGCACTTCATTCCCTCGGTGCTCGTCAACGTGATGGACGGCGAAGCGAAGCGCACGAGCCCGGTGGTCGGCGCACGCCTGGTCGGCGGCCTCGTGCCGTGTAACTCGATCGCGGACGAGATCCTCACCGATCACCCGAAGCGCTATCGCGCGATGCTGGTCGAGGCTTCGAACCCGGCGCACTCGCTCGCCGATTCGATCCGGATCCGCGAGGCGCTCTCGTCGTTGGAGTGCCTCGTCGTGATCGATGTCGCGATGACCGAGACCGCGCGGCTCGCGCACTACGTGCTGCCGGCGGCGACGCAATTCGAGAAGGCCGAAGCCACGTTCTTCAACTTCGACTTTCCGCACAACTACTTTCACCTGCGCAAGCGCTTGTTCGCCCCGCTCGCGAACACCCTGCCCGAGGCCGAGATCCACGCGCGGCTCGTCGAGGCGCTCGGAGGCCTCGACGAAGCAGATCTCGCGCCGCTGCGCGAAGCCGCGAAGCTCGGGCTCACCGCCTACGCGCAGGCCGTCCTGATGCGCGTGTTGCCGAATCCGAAGCTGTCGGCGGTCGCGCCGGTCGTCCTGTATCGAACGATCGATCTGCCCGAGGAGTCCCGCGATGGCGCCGTGGTGTTCGGCCTGTTCGCGAAGGCCGCGATGGAGAACCCCGAGGCGCTCGCTCGCGCGGGCTTCACCGGCACGCCACTCGAGGTCGCGGTGAAGCTGTTCGAGACCATGCTCGCCTCGGACTCCGGCATGGTGTTCGCGATCGATGACTGGAGCGATACCGTCAAGCGCGCGAAGACCAGCGACGCGAAGTTTCATCTCGCGCTGCCGGATCTCCTCGAGGAGCTCGCGAAGCTGCCCGGCTTGCCCGCGCAAGATGTCGGGTTTCCTTTCGTGCTGAGCGCCGGCGAGCGCCGGTCGTTCACCGCGAACACGATCATCCGAGATCCCGAGTGGCGCAAGAAGGGCGCCGAGGGCGCGCTGCGGATCAATCCCGAAGATGCCGCGGCGCTCGGCGTGGTGACCGGCGAGACCGTGCGGCTGACCACGCGCCGCGACGCCGTGCTCGTCGCGATCGAGGTCTCCGCATCGATGCAGCGCGGACACATCTCGCTACCGAACGGGCTCGGCCTCACGTATCCGAGCGGCAAGCGCGGCGTGGCGCCGAACGATCTGACGAGCACGAGCGATCGCGATCCATTCGTCGGTACGCCCTGGCACAAGCACGTGCCCGCGCGCGTCGAACGGGCCTGACGAACGGTCGCTGGGAAACGGTTCCCTGCGGAAGACCAAGAGCGCCGCGGGGTCTACTTCGGAGGCGGCGCGCCACCAGGGCGAAAATTGTGCGGGGCGTCCGTCGACGTCCTTACCAGGACCTCGGCAGCGCGTACCTCGACAACATCGACCGCACTCGAACCGCCGACAACCTCGTGCGAAGTCTCGAACGTCTCGGCTTCGACGTCGAGCTCGAGCCTTCGAAATCACAGGAGACCGCGAGCGTATTTTCATAGCAGGATCGCGCTTGCGATCCACGCTTTGATGACCGATCTCCGGAGGGTCATCGTCGCTCGATCGTGGCTCGAACCAGGGCCGGTCAGGCCATCCGCCCCAGCGCGTCGTCGCCCGCAACTCGAGTAGCTCGATGCCTAGAATGACCTCGCCGACTGGGTTCGAGCGCGCCGTGCGCGCGCACATCTACGGCCGCAAGGTCACGGCCCTCGCGGCCGAGGATGGCGTCACGTCGATGGGCTGGGCTCGTGTTCGTGGTCTCGGTTCGTCGTGTCTCGTCCCACGGGGCCGTTGATGTTCGTCGATCGCACGTGCGGCGCGGCATCACTCGGACCATCGCAGGACGTCTGCGAGCGAGCCCACCGCGATCATCATCGGCCGCAGTCGGCGCTCGATGCCCCACGGGGGCCGTCGATGTTCGTCGATCGCGCGTGCGGCGCCGCGCGGCGTCACTCGGATCGTAGATCGACCGCAGCACGGCCACGCAGCAACCCGCGGCTCGTCGATGTTCGCGGTCTCGGTTCGTCGTGTTGCGCGCGCTGCATTCGATAGGTTCGTCGGCGACGCGACGTGCTGGACGTCTGCGTGCGAGCTCTCCCGCGATCATCATCGGCCGAGTTCGACCGCGGCGCTCGATGTTCCACCGGGGCCGTTAACGTGCTTCGCTCGCATGCGCCGCGCGGCGCGGCGCAGCATCGCTCGGACCGTCGCTCGACTGCAGCACCGCCTCGCAGTCAGCAGCGGGTCGTCGATATTCGCGGCGATGGTTCGTTCGAGGCGCTTGGGCAGGTCCTCTCATGTAGATCGTTTCGTCGGCGACACGCCGTACCAGATCGAAAGAGCGCCATCGAAGCAGCGACGTGGACGCCCCCGTGGGGCGTTCTCGTGAACGCGATCGAGAGCAACGTTGTCCGGAACGCGGACAGTGTGCAACTCGGGAAGATCTCCGCTAGACGATTTCCTTCGCCGCACGCGCTTTGTCGTTGACGTGATTTGTCGGGTCGCAACACGCGTCCCCGTGACCTCGATCTCTTCGCTCACGAGACGCGCTGGCTTCATGTCTCGCTGCGCCTTCGCCTTCCAACTCGAAACGAAGTCCTGCGCCATCGAATCGTCGTCGAGAACGCACGCCCTCGAGCCGAAAAAGCCAGTGCTACGGTGATCTCCTCAACGCAACGAGGAGTGGGTGATGATCGAAGTGGGTCAAGCGTCTGCGGA
>JANXOP010000411.1 GCA_025357755.1 Kofleriaceae bacterium | reverse complement strand
CACCGTCGCCGTGGTCAAGGCGTCGTGATAGTCGAAGCCCGGCGACGACATCGGTGCCATCGCCATCGCGGCGATGCACGCGGCGTTATCGACACCGGTCACCGTCATGTCGTCGCCAGGTGGTTTGCCCGTCCCGCCGAGCGTGCACGCGCCGAGCAGCGTCGCTACTAGAAGTCGCCTCATCATGAAGCGGCCTTCAGCACGGAACGTGCCGCCGCATATCGGCGCTAAACTCGCGTCGTCTTACACGGTGTGTTGGATCGATCCAACAGAGATGATGGATCGCCCCAGCAGGCTAGTTCACGGCGATCGTCAGCGAGTACGCGCCCGATGCGGTCGGACTGGGATTTCCGCCGTCGACGATGATGTAGTAGTCGGTCGTCGCGGGCAGCGTGATCGTGAACGGGGTCGTGTCGGTCGCGTAGCCGTTGCCGACACACGTCGGCGTGGCGGGTGCGACCGTGCACGGGGCGATCGCGTAGGCCGTCACGGGATACGCCGCGCTGTGCGGCGTCAGGGTCAGCTGGTGGCCGAGCGTGCCCGCGATCTTGTAGACCGCATCATGTCCGTTCATCACCGTGCCGTTGCAGCTCGCAGAAACCGTGTTCGATCGTGCTGCGGTCGAGCCCGTCACGGTGGTGTCGGCGATGAACGCGCCGGGGTCGCTGCACGTGAGCTCGGCGGGCGTGCTCGTATCCGGGCGCGCATCGTGGCTCGCCGCGTCGCTACCCGCGGTCATGCCATCTGCGAGGGTGCCGATCACGCAGACCTCGGCGATGCACGCGAGGCCCGAGGGACACTGGCCATCGCGGCACGCGACTTTGCCGGGGGTGTAGTCCGCGTTGAACCAACAGCCCGCGAGGCCGCCGCAGTCGAGCACGACGAAGATTAGCCAGCTGGGTCGCACGAATCGCGGTAATAGTAGCGCGGCTTGGCCTCGGATCACGCCGAACAGACTGCGCCCACCAAGCTGGGGCGTTACGAGCTGATCGGCTTGCTCGCGACCGGCGGGATGGCGGAGATTCACCTCGCGCGCCTCGCCGGCGAAGCCGGGTTCGAGAAGATCGTGGTCGTCAAGCGCCTGCTCCCCGAGCTGTGCGTGTCGAAGGCGTTCGTGTCGATGTTCCTCGACGAGGGCAAGCTGGTCGCGCGCCTCGATCATCCGAATATCTGCGAAGTGCACGAGCTGGGCCGTGACGGCACCGAGTACTTCCTGGTGATGCCGTACCTCGATGGCGTGCCCGCGACCGAGCTGATCGCGCAACCGCGGGACCCCGATCGCATTCCGCAGCTGCGTGTCGCGACCGGCATCATCGCGCAGGCGTGTGCCGGGCTGCATCACGCGCACGATCTGCACGACGTGCACGGCGCGGAGCTCGGGCTCGTGCATCGCGATGTCTCGCCGTCGAACTTGTTCGTGACGACGAAGGGCGTCACGAAGGTCCTCGATTTCGGCATCGCGAAGGTCCGCGGTGCGACCGAGACCGAGGTGGGTACGGTCAAAGGCAAGACCCAGTACATGGCGCCCGAGCAGTTGCTCGGCGAGCCGCTCGACCGGCGGTGCGACGTGTTCGCGCTCGGCACCGTGCTGTACGAGCTCGCGACGCATCAGCGCCTGTTCAAGCGCGCGAGCGATTACCTCGCCGCACGCGCGATCCTCGAAGAAGAGATTCCGCGGGCGGACGAAGCCGACACCAAGATTCCGGCCGCTCTCGCCGACGTGATCGCGATGGCACTCGCGCGCGAACCCGCGAACCGCTACGCGAGCGCGCGCGAACTCGGCAAGGCGCTCGAGACCGCGATGCTGCCGCACGGTGGGATCGCGTCGGCTACCGAGATCGCCGTGCTGCTCGCGGAGCATCACGCCGAACAGCTGACAGCTCAGCGCACGCGACAAGCGCGCGTGATGTCGAGCGCGGTCGCGAAGTTGCCGGCGTTCGAGGACACGCACGCGACCGCGCTCGCGAGCAAGCGCGCGTTGCTCGAGGCTGCGACGACGGGTGTCAAGGCGTCACCGATCGCGAACGCGAACCCGACGACGCTCGAGCCGATGCGCGTTGCCGCTCCTCGCCGACGGTGGGCGTGGGCGGTGCTGCTGGGAGCCGCCATCGCGGCGTTCGTGATCGTCGAAGTCCTGCCGTCGAAGGATCCGCCGCCGCAGCCTGCGAGCGGATCGATCGCGACCTCTCCCGAGCTGCGGGCGGCGACCGAGCGATCGAGGACCGAAGCGCCCGCGCAGAACCAACCGACCTCGCCAGTCGATCCGCATGCCGTGACGCCGCCGCCTGCCCCGACGAAGCCTGCCCCGACGAAGCCGATCAATCCGACGAAGCCCGCCAAGTCGGCGAACCAGGCGACGCATCCATCGCATCCGAAGCTCGTCGTCGCCGACGTGCCGCCTGCCGCCACAAGCACGGGCTTCTTCAGCATCAACGCGAGCCCATACGCGACGATCTTCGTCGACGATCGGGAGCTCGGCGTGACTCCCTTCAGTCGCAAGCCACTCCCCGCAGGCCTGCATCACATCAAGGCCGTGCGTCAGGACGGCGAGATCAAGACGTTCGATGTGACCATCCCTTCGGGTGGGACGGCGCCCGCGATCCACGTCGTCTGGTAGGTGCGGGGTCCGACCGAGTCCGAGGACCGCCGTCAGAACGTCGCGACGTAGCCCACGCCGTGGCTCGTGATGACGACGTGCTCCACGTCGTGCGGGCGCGTGGCGAACAAGAGGACCGCGGTGACCCCGGTGAGGGCGGCGATGCCGAAGCCGACGTCGGCGCCGAGCGCCCAGCGTTGGCCGCGTTGTTCGATCGCGCGGAGCGCCGTGTAGTTGCTGCCCTCCGTGACGCCCCGGTCGAATTGATCCTGGGCGTCTTCGTAGCGCCACGCAGCGACGCCCGCAGCGACGAGGGCGACGCCGGTGATCGCGGCGTACGTGCCCCAGTGCGCGTACAGCGGTGGGCGAACGCCATGCGAGGTGAGTGGCGCCTGGTCGACCCGAGTGACGAGCACGTTGCCATATTCGTCGAGCGCACTGATCGTGATCGGTCGTCGTGTGGCGGCAACCACGACCTCGAGCGCACGCGATTCGGTAACGACGTTGCCCTCGACCTCGACGCGCACTCCGACGATCAGCTTCAGAGGATCCTGTCGGACCGTGACGACCGCGCGATTGCCCGCATGGAACAAGTCCGCCGACAGCGGCACGGCGGTGGCCTTCGCGGCATCGAACGGTGCTTGCAGCTTCGGCGACGTGCCGGTGACCAGCACGGTCTCGGGCCGCAGCGCCAGGACCCGCGCGAAGTGCGCCTGCGCTTCGTCGGGATGATCGAGGCCGGCGGCAAGCCGACCGGCGATCAGATGCAGGCTCGCGAGCTGATCGCGGGTCGCTTCGCCGCGCGCGATCGTGTGGGTCGCGAGGTTGAGCGCGGATGCGTACTCGAGTGCGGTCTCGAGCTGTGCGATCTCGGCGATCGACTCCGAGATGGTCGGCAGTCGGTCCGCGTGCCCGGGACGTCCCAGCAGGCACACCGCGACCAGCACCGAAACGACAAACCGCACGCCTCAGCTTACGTGAGGCGTGCGGCGAAAATCAGCTCCAGGTGCTGTCGAGATTATCGACGCTGACGGCGCCGCCGCAGGATCGCGATGAACGCGACCCCGATCGGAGCGAGGCCACCATAGGCGCCACCTGCGTTGAGGCTGCATGACGGCAGGCCGTGCGGGGTCTCGGCGTTGGCACCACTGCCCGCGGCGATCATCACCGTCGAGGTCACCGACGCGGACGCGTGCGCCGCATCGGTCGCGGTGGCGACCAGGGTGTGCGAGCCCGCCATCGCCGCACTCGCGTCCCAGGTGAACTGGTATGGCGCGGTGGCATCGGTGCCGACCGAGACGCCATCGATCGAGAGCTCGACGTTCGTGACGCCGGCATCGTCGTTTGCGGCGACCACGACCGCGACCGTACCCGAGACATCTTCACCATTGGTCGGCGAGATGATCGAGACGAACGGCGTAGTCGAGCCGTTGCCGTTGTTCGAACCGCTACCGCTGCCCGAACCGCTACCGTTGCCGTTATTGGTTCCGGTCAGCCCGAAGAAGGTCGCGGCACGGATCGTCGAGCAGATCTTGTGGTCCTCGAAGTACGAGCCGGCCGTGCCGGGGCACGTGGTGCTGCCATCGGTGCCGACGACGACCGCGTGGCTCATGCCGCTGATCGTGTAAGTCTCGACGACGATCTGGCCATTGACCTTGTATGCGTTGCGCGTCCCCGCGCTGTTCGCGAGCGTCTCGGTCTCGTCGGCGGTCTGCGTGCCGCCCCAGACGTTCGTCCATTGCTTGACGAGCTCGACCTGGTTCGCGGGCGCGACGGTCGAATCCGAGCTGCCCTGCCAGAGCTGCATGCGCGGCCAGTGCGTCATCGAAGATGCGCCGCGAACGAGATCGCCCCACACCGACGGGGTCTTGGTGACGCCCGGCGATTGGCAGCTGTAGGCCTCGCTGACCGAGGTCGCGCACTTGTACGCCACGCCCGACATCACGGCGGCCGCCTCGAAGCGATCGGGCCACGTCGCGGCGAGCACCGCGGTCATCGCCGCACCGGCGGAGAAGCCGACGACGTAGACCTTGTTCGTCGCGATCTGATGCGTCGAGATTTCGGTATCGATCATCGAGATCACCGATTGGTTCTCGCCCATGCCGCGCGTGAGGTTCGCGGTGTCGCCATACTCGCCCGCCCAGTTGAAGCACTCGACCGGGTTGTTCGCGCTCTGCTGCTGTGGATAGAGCACCGCGAAGTGATATTGGTCCGCGAGCGTGTTCCAACCCGCCTCGACCATGCTCGATGCGGACTGCGTGCAGCCGTGGAGCACCACGACGAGTGGCGAGCCGCTCGGCAAACCCGAGGGGATGTACTCGTACATCGCGAGTGCACCGGGGTTCGAGCCGAAGCTTTGGACCTGAACGAGGCCCGCGGCATTCGCCGACGACGCCACCACGAGGGCTGCGAGAACGAGAGATGAGCGCATGACCCGGCGCTCGTGCATGGCCTGTGCCCGGTTCACCCGCACGGTAACTGCGCGGGGTGTCGTGATCGAATGAGGCGCGCTGTGGGGACGCGCCAACAGGCAGCTGTCACGCCCGGTCCTTCCTGTGTGAAGGCGTGTGGTCGCTCCGCGGATCGTGTTACTGCACACGGAAGCGATGGCGAGCGACGACGAACTTCCGCGAACCAAGTTGCAGCCGCGGCCGATCAAGGTCGTGCGCAAGCTGCGCGTGCGCGTCGATGCAGGCGTCGATATCGGCACGGTCTGCGCGCCCGATGATGGTGCGAAGCTCGCGATCGGCACGAGTGAAGACAACGCCCTCGTGCTGCGCGATCCGACCGTCAGCCGCTATCACCTCGAGCTCCAGCGGACGGTCGAGGGCGTGCAGCTGATCGATCTCGGCAGCCGCAACGGGACGTGGGTCGGGGGCATCCGCGTCGAGCGCGCGATCGTCGCCGCGGGCACGCAACTGCGGCTCGGCGACACCACGCTCACCGTCGAAGAAGCCGGTCAGGCCGTCCAGCCGCCCGCCGCCGAAGTGCCGCGCAGCGCCGAGCTGGTCGGCGAGAGCGATGCGATCCGCGAGGTCGCGCGGTTGATCTACAAGCTCGCGCGCGTCGACTCGTCAGTGTTGATCCAGGGCGAGACGGGCGTCGGCAAGGAAGTGGTCGCGCGGGCGATCCACGAGGCGAGCCCGCGCCGCGCGCACGAGATGGTGATCGTCGATTGCGGCTCGATGCCGGCGACGCTGATCGCATCGCAACTGTTCGGCCACGAGCGTGGCTCGTTCACGGGCGCCGATCAGCGCCGCGCCGGCGCCTTCGAGCGCGCGAATGGCGGCACCGTGTTGCTCGACGAGATCGGCGAGCTGCCGCTCGATGTCCAACCCGCGCTCCTCGGCGTACTCGAGCGCCGCGCCTTCACGCGGGTCGGTGGCAGCCAAGCGGTCGAGGTCGATGTCCGCGTGCTCGCAGCCACGCATCGCGATCTGCGCGCCGAGGTCAACGCGGGTCGATTCCGCGCCGACCTCTACTATCGCCTCGCGGTCGCGAAGATCTTGATCCCGTCGCTGCGCGAGCGCCCCGATGACATCGAGCTACTCGTGATGCACTTCGTCCAGCGCCTCACCGGCGTGGCGGAGCTCGGGCCGCTCGCTCCCGCGATCGATCAACTCAAGGCGCATCCGTGGAGCGGCAACGTGCGCGAGCTTCGCAACGTCGTCGAGGCCGCGGTCGTGATGGGCGAGATCGATCTCGCCTCTGATCAGCCCACGAAGCACGTTCCGCTCGCGAGTCCCGGTGGCGCGGTCGCGCCGTATCGCGAGGCGCGCGCTGCCGCACTCCAGCACTTCGAGGCCGACTACCTGCGCACGCTGATCGATCGCGCCGGTGGCAACGCGAGCGAAGCTGCGCGGCTCGCGCGCATGGATCGCCCGTACCTGCTCACGCTGCTCCGCAAGCACGGTCTCCGTCAGTAAGCCGTGTCGCCGACGTAGATCGTGCCGTGCTTCGCACCCGGCGTGCTCACGAACTGCACCGCTTGGGTCGCACCTGCCGCGACCCTCTGGATCGTGAACGGTCGCGTCATCGGTCGCCCGTCTGCCGCGTGAAACGACGCGATCACCACGATCTGCCCCGGCCGCTTCGCATCGTTGTGCAGGACGCCTTGGACGACGAGGTTGCCGTTGTCCACGATCTCGCGGATCTGGTCGACGTACGCCGCGGGCGGCTCGGAGGGGATCGTGGCCTGACGCACGAGGATCTTCGCGGCACGCGCTTCGGGCCGCGCCTTGCGCTCGCGATCGACGAGCGCGAACGTGCGGCTCTCGCCCGGCGGGATCCACAGCGAGGTCGCCTTGAACTCGCCGATCGCGTGACCGCTGCCGTCTGCGAGATCGCCCGCGAGGGTGACGAACGCGCCTTCGCGTCCGGTATTCTCGGCATCGACCAGGACGAACGTCGCGGTCTCATGGACCGTGTCGCCGACCGTATCGGTCCGCAGCTTGCCTTCGCCGGTAATCTTGATCAGGTCGAGATCGAGCTCGCGTCGCGCGGGCTTGCTGCAGGCCAACACGAGCGACACGCCGACGAGCAACACGCGCATGCACCAACCATAGCGCGGTTACGCGGCGGCGACTTTTTTCGGGCCGGTGCCCTCGTACATCGCGATCACGGCACGCACCGAGGCTGGAACCTGGAGCTCGCCGATCTCGAACCGACCGAGAGCGGACGCCAGCGTGGCAACGCGCTCCTCGTCGGTCGCCCGCTTGTCGACGATCACCCGGTAGGCGCCCTTCACCCGACACAGCCCGCCACGCATCGAGCTCGTCGTGCTCGCCATCTGGAGCGGCTCGTAGGTGACCTTGATCGCGAGCTGGTCGGCAACGCCTTCCAAGAGCTCGAGCATCACTTCTGGCTTCATACCGATGGCCACACTATCAGGCTCGATCAGCAGCGCAAGATATCTGTCCGCGTTCCGGACCCTGGCTCGAGCCGGGATCAGATCTTCAACCGACCGGGATCGTCACGCGGAATGCGGCGCCGCCGAGATCACTTTGGCCCACGGTGATCGCACCTCTGTGCTGTTCGACGATGTTGCGCACGATCGGGAGACCGAGGCCCGTGCCCTTACCGTCCGGCTTGGTCGTGAAGAACGGCTCGAAGATCCGCTCGCGGTCTTCGGCCTTGACGCCCGGGCCCGAGTCGTTGACCTCGAGCAGCGCGACGTTCTGGTCGGCTAGCCGAGCCCGTACGACGATCTTGCCATTCGAATCGATCGCGTGGACCGCGTTCGTGATCAGGTTGATCAGGACCTGCTCGAGCTGACCGCCGACCGCGTGGATCACCGGCAGCTCGGGCGAGATCTCGACCTCGAGTGTGATGTTGCCGCGCTCGAGCAGGTGGTCGCAGATCGAGACCGACGAACGCACGATCGAAGCGAGATCGACGCTCTCGAGCTCCTTGCCGCTCGGCCGCGCGTACTGGACGAGGTCTCGCGAGAACCGCAAGATCCGCTGCGCGCTCGCGCCGATCCGGCGGAGCTTCTCGACGTCCGGTGCTTCCTGGCCCTGGGCCTCGAGCTTGCGCACGAGGTACTCGGCATAGACCGTGATCGAGGTCAGCGGGTTGTTGAGCTCGTGCACGACGCCGGCGGCGAGCTCGCCGAGCGTGGCGAGCCGCTCGGAGCGAATGATCTGCTGCTGGAGCAAGTCGATCTTCGAT
>JANXOP010000357.1 GCA_025357755.1 Kofleriaceae bacterium | reverse complement strand
GACACCGACGACGTCCTGTTCACGTTCGCGCTGATCATCGGCGCGATCGAGCGCGACCTCGGACCGGTCGGGATGCTGGGCCCGTGGTTCGCGCCCGCCATGAAGCTACCGAGCGCGAGCGACCTCTGGGAGCGCTCGTTTCCGAAGAGCGTGACCGTTCACTTCGCAACCGCATAGGGAGCACACGATGAACAAGAAGAAGAAACCGAAGTTCAAGTTCAAGCCGCGCAACGCGGCACCGCCGCCGCGCAATGCGGCACCTCGTCCGCCTCGCGCAGCCCGCCAGGCCGAGGGCACATCGATGCATCAGCTCGGCTACACCGCAGCGGGTGCAGCAGGGACCGCGCTGATCGGATCGTTCCTCGCTCGCCAGGGCTGGGCACCGAAGACGATCGCCGGGGCCCTCGCCGCCGTGGGAGCGGGTCTCGCGTGGAAGGGTGACGGCTCGACGATCAAGAGCGTCGGCGCGGGCACGATGTCGGCGGCTGGTAGCCAGCTCGCGCTGATGCTGCTCGACGATCAGCACAACGGCGCGAAACCCGCAGCGCCGAAGGTCGCGAGCATCGGCAAGCCGGCGAACGCGGGTGGTCTACCGCCCGGCGCCCTCGAGAGCGCGTTCGAGCGAGCTCGCGAGCGGCTCGCCCTCGCGACCGGTGAGGAGCAACAGGCCGCCTAGCCGGGGCCGGATCGGGGATCGGGGTCGCGCGAGCGATCGGAAGCGCGACCACACAAAGGAGACACAGATGGACGACTACGCAGACGTGTATTACGTGGACACTCGCAACGCAGACCCTCGCGATCATCGCACTGGAACGTCCAGTGGGGCGCGTCCCACCGGCCGTCCGGTGACGACGATCTATGCGCCGGGTTCGGGCGGACGCCCGACTCCGTACGCACAGCAAGCGCCGGTCTACTACCAGGCTCCGTACGCGCAGCCGTCGGCAACGGCGGCGCTGTTCGGCAAGCTGACCACGGGTCAGGTCGTCGACATGGTGGCCCAGCTGTTCGCGATGCTGCAGACGCTGCCGGCTTCGCCGGTGGCGACGCGCGATGCGGGTACGGACGTGGCGAACCTGATCATGTATCAGGGTGCGCTCGCTCAGCACGCGAAGCGTGACGAGCAGGTCCGGACGCTCGGGAGTCTCGTCGGCAAGGTGATGGGCTAGGCGATGCCGACCCCTTCGTACCTCGGCGCGGGACAACCGCCCGCTGATACCAGCGGATCGTTGTTCGGTCGGATCGGATCGTTGTTCGGAGGCGTGGGAACGCCGTCCTATTCGGGTGTCGGACAGCCGACGACGAATGGCGGCTATCTCGCGGCTGGTGCACCGGCGGCAGCGCCGGCTCCGGCTGACGACTCGAGCTCCGGTGGCACGTGTGATGACTGTCCGGTCGATTCCGACGCACTCGCGGCGGGACAGATCGCGATCGTGATTCCGCGTAGCTGCAACGACCAGTAGCGGCAGTAGTGGCTTCGCAGTTCTCGTAACGCAGTAACCAACCCGGTCGCGACGAACATCGCTCGCGCGACCCCGGTCCCCGATCCTTTTTTCTTTCGACGGAGTTTTCATGCCGATCGCAATCACCTCATGGCTGCGCGCGTACTTCGCTCTGCGCGAGCGAACGCTCGAAACGCGCGGCTTCACCGAAGTCATCACCGAAGACGAAGAGGTCGTCCGCACCCCACGCTCCGCGGGAAACGACGTCATCGCGATCGCCGCGGTGATCGATCCTCACGTCCGCGCTCTGCCTCTCGAGTTCGGCGCCCTGAGCGTCACGAACCGCTGGCGTGCGCTCGTGCGCGACCTCGAAGACCTCGCGCTCGTCGCGCCCAACGCCGAGTACCCGGAGAACGAATCGTTCTGGGACACGTTGTCGCAAGTCTGTGTGTACCTGCACTCGCAAGGCGCGCCGATGCCGACACCGTTCGAGTGGGATGCGCTGATCTTCGATCTCGGCTCTGCACTCCGCAACGCCGGCCCGAAGAGCGACGGCCCGTTCAAGCACTTCGACGTATCGTCATTCGACGAGCTGTATGCGGCGCAGTTCAACTACGTGCGCGAGCAACGCGGCGCGGACGACAAGGATCCCGAGCTAGGAATGGTCGGATTCAAGCGGCCGATTCCGCGCTCGACGAACGCGGACGTCATCGCCCTCGCGGACTACTGGACCAAGCAACTCAGCAGCGTGAAGAAGGTATTCGGGCACGACGGCGTGGCCCAGCGCTGGAAGCTCGCGCTCGCGGATGTCGATGCGCTTGCGCGCAAGGCCACGCCGTCAGCGATCTATCCCAAGAACAACGCCTTCTGGCGTCAGATGTCGGAGGTCGCGATCCAGATCTCGGTCGCCGACGAGGCGCCGACGAAGTCAGACGTCTTGGCCGACTCGCTCAAAGACAGCATCGTTCACCTCCCGCAGAACCTCGTCTCCGGTGCGAAGTCGGTCGGCAGCGAGATCGATGACATCGTCGGCAGCGCGGCGCATGCGATCGGGAGCATCGCGAGCTCCGCCGGCAAGGGGCTGTTCACTGGCTTCGGGACGCCGCTGCTCGTCGGCGCCGGGCTTGTCGGCTTGTTCCTGATCACGCGCGCCGGTCACCACGAGACCAAGGAGAGCTGAGATGAGCCGCCTCCCCTTGTTGCTCGGCGGCAGCGCGCTCGCGGCGTACCTGTGGTCGCGGTCACGCACGCATACGTCGAATCCGTCGCCGTCCACGCTCGCGTCCACGTTCACCGGCCGCTGGGTATGGCCGGTCCAGAACTACAACGGTCGTCCGGTCGCGGTCTCCGACGGCTTCAACTCGCCGCGTCCAGCCGTGGCTCGCCACGGCGGGGTCGACCTGATGTTCAAGCGCAACGCATCCGATGCGTTCAAGCCCGGCACCTCGAACGGCACCAAGGCGTTCGTGATGCCGGACGACATCGCGGTCGTGGCCGCATCCGATGGTGCGGTGTGGTCGGCGATGAAGACGTCACGTGGTAACGCGATCGTGATCGAGCACGGGCCGCGCAAGGTCGCGACGTTCTACACGCATCTCGATAAGCTGCTCGTCACGCCGACCTCGCGCGGCCAATCGAAGCAGCGTGTCCGCGCGGGCGATATCCTCGGCACGGTTGGCTTCAGTCCGCTCGACGGCGAGAAGCTCAAACACCTTCACTTCGAGGTCTGGCTCGGCAATCCCTCCGACGCGATCGATCCCGAGCTCGTGATGAAGACCTGGGAGCACGTCGGCGATCCGCGGACCGCACTCGTGGCTCGCAACGGATCGCTGACCTACCGACCCGTCGGTGAGAGCGGCGCGTATCCGCAGTGGGTCCGCGATCTCAAAGGCGAGGCTGGCGTCTATCTCATCCGCGATATCGAGTCCCACGAGCTCCTCTACGTCGGCTCGTCGGCCGGTCGCCTGTACGACACGCTCACGCGCCACTTCCAAGCGTGGCGGCGGTTCAAAGGCTTCTGGCGCGGCCAGTACGCCGAAGGCCACGACCCGGGGCTCACGTACGACCGCGGCGACGTCGAGGTCGCGATCCGCCTTACCAAGCCGGATGACTCGCTCGACGAAGAGTCACGCCTCATTCACCGACTGCGCCCTCGCGACAACTTGATCGGCCAACCGGCCGCCGACGAAGCCGTTCCGTTCTGAACCCTCACCGTTTGAAGGAGCCCCCATGCCGAACCCATCTCTATTCTCCAACGCCAAAGACAACGCGCCCGTCTGGCCGCTTCCGATCCTCAACGGCAACGTGCCCACGGTGTTCGATCGCGGGCTCAAGATGCTAGGCACGCACCTCGGCTACGAGAACGAGCTACCAGTGCCGCGCTTCGTTCCCGCCTTCGCCTGTGCGGCCGGCGAGATCATCTACGCAGGCAAAGGCGAGGCCGGCTACACGCTGATCGTCGATCACCTGAACGGGTGGGCGACCTACTACACCGGCCTCGATCACATGTTCGCGAAGCCACGCGCCGAGATCAAAACCAACAAGCTGGAGCGCGTGAAGTCCGGCGACGTCCTCGGCTACGTGGATCTCAAGAGTGGCGAGCACGCGCTCTACTTCGAACTGTGGAAACGCGAGGACGGCCACTTCGCGCCGACCGATGCAATGAGCCACATGTTCACGTGGGCGCTGCTTCCCTGGACCGACGAGCGCGTAGCTCGCAACATTGCCACCGCCCCGATCGCAGCGTGAGGAACCACCATGGATAACCTGATCGAAGCGATTCGACTCGCGACCATCTCCGATGCGACGGATGAAGCTCGGGCGACCGGCGCCCACGCATGCCGCACGCTGCTGCTCGCGCTCGATGCGCAGGTCGGCGAGCCCCTCGCAGCCCCCACTCCCACGACTGACGGGACCGCGATGCCTCCATTCGCAGCGGTCGTCGGCGCACTGCGCGGGATGCCACCCGAGCAACTGCTCGATCTCGCGATCGCACGCCTACGTGCCGCGCTTCCAGCCGACGCAGCCCCGCCGGCCGTTTCGTCCCTCAAGTTCCAGCTCGTTCCGGTCCTGCCAACCTCCGCCAAGCGACCGGCGTAGGACCGTCATGGAGAACCACGTCGAATCGACCGAGGCGCCACTGCAAGCGGCGCAGGGCCGTACGTCGGGATGGGACGAGCCCGAATGCATGCGCGCCGATCAGCTCGCAAAGTTCCTCGGTGTGAACCGCAAGACAGTCTACGAGTACGCGACGAGGAATCAGATTCCGCACCGTCGGCTCGGCCGCAGGATCGTGTTCTCGCGTTCGCAAGTGATCGCGTGGCTCGGGCAGTCCGCAGCGGCGACGAAACCCAAGACCTGAGCACGCGCCGACCGCTTTTTGCGGGCGAGCGGCGGCCGACTTCCCGCCGATCTCGACGACGATCGTCCCCGACCATGGCATCGTAGAACGGTGCAACACGGGGTTGATCAGGAAAGGCTAACCATGGCGGTTAGAAAAGAACCTGATGGCCGTTGGCGTTACCGAAAGCTCCTCCGAGGTCCGGACGGAGTCGAGGTGCGTGTCAGCGGTACGGCACCCAAAGACAACAACACGAGAGCAGCAGCAGAGCAGGCCGAGCGCGAAGCGATCTATCGCGTTCAGCACCCGACGGCGGCGGCAACCACGAAAGAATTGCCGACGTACGAGGAGTGGTTCGATGGACGGTTCTGGAAGGAATGGGTGATCGGAGAGCGCAACAAGCCCTCCGAACAGATCTCGAAGCGCAGCTCGTTCGAGAATTACCTCAAGCCGGCGTTCGGCAAATTGCGTCTCGATCAGATCGGCGTGGAGCAAGTCCAACAGCTCCGCGCCAGCCTGGTCGAGCGCGGCAAGTTGAACAAGCCGCTCTCCGACAAGAGCATCAACAACATCATGGCGGTCCTCAGCAAGTCCCTCCGCTACGCGGCGGAGGTCGAGCTGATCGAGAAGGTCCCGCGGATTCGGCTGCGTAAGGTCGACCGTCCCGAGATCGAAGCGTGGACCATCGAGGAGTACGCAAAGCTCCTCGCGGGTGCGCGCAAAGAAGGACCGTGGTGGTACGCGGCGGTGTGCTTGGCGGGAGAGGCGGGCTTGCGGATCGGCGAGATCCGCGAGCTGCGATGGCGCGAGGACATCGATCTGATCGACGGCTACCTGACCGTGAACCGACAAGCGGGGAACGGATTCATCGGGACGCCGAAGGGACGGACACGACGAACGGTGCCGATGACGGGAACGCTCGTCGAGGCCTTGCTCGCGTTGCCGGTCGATGAAGGCGTGCGGGATCTGAAAGGGCGCGTCGTGCGCGAAGGCTACGTCCTGAACAATCAGGACAAGGGCGAGCACGACAAGGCCGGCACGCGCATGACGGAGCACTCGGCGCTCCGCGACGCGCAGACGTCACACGCGACGTATCGCGTGTGCGATCAGGCTGGTCTGCCCAACCGCGGATGGCACGTGTTGCGTCACTCGTTCGGGACGCACGCGGCGCGGTTCGGGGTGAACCCGTGGCAGCTGATGGAGTGGATGGGCCACAAGCGGATCGACGAGACGATGGGCTACGTGCACATCGCCGAACGGCATCGATCGATTCCTGCAGAGCTGGTCGCAGCCGGCATGAAGGAAATCGATCCAACGGATCGCGTTCTCACGATGCTTGAAGGTCGTGCCAAATTCCTGCCAAAAACGGCGGAACCTGAGACTACTTCCAGAACAAATACAGCAAGTTAGATAGAGCGGGAGAAGGGATTCGAACCCTCGACGTCAACCTTGGCAAGGTTGCACTCTACCACTGAGTTACTCCCGCGGTGGCAGGGCGCATTTCTAGCGACCCAACGGTTTGAAGTCAAGCGCCTCCGCGCAAGCGATGCAAAACGAGCGAATTTCCGAGGACAAATTGGCCGCTCCCGGCCCGAGATCCCCGCTCAGAGGCCTCGCGAGGGGCTCGCCGCCGACTACAAGATCACGCTCGCCCCGCAACGAAGCTGTCCGCTGATCTCGTCGTCCGTGAATCCCGAGAATTAAGCGCGACGACGGCGACGGCGGAGTGCGGCAAGGCCGATCACGATCAGCGAGCCCGAGCCGGCCAGGCCGCCACCAGCGTTGCAGCCGCCGGACGAGCCCGCGCTCGTGTCGGTCGTATCGCTACCGCCGCCGGTCGTGCTGCTGCCCGAGCCCGTCGTGCTGCTGCCGCCCGCCGAACCTGCATCGCTGCCCGATCCGATGTTCGTTCCGCTGCCCGAGCCGCTACCACTGCCGTTGCCGTTGCCGCTGCCGCTGCCGCTACCGACGAGTGCCGCGAGCTTCGCGCCATCGGGCGTGCCGATGCCCGTCGGGCCATCCCAACCCGCGGCCGCCTTGCAGAGCGCGGTCGTGCACGTGCCGTTCTTGCCGCTCGTGACGTCGTTGAAGGCGGCCGTGTTCGCGTACGCGAACGCGGCGGTCGTATCGCCATGCTTGGTGAGCGCGAAGATCGCGGCGACGAGCGGCGAGGCGGCCGAGGTGCCACCGATGACGGCCCAGCCGCCCTGGCTCGCGTTGTAGACGGCGACGCCGGTGTTCGGATCACCGACCGCCGAGACATCGGAGGCCATGCGCTTCGCACATGCGGTGCTGGTCTGCCAGGTCGGCTTCGCGACGCTCGTGCTGCACGAGCTGCCACCGCCGCTCCACGCGGCCTCGGTCCAACCGCGAGCGTTGCTCGAGGCCGCGAGCGTGGTGCCGCCGACCCCGATCGTGAAGGCCGAGGTCGACGGATAGTCAGGACCCTGGCCGCCATCGTCGTACCCGTTGTCGCCCGCGGCGACGAAGATCGCGATGCCCGGGTGATCGAAGTAAGCCTCCGAGCTCGCGATCGAACTGGCGCCACTCTCCGGCGAGCCCCAGCTGTTGCTGATGACCGTGGCGCCGAGCGAGGCCGCGGTGGTGTTCGCGATCATCAGCCCGTCGCCTTGATCGTCATCGGCCAAAACCACGAGCAGCTTGCATTTCGGGCACGCGGCCGAGGCCATCTGCACGTCGAGTGCGGTCTCGCCGGTCCAGTCATCGTTCGCGGGCGGGTTCGCGGGCAGCGGCGAGGTCGCGCCTTGCTGGTTCACGATCTTCAAGCAACCGTTCGCCACGGTACACGCGGGCAGTCCGTAGTGAGTGCGATAGGTCGCGAGGTCGCTCGCGAGGTTGGTGTAGCCGTACGCGTCGATGATCGCGATCGTCGCGCCCGGGTCGACCGAGGTGTCGAGGTTGTACGCGCTCACCAGATCGGTCGCGCCAAGCCCCTGCGACTGCGCGTACGCGATGAAGTTTCCTGCATCATCGGTGCGACGCTGCGCGAAACACCGAAACCGACCGCCACTGCAGATCGCGGCGTGAGGGTGCTGCGCGACGTTCGCGATCTCGGTAGGCACGTTGTTCGTCGCGAGCGCCTGTGACGCTGTCTCTGTCGGCTCCGAAGGAGCATCGACACAGGCCACGAGTGCATTGAAACAAACTGCGAGAGCGATGTTCCTCATCGTCTGGACGCTTCAGCGAGAACAGTGCCAGCGACCATCGCCAGCTGTTTCCGCGCTTCTCGCCGAGGTCGTGCAAACACGTGCGCGATCTCGTCGTAGCGAATCGCGCCGTGACCGCGCAAAGCCGTCTCGCCACGCAGCGGTCTCGGTTCGGACAGCACACATTCGCGGCTATCAGAGTGAGGCGTTCACTCGTCGGGCGAAGTGACGCGCGTAATCACGCGTTCACAACCGCACTGAAACATCTGTCAGCGACGCGCGGTCTTGTCAGCGCGCAACGCATCTTCGGCGCGACCGACCAGCGCGTCGTAGGTCTCTTCGCCGGCTTCGACGATCCCGACGCTCGCGCTGACCGTACCCTCGAGCAGGTTCGCTTCGAGGATGTGCGCACGGCAGCGGTCGATGACGATCTTGGCGCCTTCGAGTGCCGTTCCCGGCATCACGATGGCGAACTCGTCGCCGCCCAGGCGAAAGCACGCGTCCATGACGCGCGTGTGGTTCGTCAGGATGGTCCCGATCGTCCGCAACAGCTCGTCGCCACCAGCTTCGCCGAAGCGATCGGCGGCAGTGTTGAAGCCGATGAGATCGAGGACCGCCATGCTGAACGACTGCTGGTAGCGGTTGCGCCGTGCAACCTCGACCCCGACGCGCTCTTCGAATGCGCGCCGATTCAAGAGGCCGGTCAGGGCATCGTGGGTATTGTCGTAGCGCGGGCGCGGAAAGCTCCGCGTGCGATGGAGCGGGATCGCGATGATGTTCGCGAGGACCCGAACGGTCTCCATATCTTCATCCGTGAACGCGCCCGCGGTGCGGGTCGTGCCGAGCACGCCGACGACATGCTCGCCGTGGATGAGCGGCACGCACAGCGCGCGACCGTCGTCGGCCTTGACCGGCTTGCGCTCGGCGACACAGCGACCCGAGAGCGTCGACTTCTGGGACCGGCGCAGGCCGATCTGGCTCGTCGGTCCGGCCGATGCGCGGCACACGACATCGTCGCCTTCGACCAGCTCGACCGTCGCGGCGGTTCCACCGAGGAGGCTGACCGCACGCTCGGCGACGAGCCGCATGATCTCTTCGGTATTGAATGCGGCCGCCGCGATCACGTTCTGCAACTCGATGATCGAGAGCAGCCGCTGGGGGCTAGGGAGGGGCCCCGACGATTCCGCCATGGCTGCGACTATACATGGCTTTTACGGGGCCGTGCTAGCCACAGCGATCGACCGATTATGGAATGCGCTTCTTCACGGCGCGCAAGGCGGCGCCGATGACGGGCAGTGCTTCGTAGAAGCCCTCGGCCGCGTCGAACAGATCGCGGTGATACGCGATCTGGCTGCCGGTGAACCGGATGTGCGTGACGCCGGGAACGATCCGCAGCGCATCCTTTGCGCGCAGCTTGTACTCCCAGCGCCAGCGCACGTACGTGCCATCGGCACCGGTCGCATCGTCCTCGGTGATGAACCGGCTGGACGCCGGCGCGGTCAGCGCGCGCTTGAAGTAGGACCGGAGCTTCGCGTAGTCCGCGACGATCGTGTGAAATGGATCCTGGAGGCGAAACGCGGGCGCATAGATCTCCTCGATGCGCTCGATCCACGCCTCGGAGAACGTGTCGTACATCTCGCGAAAGCGTTTGATCTCGGCGCTCGCCATCACCGCCCCCTGCGCTTGGCCTTCGGCGGGGCCGCTGGCTTCTTCTTCGGCTTTTTCGGTGCGGCCTTGGCCTTTGCCTTGGCGGGCTTCTTCTTGGGCTTCTTGGCCTTCGCGACCGGGACCTCGATGTCGCCCCCGATGTCGTCGCTATCGTCGCTCTCGTCCAGCATCTGATCGAGCTGCTTGGCGACCTTGAGAAATTCCTCGTAGGACCACGAGCCGATCGGCTTGCCCGAGCTCTGTTCGGTCCCGGGCTGGCACACGGCGACGGTCTGATCGACATCGTCGACGCGCACGATCGCGTGCTCGTTGTCGCCGATCTTGGTCGACAGGCCGTAGCCCGTCGTCTCCATCAGATCATCTTTGATGAGCTCGCAGAACACGATGCGAGCGAGATACTGCGAGTCGCCCCAGCGCTCGCGGCCACGGCGCAAGGCCGCCTCGACCACGCTCGGAATGACCGCCCCGCCCCAATGCGAGTACATGTACATCCCGATGCGTTCTTTGCCGCGATGTTGATCGACGAAGTAGATGTTGCCGCGGTCGCCCATGGCCGCCGAGCATACGCTATGGTGAGGCGTCCATGGTTGCCGCGGACTTCCGTGCGCTCTTCGAAGCGAGCCCGAATCCGTATGTCGTGGTCGATCGCGAGCTGCACGTAGCCGCGGCGAATCGTGCGTACCTCGCGATCACGGGCAGCACGCTCGAAGCGCTCGTCGGCACGCACATCCTCGAAGCGTTTCCGAACGATCCAGACGATCCGAACAACGAGCCACGTCGCCTGCTCGACGCCTCGTTGCGGAGGGTCATCGCCACGGGCGAACCCGATACGCTCGCTTACATCCCATACAGCGTGCGCGAGACGGTCGATGGCCCGCTGGTCAAGCGGATCTGGAGCGCGCTCCACACGCCGATCAAGAACGAGCACGGCGAGCTCACTCACGTGCTCCAGCACACCGAGGATGTCACCCAGCTCCACAGCACGGTGACCGCGAACACCCTGCTCAACAATGCCGCGCGCGTCCAGGCCACCGCGAAGGGCTTGAGCGATCGGCTCCGCGAGCTCCGATCGCTGCTCGAGCAGGCGCCCGGGTTCATGGCGTTCCTGTCGGGACCCGAGCACCTCTTCGAGCTGACGAATCCCGCGTACGACGCGGTGGTCGGCAACCGCAAGCTCGTCGGGCTCACCATTCGCCAGGCCCTGCCCGACCTCGCAGATCAGGGCTTCTACGAGCTCCTCGACCGGGTCTACCAGAGTGGCAAGCCGTTCGTAGGTCGCGGCCTGCGCGCGAACTTCAGCGTCGAGGGCGTGCCGTTCTTTCGGTACGTCGATTTCGTCTACCAGCCGATCGTCGACGACACGGGCGCGACGATCGGCATCCTCGTCCAAGGCAGCGACGTCACCGAGCAGCATCGCGGCGCGGTCCGTCAGCAGTTCTTGACGCGCGCGACCGAGCATCTCGCCTTCGCGGCCGAGGACCTCGAGACCGCGCTCGCCTCGATCACGCAAGCTGCGGTGGAGACCATCGCTGATTTCGCGGTGCTCGATCTCTACGAAGGCGAGACCAGCCGCAGGATCGCGTCGCGTGCGGCCTCGCCCGCGTCGGCCGCGCTCGCCGAGAAGATGATGGCGCATCCTTCGCCATCGCAGCTGCCCGAGACCCACATCCTGCATCAGGCGCAAGGCAAGCCGCTGATCACCTCGCGCGTGACCGCCGAGGCGATCGCGGCTTCGGCCCGCGGCCCGGAGCACGCGGCGCTGATGGCCGAGATCTCGTTCCGCAGCATCATCACGTTGCCCCTGTGGTACCGCGGCAGGCTGTTCGGCTTCTTCGTGATGATGACCGCGGAGTCGGGTCGCGATTTCGACGACAGCGATCTCTCGGCGATGAGCGAGCTCGGCCGCGTGATGTCGACCGCGCTCGATAACGCACGCCTGTCTCGCGAGCGCGAAGCCGCGAGCCGCGCGAAGGATGATTTCCTCGCGATGCTCGGGCACGAGCTCCGCAACCCCCTCGCGCCGATCCTCTCGGCCGTCGAGCTGATGACCCTCCGGGGCGGCGCGGATGCCAAGACCCAGCGCGAGCTCGCGATCATCGAGCGCCAGGCGCAGCACCTCGTGCGGATCGTCGATGACCTGCTCGATGTCTCGAGGATCGTCCACAACAAGATCGAGCTCCGCGTCGAAGATACCGATCTGTCCGCGATCATCACCAAGGCGGTCGAGATCGCGAAGCTCCAGCTCGACGCGAAGGGCCATACGCTCGAGGTCGAGGTCGCCAAGAATCTCAAGCTGCGCGGCGACGAAGCGCGGCTCACCCAGGTGGTCGCGAACCTCTTGACGAACTCCGCGCGCTACACGCCACAGGGTGGCCAGATCGGGGTGCGCGCGACGCGAGAGGGGAACGAGATCGTCATCCGCGTGCGCGACAACGGCGTCGGCATCGCGCCGGAGATCCTACCGACGATCTTCGACATCTTCGTGCAGGCGCCGCAGCCCGTCGATCGCACCACGGGTGGGCTCGGCATCGGCCTCGCGCTCGTCCGTCGCTTCGTCGAGCTCCACAACGGCAGCGTCCTCGCGTACAGCGCGGGGCCGGGCCAGGGCACCGAGGTCACCGTTCGCCTGCCGGCGCGCCCGTTCGCCGCGCAGGTGCGCCGCGTGCTCGTCGTCGACGACAACGTCGATGCAGCCGAGCTGCTCGGCGAGCTGATCTCGCGCCGCGGTCACCAGATCACGATCGTCCACGATGGCGAGCAAGCCCTCGCGGAGATCCTCGCGAATCCTCCGGACATCGCGTTGATCGATCTCGGCCTGCCTCGCCTCGACGGCATCAGCCTCGCGACGCGGGTCACCGCCGAGCTCGGCGCGCGCGCGCCGCGGATGATCGCGATCACCGGCTACGGTAGTCCCGAGGATCGCAGGCGGGGCAAGGCCGCCGGGTTCTACGGCCACCTCACCAAGCCGGTCGATATCCCCGCGCTCCTCGGGCTGATCGACACGCCCTGATCGGGCTACGCGGCGGCCGGTGCGGCGAACTGCGCGTGATAGAGCGCGTGGTACGCGCCACCCGCTGCGAGCAGCTGCTCGTGCGAGCCCTGCTCGACGATCTTGC
>JANXOP010000327.1 GCA_025357755.1 Kofleriaceae bacterium | reverse complement strand
CGAGGCGTAAAGTGACTACTGAGTTACCGTCCCCGTTTAGAGCTCGAGGCGTAAAGTGACTACTGAGTTACCGTCCCCGTTTAGAGCTCTGTTTGGAGCTCGAACAGGGTCGGTTACTCCCGTCCCCATTTCGAGGCAACCGATCAAACGCGTGTGCCGATACGCCGGGGATGCGCGCTGCTTTGCTGGTCGTGTTGTGTGTCGGCTGTTCGTGGTCGCACCGGCCGGCGGTGTACGGGCTCGCGGCGGTGGATACGTTGCTGTTCGCATGCGATGCGACGCAGACGTATACGGCCTCGAACGGAGGCGCGTGGGATGGGGCCGTGCACGAAGCGGATCCGGTGCAAGGGATGGCGCCGAGTGGCGCGCGAATGTATGGCTTGATGGCGATCAATATCGGCGTCGCGGTGGCGGTGACGGCGTTGCCAATTCCTGATTGGGCGAAGGCGAGTGCCCTCGGGGTGATCGGTGCGAACGTCACGCGTGGCGTGGTTCGCAATAATCGATATGCGACCCGTTGTGGGTTAGGTGGACAGACGGCCGACGCCGCGATCGCGCGTCACTGAGGCGGGTCGTCGGGCTCGGGCACCATGCGCAGGCCGGCGGGCAGGGTGTCGCCGAGGACGACGCGCTCTTCGCGTGCTTCGAGGGCGACGACTTGCTCGACGAGGACGACCGCGCGATCGCCGCCGGGGAGGAGGCGCAGATGATCGGCGAGCTTTGCGCGCGTCGCGTCGTCGAGGTCGCGCGAGCGGTCGCCGGTGCGGCGCGCGAGCTGCGCGAGGGGGAGCGCGACCTTGTCGGGCTCGGGCCAATCCCAGGTGAGGATCGGCTGGAGCCACAGCTTGATCTGCGCCGGCGGAATGACGAGGTTGAGTGGGCCGTAGAGCGGCACGCGCGCACCCAGCCGCGAGAGTGCCCAGAGGTGAGTGGAGTCCTCACGGCCCTTGCGGGTCTCCATGCGGGCGAGGAGCTCGTCACCGAGCTTGGACTTGGTGCCGACTTGCAGGCGCTCCATGCTCGCGACGGCGCGCCACATCTCGGCGAGCTCTTGCTTGCTCGGCTTGGCTTCGGCGAGCTTCTTGGCTTGCTTGCTGCTCGGCAGGAGGAGCTGCGCGGTCCGATCGTAGATCTGTTCTTGTTGCCCGGTGACGAGACCACCAGCGATCCGGCGCCAGACGATCCACCACGCGAGCCGGTTCGGTTCTTGTTTCGGGAATGCGAGTTGCTCGTTGAACACGCCCCACATCACACGCGAACGCCATGCATCGAGGGGCGCGCCGGTACCTGGACGCAGGAGGAAGCCGGCGAGGTTGAGCCAGCGCTGTTCGTGATCCGCGGTCTTCTTGCGCTCGGGCGCGACCTCGGCGAGCGCGTCGAACAGCGCGCGCGTGGTCTGCATCGACCATTCGTCGCGGCGGGTCTCGAGGAGGGTCTCGAGATCGCGGGTCAGCGTGGCGAGGCCGGCGCCGGTCGTGAAGGCAGCGGTGAGCTTGGTCTTGGCTTCGTCGGTCTTTGGGTGCGGTGCGGCTTCCGGGGCCGCATCGGAGACGGGTGCCGCACCACCGGAGCGCATGTCGAACGCGAGCTTCCAGGTCTCGTTTTGACCGCCGACTTCGACGCAACGAATCTCGAGCGCCCCGAGCTCGGTGATCGCGATCTCGAGCCGCACGGTGACCTCGCTACGGCCACGGGCACGCAACACCGTGACGATCGGCGGTAGCTCGAGCAGATCGCTGCCGTCGTCGAGGGTCTCGGCCTTGCCGTCGCCGACCGGCACGATCGCGCCCGGTCGATCCTCGCGCGTCGTGGACGAGTAGAGCCGGAAGCTGACCGGCCGATTCGTCACGAGCTTGAAGTCGCGCGGGAGCTGGACGCGCGCACCATCCTCGAGCCCGGGAGGTGCGAGGCACATCGCCATGCGATCCGCGGCTGCCTGATCGGAGCCGACGTTGTTGGTCTCGCGGCGCGGGCGACCGTGCGCCTCTACCCCGATATAGAACGCGCGCGGCGTGCCGCCCTTGATCCGCATCGCGAGCCCGCGCCGCACCAGGCCGTAGTACGCGGCGCCCTGCGCGACGGCGAGCTCGGGCATCGCGGCGGGGAGTTGTTTCGGTGGCGTGCCTTGCCATTGTCCGATCTGGTCGAGCACGCGCTGGCGCAACGACGCGGGCGTCATCGCGCCGCCGTTGAACAACACGTAGTGGACGTGCTCGGCGTTGTGGCGCGCGAGGAACGCCGCGAGGTGACGTGTCACCGCCGGATCCGCGGCGTACGGCAGCCCGAACTCTTGCAGGCCGCTACGGCCGCGCAGGAGTGGCGCATCGGCGGCGACGAGCGGAAAGAACCCGTCGAACAGCACCTGGTGGAGCTCGGCGTACGAGACCTCGTCGCGGATCGTGCCCGCGATCAACTTCGAGCCGCGCGCCTGCACGACGATCGGCGTCTTGTCGGGCGCGGCGTCGCCGAGCAGCACTTCCTTCGCGAGCCGGCACGCGTGGACGAGGCCGTGCCACTGGAGGGCATCGAGTTTTTTCTGCGACCTCGCGACCACGCGCTGCTCGACGATCTTCGCGAGCGTGAGATCGAGGTTGTCACCGCCGAGCAGCAGGTGATCGCCGACCGCGGTGCGCGTGAAGCCCTCGCCGTTCGCATCGACTTCGATCAGCGTGAAGTCGGTGGTGCCGCCGCCGACATCGAACACGAGCACGCGCTCGTTCGGACTCAGCTTCGTGCGGTTGCCTTCGCCGTCAGGGGCTTGCCCCCTGGCGGCAACGCCGCCGAAGGCGGTGTGGCGTTGATCGATCCAGGCATAGAACGCGGCTTGCGGTTCCTCGAGCAGCACCACCGGCGGATAGCCGGCGGCGGTCGCGGCTTGCAACGTGAGCTCGCGCGCGGCCTCGTCGAACGAAGCGGGCACAGTGACAAGCACTTCTTGCTCGGCGAAATCGGCCTCGGGGTGCGCGTGGTCCCACGCTTCGCGGATGTGGCGCAGCACCTGCGCTTGCGCGTTGACCGGCGACAGCTTTGGGCCGTCATAGTCACCCCACGGCAAGATCGCGGCGTTGCGATCGACGCCGGGATGGCACAGCCATGATTTCGCCGACGAGATCATCCGCGATGCCATCCGCGCGCCTTGATTGCGCGCGAGCTCGCCGACCACGATCCGGGTCGCCGCCTTCGGATCGGCGGGCTTCCACGGTAGCGCGGTCTCGTGCGGCGCGAGATCGATCTCGCTCGCGAGATAGACGAACGAAGGGAGCTGCCTGCGTGGCGCGACATCGCCGGGTGCCACGAGCTGCGGCACCTCGAACACGCGGACGCGCGGGTCCGCGGCAGACGTATCGACGAAGGCCACCGCCGAGTTGGTGGTGCCCAGATCGATGCCGATCAGAAACCGCGCCGCCACGATCTTACGGGGTGTTGCCGGTCAGGCTCGGTAGTTCGGCGAGATCCGGCACCAAGATGATCTCGATACGGCGGTTCTGCTCCTTTCCGGGCTCGGTCTTGTTGTCGGCGACCGGATCGAACTCGCCGTAGCCAGCGGCGGCGAGGTTCTTCGCGGGGAAGCTCTGCTTGATCATGAACTGGACGACGCTGTTCGCGCGCGCGGTCGACAGGTACCAGTTGTTCTTGAATTCCGCGGTCTTGATCGGCTCGTTGTCGGTGTGACCCGCGACCATGAAGCGGCGATCCTTGAAATCCAGGAGGATCTTGACGACATCCGCGAGCGCGGTCTCTCCGCCCTTCGACAGCGATGCCGAGCCGCTCGGGAACAAGATGCCCGACGGCAACTTCAGGGTCATCTGACCGTTGCGGAACACGACCTGCAGCTTGCCGGTATCGACGAGCGCGCGGAACTTGTCCTGGAGCGCCTTGTATGCGGCGATCCGCTTCTCGGCGAGCTCCTTCTGACGGCGCAGCTCGGCGAGCTCTTTCTCGCTCGCGGCCTTCTCGCCTTGCACCTTGCCGAGCTCGGCTTCCTTGCTCTTGGTGGTCTCGTCGAGCTGACCGAGCTGACCCTGGAGATCCTTGATCTTGTCGCCGAGCGTCTTCTCGGTGTCTGCCTGCTTCTTGTTCGCGGTATCGAGCTCGGTCGTGAGCTCTTTATTCTTCGCGAGTGCCGCGTCGTAGGTCGAACGCTTCACGCAACCGGACGTCGACAGACATGCCAACGCAAACAACACATGGCTAAGGCGCATCGGGGATCAATCTTTCTTGAGCGAGACCGGCGAGAGAACGAGCATGATCGCGTCGATGAACGCACCCGCGTCGACGGCAAAGTCTCCGGTGATCGGCGGTCCCTCTCCGCGCTTGGTCGTCTTCGCGCCATCGCGCTCGGTGACGATCGTGCGGACCGATTTGGTCGAGAGCACGTAGTCGTACTCGAGCAAGAAGTAGCGCGTGATCGCGGCGTCGTTCTTCTTCGCGATGAACGCGACCATGTACGCCTCGCCCATCTCGCTCGGCGCGGGCATCTGGAGCACGCCGATCCGCCACATCTCGTTGCGCTCCTTCGCGAGCACCTGCGGCGTGTGCGTGATGCCGGTCTGCTCCCACACGTTCGCGAACATCGAGACGTCTCGGCGCTCCATCGCCGAGACCACGACCGACGCGCCCTTCAGCTTCATCGTGTTCGGCAGGATGACGTGGGCGATAGTGTCGAGGGCGCTCGGCATGTGCGCCCGACCTTACCCCAGGCTCAGCGGAACTTCGACGGGCCGGGCCGCACGAGGAACTGCTGCTGCGTGGTTCCCATCAGCTTGTCGCCCATGAACACGTAGCGATGGAGCTCCCAGACATGGTCGGCATCGCCGGTGATGAGGAACATCACCTTCGCGGCCTTGACCTGCGCCGGTTTCAAGATCGTGCCGGCGACGCCGTAGAAGTCGTAGTCGTTCTTGCTCCAGCGGATCGCCCACGCGAGCTTGTCGCCCGTGAGGCCCGCGGCCTTGAACGGCCGGGTGATCGCGGCCTCGCGCTCCGCTTTGGCCGCCGCGGTCTTCGCATCGAACTGCGCCGCGAGCTCGGCGAGAGGGGCGCAGTGCTCGGGCTTGACCGTGCCGAGCGCGACCTCCTTGTAGCCATCGACGAGCAGGATCGTCCTCGCAGTCAAGCCACTCGCGAGCGCCTTGTCGACGGCGGTGTTGCACTCGGCCGCGATCTTTACGGCCTGCGCACCGAGGTTGTCGGAGGCCCGGGCGGCGTCCTTGCGATCGATGTCGAGGACCATCTGGGCCTGATCGGCCTGCTTCATGGCGGCGATGACATCGTCGCTCGGCGCGGCCGACGCGAAGGCGGGGAACAGGAACGCAGCGAGCATCAGCAATTTGGTCATGCAGGCGCTATCGGCCGCGGCCCGCGCCGGTTGCGTGACAATTTCCTGCGGCTCGACCGCTAGTTATCGCGTTCGCGAACCGAATACTCGAGCTTCCAGCGCCCTTGGCCATCGCGGGCCACGCACCACAATTCGAGGGTGCCGACCTCGGTGACGTGGGCTTCGAGCCGCACCGGCACCAGGTCACCGGATTTGCGATCGCCCTCGACATCGACGAGCTTCTCGACTGGATCGAGCTCGCTCACACCCTCGGCATCGGCCTCGATCAACGCGCCAGCTTCATCGGTTTCACGCGTCGCCGCGGCGAAGAACCGGAAGGTCGACATCTCGCCGACGACCAGGCCTAGCTCGTCATCGGGCAGCGCGACCGTCGAGCCCTCTTCGAGCCCTCGTGGTGCGACACACAACGCCTTGATCGGCGGTGCAAACCCGGGAATCGCCGGCATCGCGCTCTCGATGCCGATGTAATACGCGCGCGCGGTGCCGCCGCGGATCCGGATGCCTTTGCCCTGCCGCGCCTGACCGTAGTACGCGGCGCCGAGCGCGACCGCGAGATCGAGATCCGCGCCCTCGAGCACGGCGACCTCGCGGCCGGCCCACGTGCGGAGTAGGTCGACGATCCGATCGCGGATCTTCTGCGCCTTCATCACGCCGCCGTTGAACAAGACCGCGGTCGGCATCTTGTCGAAGCGACCGAGGAACTCCGCAAGGTGTCGCGTGATCGCAGGATCGTGCGCGTAGGGCAGGCCGAGCTCGCGGAGGCCTCCCGTGCGGCGGCGTTGCGCCTTCTCGCCCGCGGCGACCTTCGGGAAGAACCCGTCGATGATCAGCGCTTCGACCGCGTCACGCTCGAGGCTGGCCTTGATCGTACTGCCGACGAGCTTCGAGCCGCGACCTAGGATCGAGATCGGCACCGACGCTGGCGGCTTCGCGGAGAGCAGCTGCTCCTTTGCGGAGCGCGCGGCATAGACGAGCGCGCGCTGTTGCAGCGCATCGAGCGTCTTGCCTTCGAGGCTGCGCTGCGCGAGGGCAGCAAGCGCGAGGTCCATGTTGTCGCCGCCGAGCAAGATGTGATCGCCGACGGCGATGCGCTCGAGGGTGAGGTTGCCGCCATCGTCGCGGACCTCGATCAGCGAGAAGTCGGTCGTGCCACCACCGAGATCGCACACGAGCACGACGTCGCCGGGCCTGAGGTCCTTGCGCCACGCTTCGCCGCGCGCTGCGAGGTACGCGTAGAACGCCGCTTGCGGCTCTTCGAGGAGGGTGACCTTGTCGAACCCGGCCTCGCGCGCGGCGACCACCGTGAGCTCGCGCGCGACCGGATCGAAGCTCGCGGGTACGGTGACCAGCACCTCTTGCTCGTCGGCGGGCTCGTCGGGATTCGCGTCGTCCCAGGCGGCGCGCAGGTGGGCGAGGTAGCGCGCCGAGGCATTCACCGGCGAGACTCGCTCGCCGCCTTGCATCGCTTCGTCGAGCTCGCGCTGCGCGCCACGGAACGGGAGCACTTGCGCCGTGCGATCGATCGCGGGATTGCACAGCCACGACTTGGCCGAGGCGACGAGGCGATGCGGCAACTCGGCGCCGCGATCGCGAGCGAAGGTCCCGACCGTGTACTTGAGGGCGCCCGACCACGGCAGCTGGAGCTGATTGGGCGCGACCTCTTGGTCACTCGGCAGCAACAGGAACGAGGGCAGCGTGGGGCGCTCGGCGATCTCGCCGGGCCCGACGACCTGGGTGATCGGTTGTGCCTTCGCGGGCTCGTCCCCCGTCGCCGTCGCGAGTGCGGAGTTGGTCGTGCCTAGATCGATACCGAGAATGCGGGTCACGCCGAGAGCTCCACTTCTGCGGGCGCGATCACGCTGCGATCGACGCCTTCGGCGAGCGAAGGTAGCTTGGTCTCGACCGCGCGCCAGCCGTGGTGGCGCAGCGTTCCTTTGTAGGGCGCTTCGCCCTTCGCTTCGCCGATCAACCGGATCTCTGCCGGGTCGAAGCCTTTCGGAACCGAAACCTTGGTCTCTTCTTCACCCGGCATCACCGGCTCGAGCGAGAGCACTTGATCGAACACCTTCTTGCAGCCGCGATGCACCGCGCGCACGGCCGCACCGATATCGGCATCGTCCGCGGTGCCGAGCTCTTCACTGATGAAGTCGACGAACCGGCCTTCGCGCTGGAGCAGCGCGAGCAGCGCGAGCGCACCTTCGCGTTGCTGGGCGGCGCTGTTCTGCTTTGGCGCCGACTTCTCGACGACTCTCTCGACAACCTTCTCGGGGACCTTCTCGGGCACGATTTTTTCGGGTCCGGCCGGGAGCGCCGCGGCCGGCTCGGGCAGGAACTTGGCTGCCCCGGCTGGCAGCTTCGCGCCGAACAGCAGCTTCCAGAACGAGATGAAGGCGAGCACGGGATGCATCGGGGGCGATCTAACGTGAAACCCGAATAAAAACCGATGTGACTCCTCAGTTTTTCGAGGGATGAGCTCGCCAGATCAAATACTTGCGATGGCTCATCGCTTGCTGTGGTGGCCGACATGTCGAGGCTCTTGGTCCTGTGTCTATTCGTGTCCGGCTGCTCTCTCTATTGGGGGAACGACTCCGGCGATGACGTCTGTAACTACGTAGGTTACGGGGGAGCCGCCCAGCAGCTCCGCGACCCGTCGACCGGCCAGTGCGAGCAGCTCGGTGGCGGCGGCGGCGGTGGCTACTGTTGCGGTAGCAACGGGGCTTCCTGCGCGGTACCCGAGACCGGCGGCCTTGTCCCGATCCAGGACTGGGGCGCCTGCTACACCAACTGCGATTCGCTCGACGAGTCGACCTGCAAGAGCACCACGGGTTGCCAGGCGGCGTACCTCGACAACGACCTCGCCGATCAAAGCAGTCCGTCGTTCGTCGCGTGCTGGTCGACGGCTCCGTACGACAACACGGTGCCGGGCACGACCTGCGCGCAACGCGACGCCAGCAGCTGCGCGCAGAGCGACGCGTGCTCCCCGGTCTTCACCGGCACGAACGGCGCCATGAAGTGGGAGCAGTGCATCCCCGAGCAGTCGCCGAGTTGCGACCTCGACTGCGCGGTTGGCTCGCACTGCGAGCAGCAGTGCGTCCCCGGCGCCTGCACCAACACGACCTGCACCGACACGTGCGCCGCGACGTGCGTGCCCGACAACGACTGCTCGACGACCACCTGCGGCCAGGGCTACCAGTGCGTCGAGCAGTGCAATGAATTCAACGGACCGTGCTCGGCGACGTGCGTGCCGACCGGCACCGATCCAGGCACCTGCGGTGGCTCGGTCACCTGCGGGCTCGCCGCCCCGAGCTGCCCGGCGAATACGACGGCTGGTGTCGCGAACGGCTGCTGGACGGGCTTCTGCATCCCGAACGCGGACTGCGGCACGCACGATCCGGGTCACTGCTACGACCAGGTGACCTGTAACAGCGCCGCGCCGGCCTGCCCGATGGGCACGCTGCCGGGCATCGCGAACGGTTGCTACACCGGCTATTGCGTCCCGACGTATGGCTGCGAGATCGCCGCGTGCGAGACCCTCTCGACGGAGACGGCCTGCGAAGCCCGGAGCGACTGCTCGGCGGTGTTCCAGGGTAACAACTGCACGTGCGACACGTTCGGCAACTGCACCTGCGAGAGCGAGACGTACTCGAAGTGCGAATCGCTCCTGATGCCGCTGTAAGGTAGCGACCGGGCCTCGGCGCAGAGGGAAGTGGCCGACGCCATCACCTCGGGGCTAGACTTCCAAGGTGGCTGTCAGGCATCCAGGGGATGACGACCGCCCCACCGTCGATCTCGGCCCACGGCCCGAGCTTGCGGAGGGGGCGGATCCCGATCCCGGCGACCTCGGGCCTGCCGACCCAGATCCGCATGATCCGGCGCTTGTCGAACCGACCCGCACGCTGACGCCCGGCGTTCACGCGCTGGCGACGCAGCGGCTGACTCCGCGGCCGCGCAACGGCGAGTCCGAGCAGCACTCCAAGTTCTCGGCGACGACGACGTCCCACACCGAGGCGATGCGGCTCGAAGAGATCGGGCGCGCGCAGGTCTTCCTCAAGGTCGCGCTGCTCACGTGTATCGCCGGGCTCGCGGTCGCGTTCGTCACGAGTGGCGACCCGATCGCGCTCCGCGTCGTGGTCGCGGGGTGTCTCGTCACCGCGATCGGTGCGGGTTGGATGCTCACGATCGTGCGGGATCCGGTGCGCTACTCGGCACGCGCGATCTTCGCCCCGGCGTTGTTGATCGCGTTCGCCGCGTTCGGCGGCGTCTACTACTGGGGCGTCGCGTCGCCGGTCGCCGCGATGATCACCTACGGCATCTATTTTTTCAGCCTCGGATCGAACGCCGCGATCGTCACCGCACTCTACGTCCTCGTCTCGATCCTCCACGCCGTGCTCATGATCGCGATCATGACCGGCGTGATCGTCGATCGCGGCATCGTCAACATCGGTCACGCGCGGTGGATCGATCAGTTCGGCGTGATCTCGGTGACCGAGTTCCTGTACTTCATCACGTTCTACACGGCACGACGCAGCCAGCGCGTCACGCTCGAAGCGGTCTCACATCTCGAGACCGCCGTGCGCGGCGTCGCGCAGCGCGAAGCCCTGCTGGCCGAAGCGCGCGCCGAGCTCGATCGCGCGTTGAAGGTCGGCGGGCCCGGCCGGTTCACCGATCAAGTGGTCGGCTCGTATCGGCTCGGCGTGTTGATCGGGCGCGGTGGCATGGGCGAGGTCTATCAAGGCAACCACACGACGACGAACCACGAAGCGGCGGTCAAGCTGCTCCATCAGGGCACGCTCAACGACACGACCCAGGTCCAGCGCTTCATCCGCGAGGCGCAGACCGTGTCCAAGCTCGACGCGCCGAATGTGGTCCGCGTGCTCGAGGTCGGAACGACGGGGGGCGAGGTCCCGTTCCTCGCGATGGAGCGGCTGCGCGGGTACGACCTCGCGAACCAGCTCCGGCGGCAGCGCCGGCTCCAGCTGCCGCTCGCCGCGACGCTCGCGACCCAGGTCGCTACAGGGCTCGAGGCGGCGCGGATCGCCGGTATCGTGCATCGCGACCTGAAGCCGCATAACGTGTTCTTCGCGCAGCCCGCGGAGGTCTGGAAGATCCTCGACTTTGGCGTCTCGAAGATCGGGGGTACCGGTACGCTCACGAAGGGCCACGTCGTCGGCACACCGGCGTACATGGCGCCCGAGCAAGCCAAAGGGGAGGACGTCGATCATCGCGCCGACGTCTACTCGCTCGCCGCGATCCTCTATCGCGCGGTCACCGGCCATCCCGCGTTCGCGAGCAAGGACGTCCCGACGACGCTCTACGACGTCGTCTTTCGCGTCCCGACCCAACCCTCGATCCACGCGCCGCTGCCTGGCGATGTCGACCGCGTGCTCGCGATCGGGCTCGCGAAGCAGCCAGCGGACCGGTTCGCGACGGCGCTCGAGCTCGCCGAGTGGTTCGCACTCGCGGTCATCGACCAACTCAGCCCCGAGCAACGCCATCGCGCGGACGAGCTCGCGACCAAGCATCCGTGGGGCACGCGTCAGCTGTAGTCGGCGCGGTGCTGGCGTGGGGCGCCAGTGTCTCCGCAGACCCGTTCGTGCCGGGGACCGTGACCCTGCGCGCGGCGGGCGAGGTCGCGGCCTCGGTCGAAGGCACTAGCACCCGCTCGCTCGCGCTCGATGGCTGGGTCGACCTCAACGAGCGGTTCCGGCTCGGGCTCACGAGCTCGACCGATGCGCGCGAGCAGCTCGGCGCGGGTCGAGGCGTGTGCGTCAGCGCGTGTCGCGAGCGCTATGGCGGCCTCGCGGTCGAGACCCAGGTCCTGCTGGGTCCTCAGCTCGTCGGCCACGCCGCACTCGATGCGACCCGATTTGCGCCGACGGCGGTCGCGCTCGAGCTCGGCTTCGACCTGCACGCGACCGCGGGACCGGTCACGGTGCTCGTCGGCCCCACGCTACGACTAGGGATCGTTCGCCGCGATCTAGCGGGCGCGGTCGGCACGCCGGGCAACCCTGGAGCCGACAGCGGTGCGGTGTACGCTCGGATCGCGGTGCGCGGCTGGAGTAGCGGTGGGGTGTTTGCTGCCGCGCGGCTCGCGATCGCCCTCGAAGATCCGAGCTCGACTCCGTCGGTGGGAGTCGCGGGCGGCGTGTTCTTCGAGGTTCTGCCAGTCACGATCAGCGCGCGGTTCGGAACCGCCGAGCTCGCGAGGTCGACCGCCACGGGCGGCGCCGGTGACCACGTGTTCGGCGAGCTCGCGGTCGGCTGGTCGAGGTGAGATCCATCGACATCGTCCGTAAGCGGTGGTACCTGTTGAGAAGGTACGAAGCGTTCTTTTTGCAATGAAGCGCGGACGCATTTTGATTCTGTGGAACCAGGTGAAAGCCGACGACGATGTCGTCGAGCTTTGGCGCCGCGACGGTCGGCGCACGCCTGACTGGGATCCCACGAAGATCATCGAACCGTGGGACACGGTCGCCGAAGAGATCGCGATGATCGCCGATTGCGTCCGCGAAGCCGGCCACGAAGTCACCTCGCACAACATCGAAGACAACTTCGACAACCTGCGCGAAGTCGTCGAGCGCGTCGATCCTGATGCGGTGATGAACCTCATCGAGTGGTTCCACGACGACCTCGAGAACGAGACGTTCGTCCCAGCGTTCTTCGAGCTCCGCGGCACCGCGTACACCGGCAATCGCCCGCTCGCGCTCGCCCTGTGCCAGAAGAAGCCGCATGCGAAGGCGCTGCTCGCCGCGAATCGGCTGCCCGTGCCGCGCGGCATCGTGGTCGAGCGGGGCGCGGCACCGCCCGATGCCGAGCTCGGCCTCCGCTATCCGCTGATCGTGAAGCCCGCGTTCGACGATGCCTCCGGTGGCATCGATGCTGGCTCGGTCGTGCGAACTCGCAGCGAGCTCGATGCGCGGGTCGAGAAGGTCGTCGTCGCCGCGAAGATGCCCGCACTGGTCGAGGAGTTCATCGAGGGTCGCGAGATCCACTGCGCGATCATCGGCAACCATCCGCCCCGCGCGCTACCGCTCTACGAGATGCAGTTCGATCCCGATGGTGTCGACAACGAAGGTCGGGCACTGCCAGGCATCATCACGTATCGCGCGAAGTGGGATCCGTTCAGCCGCGATTACTACGCGATGGAGAGCAAGTGTCCGGTCGAGGGCCTCGCGCCCGAGCTCGTCGCGAAGATCCAGGGCATCGCGATCCGCGCCTACCAGGTGCTCGGCTGCCGCGACTACGCGCGCGTCGACATGCGTCTCGATCCGAAGACCAACGAGCCGTACATCCTCGAGGTCAATCCGAATCCCGATCTCGCCGATAGCTGTGCGTACGCGCAATGTGTACGCGCGAGCGGTCGCACGTATGGCCAGGCGATCCAGGAAATTGTCGGCTTCGCACTCGAACGCGCGACGGTCAAAGTGAAACGCGAGCCGGCTCCGTCGGAGTCGTTGATTCGCGAGTACACCGCGCAGCGCAATCGTTCGGCTCGGTAGCGGTCCAAAACGTGCGGCCGGAAGCGTGCTCGGACAACACCTCTCGATCGGCCTCGACAGCTACAACTGAAGTTAGTCGTGAAGGTGGAACAACGTGCTGATCACGACCACGCGGTCCGAACAGCGTGATCGGATCAGGGCGCGCAAGACCGCACCCCGGTTGTTGTGGAAGATGCCTTCCCACCAGTGACTCATGATCAGATCAGGGATCACCACCGCGATATCGCGCTCGGGATTCTCGTCCGATAGCTTCACGACGTAGTCGACGAACGGCGTGAAGAACTGCCGATACGCCGAGGTCAACGTGACGAGCTTGGGCTCCGCGATGCGCGCTCTTCGTGCCGGGCTCGCGATCAAGAGATCCCAGTTGTCGGAGAAGTCTTCGGTCGTACTGGTCTCGGTCTTGACCTGTACGACGTGAATCTCGTCCGAGAGACGGAGCGCGAACTTCATCCCCCGCTGGGTCATCATGCTCCACGTCCCAGCGGCGAGCACCACGATCGGATCTTGTCGCTCCGGCATCGCCATCGGCGCGATCGTCGCGAGCTGCGCACCGACCGAGCGGTAGTGCTTGTTGACGCGCGAGAAGAACAGAAACAAGAGAGGAACGATCACGACCGTGAGCCACGCGCCCTCGCCGAACTTGGATACCGTGACGACGATCAGCGTGAGCCCGGTCGCGATCGCGCCCAGCGCATTGACGAGGATGAACCGGCGTGCGCCCGGTCCCCGGACCTTGCGCCAGTGCGCGACCATGCCAGCCTGGGAGAGCGTGAACGCGAGGAACGCGCCGATCGCGAACAGCGGGATCAACTTGTCCGTGATGCCGCCGAAGGCGACGAGCAACACGCTCGCAAGGATCGCGAGCAGGATGATGCCATTCGAGAACACCAGGCGCCGACCCCGTTCCGCGAACGAGCCGGGTAGATAGCGATCCTCGGCCAGCACGCGGCACAGCCTCGGGAAGTCCGCGAAGCTGGTGTTCGCGGAGAGCGCGAGGACCGCGACGATCGACCCCATGGTGACGTAGTAGAAGACGCCGCGCCCGGTGATCGCAGTGATCAACATCGAGAGCACGCTCTGGTAGCCCGCGGCGCCCGGCTCGGTCGCGGCGATGCCGTACGCCTTGCACAAGTACGCGACGCCCGCGAGCAACACGATCAACAGCGCGATGATCGCGGTCAGCGTGCGTTGCGCGAGCGGGATCGCCGGCTTGCGAAAGATCGGAACCGCATTCGAGACGGCTTCGACGCCGGTCATCGCGGTGCAACCGCTCGCGAACGCCTTGACGAGCAACCAAACGCTCGCGGCCTCGATCGCTGGTGGGATCGGTGGCAACGGTTCGACGGGTGTGGGGCTGCCGCCGCTCGCGATCGCCTTGACGACGCCCACGCCGATGACGATGCCGAGCGTCCCGACGAACGCGAGGGTCGGCACCATGAAGATCAAGCCGGACTCCTTGAGTCCGCGCAGGTTGACGAGCGTGATCAAGCCGACGATCAGCAGACAGAGCGCGAGCGTATGGGGGAGCAGCACCGGCACGGCCGAGACGAGTGCACCGACACCCGCCGAGATCCCGACCGCCGCGTTCAGGATGTAGTCGAGCGCCAGCGCCGCACCCGCGACCAAGCCGAACTTCGGCCCGAGATTTTCCGAGGCGACGGTGTACGAACCACCGCCGCCAGGGTAGGCGGCGATCGTCTGGCGATACGAGAAATAGACGATCAGGAGGATCGCGCAGATGATCGCGATGATCGGAACCACGTGCGCGATGCCGAGCGCGCCGAGCGGCAG
Organism: Kofleriaceae bacterium; assembly: GCA_025357755.1. GTDB lineage: Bacteria > Myxococcota_A > Polyangia > Haliangiales > Haliangiaceae > JABFXX01. Next base: position 1,956 of record JANXOP010000327.1, on the reverse strand, counting down.
CAGCAGCGTGAGGGCGGCTTCGGGGCCGTACGCAGCCGAGGACAGCGCATCCAGGCCGAGCACCGGAATTCCGCTCGCGAGTCCGATGTGGTGGTCGCCCTCGTCACCGGTCGACAGTGGCTTGCCGAGCAAGCGATCGAGCAAGCTCATGACGGGCCCCATAGGCTGATCGGTGCGGCAGCTGCGAAGTAGTGACGTTCGAGCGCGACGGCCCACATCGTCGTCACCGACGTACACATGACCGTGGGCCAGCAGGGCAGATCATCGGCGTGGACGGCGCTCGGTATCGCGAGCCACCAGACGAAGATCGCACGGATATCCATATCTCGGGGTAGTGGGCCACTGTGATGATGTGCTCGCACAAGTGGGACCGCATCAGGATTGAGTAAAGATATGGGTGACCGCATGTGCGCGGTCGTGCGCGGTCTCGACATCGCGTCGATCGAGGTCCGCCAGCATCGCCCCCATCGATCGGATCGCGTCGACCTGGTCGGCGAGCGCGCGTCGTGCAGGTATCGAGACCCGAGGCGCGAGGCGGCGGGCGAGGTCGAGCTGGCGAATCAGGACGGCCGGCGTGGTGGCGGCCGCCTGGCGAATCTGATCGTACGCGAGCTTGACGAGCCGCTCGATCCTCACCGCAGGGGCCCACACGCGCAACTCCCCCGAACGGTCGTACCAGTCACCTTGGAGGGGTGGTTGCTCGGCGAGCGTGAGTAATGCATCGCCAAGCCAATCGACCGATGCGACACCGGTGAACGTGTCGTTCACCGCGGGACTGAGCGCGCGGATCGCGATCTCGACGATCTGCGCGATTCCGAACTCGCTGTCCTGGGTCAGCGTTCGATGCGCGCCGATCGCGACATGGCGATCGATCGCCGCCTCGAGCCGTGGGCCCGCGCTCGCCGGCACCACGGCCGCGAGGGGCTCGCCGCGCAAGACGAACTGTCCCGGCCGGTAGCGAAGCACGATCAAGGCCCCGGCGGCCGCCGCCGCCGCGACGAGCGCGCTGTGGTCCAGGTGCTGCAGATAGCCGCTCGTGGGACACGAGATCTCCGCGCCGTCGTTCGCACGACGAAGCACGTCTTCGTCGTCCGGCACGGGCCCGGTCCCTTCAGCCTCCGAGCGCGCATTCGCGCCGATGAGGGCGGGATGCAACTCGTTCGCGATGCGCGCGATCATGTCGGGGTTCTGGATCGACGTCGCGATCCGATGACTGTAGAACACGAGAAACCCGAAGCTCCCGACGACGAGGATCCAGCTCGTGATCAGCGAGAGCTGCGGAATGAACCGCGAGTCGGCATCTTGATGGGTGACGAGGAAGCACAGGCAGACGTAGATGAACGTCCCCATGAACAAGCCGATGGTCGCCTGGGTCACCCAGTCCTGAAGGAAGCGATAGAGCAGCCGAGGCCCGAACAGCGTCGCGACCATCGAGAGCACGAGCAATGCGACCGAGAAGATCAGAGCGAGCACGGTCGCGACGGCGCCCATCATCGCCCCGAGGATCGCGCGTGCATCGTCGATGCTCCCCATCGTGAGCCAGGTCGGGATGCGAACGACGCGATAGTGATCGAGCGCGTCGAACGTCACCGTCACCGCGAACAGCACGATCGCGGCGAGCGAGAGCTGGAGTGGGATTCTCCACAAGTTGATGTCGCGCTGCGAGCGGAGCTTGGTGGGACGCGGAGCCAGCATGCGCCGATCCTCCGGCCAAGATGGATCGACGACCGCGCGCGAAGCGCGAACCGTTGACCGGCGTGTTCGTGTTGATCGAATCTTTATATCAGCCAAGACCGCGCAGGTCGGTCGCGTTCTTGACGCGCTCGACCGCGACCGCGAAGGCCGCGGTGCGCATGCCGCACTCGAGGCGCGCCATCATCGTACGCACCTGCTGGTGAGCCGCGATCATGTGATTTTCGAGTGCCTCGTTGACGCGTTCTTCGCTCCAGCGCATCT
>JANXOP010000325.1 GCA_025357755.1 Kofleriaceae bacterium | reverse complement strand
ATCACGGTGACGTCGAGCGTGGGATGGTTCATGGTTGCTCGCTAGAGCACGGCGTGTGCCGATGTCCCCGGCGAGTCGATTCGCGCAGTTACCGAGGTGCGCTCCGCTTCCTCGGCTGAACGATCGCGCCTACCACGAGGCTCAGGTCGACTCGTGCGGGAGGGTGCGAGTCACTCGCCGGGCCTTGTCGTCGTCGAACACGCGTATAGTGAGCCGATCGATGCGCGATACACTGCTGGTTGGAACGGCGGTGCTGAGCGCGGGGTGCTCGGTCTTCTTCAATCCCGACAACATCCACAAGGGCGATGGGCCGATCGGGATCATCGATGCGAACGACGACGCGCTGCTTCAGGACAGCCAGGTCATCGGGATCGCGGATCCGACGATGATCCGGGTCGAGAGCGCGTATCCGACGCTGCTCGACGAAGGTACGGGTGCGTACGCCAGCCGTCCGGCGATCGTCGCTTTGCACGGCGACAACTTCGTCAAGGAGACGGCGAACCTCAGCGTGACGTTCACGCCGAGCACGGCCGCAACGCTGATCGATCTCAAGGTCTCCTCGGACCACAAGTACGTCGTGCTCGCGTTGTCGGTCCCCATCGATACGACCTGTGCGCCGCCGAATGCGATCCCGGTCATGGTGACCGTGACTCAGGACGATGGCATGGGGGGCACGGCGACGGCGCACCTCACGGATGCCTTCTCGGTTCATTGCTTGAACGAGCTCACCGCGAACGTCGAGTCCGGCTTGCTCGATGCAAAGTATTCGACGATCGACCTGGCCGCGGCGCTCACGTTCACTCCGCAAGCCGTCGCGACGAGGGCTGCGATCCTTCGCTCGGCGTCCCACATCGTGATCGCGGGCGCGGTGACGGCGAGCGCAGCCGGCGCGAGCCCCGGTCCAGGCGGCGGCATCGGCGGCGCTGCGAACGCGCCGGGCACGGGACCCGGTCACGGCCAGAAAGGTCTAGGGGGTGTGGGGAGCGGTGGCGGGGGCGGTGGCGCGGGCTTCGTCATCGCCGGAAAAGCGGGGACGGGGAATGGCGCAGGCGATGGGCTTGGAGGCGTCGCGACGGGCGATCCGTGGCTCGCGAGCTACGTGACGAATCAGCCGAGTGGCGGTGGCGGCGGCCAGAGCTCGACGTCGGTCGGAGGCCTCGGGGGCGCAGGTGGCGGCATGATCGAGCTGACCGCGAGTGGTGATATCTCGGTCGCCGCGGTCACGGCGACCGGTGGCAACAGCACGGCCGGAACGGCTCCCGCGGGCGCAGGGGGCGCGGGCACGGGTGGCGTGATCCTTCTACGCACGGGCGGTACGATCACGACGGGGGTGCTGGGGGTGGTGACCGGTGCGACGATCGGCAATGGTGGCGCGAGCTCGAATGGGCGGATCCGGATCGACGCCGCAGCGGGGACGATCCAGGACGCGGTGACGATCGGCCCGATGTTCTCCAACGCGCTGGTCGTCGCGACCGAGTATCCAGTCGTGAGCTTGCGTGGCATGCCAGGCGATCAGACCTCCACGCTGCTCGTCCTCGATCGCAGCGGTAACCTGGTCGACAACGGCCATCTCTATCATCCGATCTTCGACAACTCGGGCGCCGCGCAGATCACGCCGGTGTTGAAGGTCGGCTTCAATCGCATCTGCGTGCTGGTCGCCGGCAATGTCGATCCGTCGATCGCGGAAGGCACGAACTGCATCGATCTCGGCTACGCGCCGTAGCCGCACCTCAGAGCGCGCGGGCGGCGATGTCGGCGCGGAGCTTCGCGAGCACGAGCGACGCCGCGTCGCGCTTGGCCTGGGTCGACATCGCATCGATGATCCGGATCAGCCGGAAGCGCGGCTCCAGATCCGTCGCAGGGCCGTGCGCGAGCTCTAGCGCGCGGAGCTCGGCACCGACGGCCTGGAACTGCCTCGCGAGCGCGGTCGCGTCGACTCGTGCGACCGGCTCGACGGACTTGTCCTTCGGCTTTTCGCGAGGTTTGATCGCAGCGGTCACGGGCTCGTCGACGTCGATCAGAGGGACTTCGGAAGGGAGCTCGGGAGGGACGCTGGGAGGGATCACGGGAGGGATGACGGGCGGTGGGGTCACCGTCATCAAGGTCTCGGGCGTGACCACGACCGTGGGTGGTTCACGATCGCCGACCGCGACCACGATCCCGATCGCGACAAGCGCCATCAAGGCGATCGCTATCAGTATCGAACGACGGCGACGCGGCGACCTGGCAGACGCCGGCGAGTGCGTGCTGGTCGTTGCTCGCGGGCTCGGCAACACCACCCCCAGCGCCGCTGCGGCGGCGGTGCGATCGTTCGCGATCAGCTCGAGCAAGGCGAGCGCGGCATCCGCGGTCGGAGGTCGGTCGTCGCGCTTCTTCGCCATCAGCCGTCTCGAGAACGCTTCGAGCAACGGATCGACGGCGAGGGAGGGGACGCGGGTCGCGATCGTCGGAGGCTCGAGCAACAAGTTCGCGCGTGCGACCTCGCCCCCTCTGCCGTCGAACGGGAGCACGCCCGCCAGCATCTCGTAGAGAATGACGCCGAGTGCGAACAGATCGATCCGGTGATCGATCGCGTCGCCGACTGCCTGCTCCGGCGCCATGAAGGCGGGCGTCCCGAGGACGAGGCCCGCGGTCGTGAGCCGTCCGAGGCCGTCGGTCGAGCCACCACCCTCGCGCAGGATCGCGATCCCGAAATCGACGATCCGCGGGACCTCGAGATGGTTCGTATCGCGCTCGACGATCACGTTCTCGGGCTTGAAGTCGCGGTGGATGAGCCCGACGCCGTGTGCGTGACTCAGGCCTTCGAGCAACTGCCGACACAGCTGCAGGATCCGCGCGGGCGACATCGGAACGCGGCCCATCACGGTCGCAAGATCCGGTCCCTCGGCAAACTCCATCACCATGTAGTGAAGGCCTTCGGTCTCGCCGACATCGACGACCGCGACCACGTTGCGATGATGCAGGCGGCCCGCGAGCTCCGCCTCGCGATCGAACCTCTGCAGGTCCATCGCGTCGAGCAGCTCCGAGTGCAGCACCTTGACCGCGAAGGGTCGACCGACCTTGACGTGGCGGGCCTTGTAGACCGTCCCCATGCTGCCTCGCCCCACGCGCTGCTCGATCAGATAGCGATCCGCGATCGTCCGACCGATCAGCGGATCGATGGGCTCGGCGGCGCTGGCCATCAGAACCTGCCGCTCATCGAGATCGCGGCGCCCTCGGCGGTGGGCACGATCACGACGCGTGACCGCGACGTGACGTACAGAATGACCGTCGCGATCGCCGCACCGGCCGCGATCGCGGTCGTCACATCGGCGGCATAGCCGAGCGTCCGGATCGATCCGCGTCGCGCATCCGCGTCGGTGCAGGTCGGGTCTCGATCGCACGCGCGATAGTGCGAGACGGTCTCCACGCTCGTCACGATCGCGGCGCCCAGCGCGAGCACCGCGACGCCACCGACGATCAGCACGGGCAGGCCGATCCGCCGGTGAGCTGCTGGCGTGATCGGTGGAGTGACCGGCGGCGTCAGCGGTGCGACCGTGACGACGCGTGCCCGCGGCGCTCCGCGCAGAGGGGCGTCCGGCAAGAGCTCGTGTGCGGCCTTCGCGAACTTCGTCCTCGCCTCCGCGAGCGCCGTCGAGGCGAGCTCGATCGCTGCCCGCGACGCCTGATGTCCCGACGAGGGCTCGATCCACGTGGCCTCGACCCGGACCGCGCCGGTCGTCCCGCTGTCTACGATCACGAGGAACAGCAGCTGCGTCGCACCCGTCCGACGCGCGACATCGGCCGCGCAGCTCGGGAGCGTCACGCAATCGGGCGGCAACCCCTCGGCTGGCAACGTCCGCCGCGCGTCGAGCCCGCCGACCGCATCGACCTCCAGCTCGGTCGCGAGTGCGGCCGCCAGATCCTGGGTCAGCGCATCGACGCGGGTCGGGTCGATATTCACCGCGACGCTCAGCACGACCGCGACCTTGATCTGCTCGGCATGCACGGCCGGGGCGGCGAGCACGACGAGCATCAGGACGAAACGCGCGAAGGACACCCGTCAGTATGGGCGTTCTGACGCGAGAAAGGACCCCGGTTCGCGCCAAGTCTGGTGCCCCCTCTGACGGAGCCCGTCTGGAGCCCATCTGGGCGCAGGCGCTCACTTCGGTCGGCTGCGCAGGACGCGTACAATCGAGAGGGCCGCCTCATGAAATCGCGATCCACGCCCGTCGGACTCCTCTGCCTGGGTGCGCTCGGGGTGGTCTTCGGCGACATCGGTACGAGCCCGCTCTACACACTCAAGGAGTGCATGCGCTCCGCGGGGAACGCGGATCACGCGCTGTACGGCGTGCTGTCGCTGATCGTGTGGTCGCTCGTCCTCGTCGTGACGTTGAAGTACCTGGTCTTCATCATGCGCGCGAACAATCGCGGCGAAGGCGGGATCTTCGCGCTGCTGGCCCTCGTGCCGAGCAGGTTGCGAGTGAATCGCGCCTCGATCGTCGCGCTCCTCGTGGTGGTCGGCGCCGCGCTGTTGTACGGCGACGGTGCCATCACACCTGCCATCTCGGTGCTGTCGGCGGTCGAGGGCCTCGAGGTCGCCAAGCCCGAGCTCGCGCATCTGGTCATCCCGTTGACCTGCGTGATCCTCTTCGGGCTGTTCTGGATCCAGAAGCGCGGCACGCACACGATCGGCCGGTTATTCGGCCCGGTGATGGTGGTGTGGTTCGGTACGATCGGGATCGCGGGCGCGTATCACATCATCCAGCATCCGGCGATCCTTCAGGCATTGTCGCCGGTGTGGGCGGCGCGGTACTTCATCTCGAACGGACCGACGAGCATCGTCATCCTCGGCAGCGTCGTCCTCGCGGTGACCGGCGGCGAGGCGCTCTATGCCGACATGGGCCACTTCGGCAGCCTGCCGATCCGGCTGGTGTGGACGTTCTTCGTCTTGCCCGCGCTCGTGCTCTGCTACTTCGGTCAGGGCGCGTTACTCCACGCGCATCCCGAGCTCGTCAATCCCTTCTTCGCGCTCGTCCCCGCGGGCGGAGCGCAGCTCGCGCTGGTCGTACTCTCGAGTGTCGCGACCGTGATCGCCTCGCAAGCGCTGATCTCGGGTGCGTTCTCGCTCACCCGTCAGGCGATGTTGCTCGGCTACTTTCCGCGCGTCACCGTCAAGCACACCTCGACGGAGACCGAAGGGCAGATCTACATCCCCGAGATCAACTGGTTCCTCGCGATCGCGTGCATCGCGCTCGTGATCGGCTTCGAGAAATCTGATCGCCTCGCCGCCGCCTACGGGATCGCGGTGACCGGCACGATGGCGATCACGTCCGTCGTGTTCTACGTGGTCACCCGCCAGACCTGGGGCTGGTCCCGCGCACGCGCGGTGCCCTTGCTCGCGCTCTTTCTCGCCTTCGATCTCCCGTTCTTTGCCTCGAACCTGATGAAGTTTGTCGACGGTGGCTACGTACCGATCCTGATCGCCGCGGGGTTCGTCACGATCATGCTGGTTTGGAGCCGTGGTCGGCGCCTCACGGTCGAGACCTACGCGAAGCAGTTCCCGAGCTTCGAGGAGCTCGCCCCGAAGCTCGACGCGATGCTGGTCGGCCGGGTCCCCGGCACCGCGGTCTACCTCGCCTCGCGCGAGGACCACATGCCGCCCGCGTTGATGCACTTGATCGAGCGCAGTCATACGCTCCACGAGCACGTGATCCTGTTGACCGTGAAGCCGAGCGATACCGAGCCTCGCGTCCCCGATGCCGAGCGCGTCGTGCTGAGCAACCTCGGCAACGGTTTCTTGCGCATCGTGATCAACACGGGCTTCTCGGAACAGCCACTCGTCCACGCCACTCTCGAACAGATCGCCGACCAGCAGGGGCTGCCCTTCGGCGATGCCGACGTGACGTACTTCCTCGCGCGGCTCAACCTGATCGGGGGTGGCGGCGGCGAGATGGGCGTGATCACCGAGACGATCTATGCATTCCTGGTCCGGAACTCCGTCACCGCGGATCGCTCGTTCGATCTGCCGCCGAAGCAGGTGATCGAGATCGGGACACAGATCGATCTGTAGAGACTGAGCCCGCGCATCGCGCTCGACGAGACCTCGGCGACGGATCGGCAGCCGCGGTCCGGAACCGGTGTTCTGCCGCGGCGAGCTCGCCCGCGTCGTACAACAGCCAGCCGAGCAACGCCGAGGCTTCGCCGATCCGGCGCGAGCTCGCGAACTGCTGGATGAACGCTTCGAGTGCGCGGCGCGCCGTGACTCGATCATCCGCGCCGTCGCGAAACCTTCGGACGAAATCGCTCCGCACCGAACGTCTTGCCCGGGACGCAGCGCTGCCTATCCCGAGCGACGATGGCCGCGCCTTCCAGGCAGCTCGATCGGCCGTCGTTCGCACGTGACGGAGGTCGCGGGGTTGGCGTGGCGCTCGCAACAGCGCCATCCCATGTCGCACTTCACCTCGATCGCCTCGTCCGACCTCGACCTCGTCACCGGTGGCATGGGCAGCCGTGGTGCCGTCGCGCAGAAGACACCGCCCGCGCAGCCGACGACCCCGGGTCCGGCGACCGAGACGGGCAACATCTGTCGTGACGCGTACGCGGGCACCGGCGCGCTCGCGGGCGGCCTTTTGACCTCGGAGTCGGGCGGCTGGGGCGCGGTCCCGGGCGCGATCGCCGGCGGCATGGCCGGCCGCGCGATGTGCCCCCAATGAGCTGTTACGAACGCACGACGTACATGACGGTCAGCGCGAGCGCGTCGTCCCACGGTGCCGTCAGCTCGCGCTTCAACATGCGATGCGCGCCAGCACCTGCCTCGACGACGAACCCGCTGTCCTCGCCGTAGCCATCGCCGAAGGTGACCGCGCCGCCGTCCGGCACGAGGCCCTGGGCCATACCGACCTTGTGATTCCAGATGTACACGGCCGCGAGCCGGCCCGAGGTGAGCTCGAGCTCGCCGACCTCCGCGGCCTCGTCGATCGCAGCGGTGGTCAAGGCCTCGGCGAACAGCGCATCGACTTCCGCGGCGTTCGCGGCTGGCCACGCGGCCCGCGGCGGTGCGACGAGCGCGAGCGTACGATCGTCGATGCGATAGAGCCCGATCTTACCGGAGGTCCCCTCGAGCTCGAACGCGAAGCCATTGCTCGCACCGACATCGATCGGCGCGACGTCTTCGCCTTTGCCGAGCCCGCGCATGATCTCGGCGGGATGACCGGTGAATTGCGCCTTCGTCGCCGCTGCCTTGGTGTGGACCCAGTCCTTCGCGGTCGACGCGTCGAACACGGCGACCGTGAGCGACGCGGTTTGCGAGCTGATGACGGCGAGTGGTTCCATGGTGCGCAGCTTGCCTCAGATTCGCTGCGCGAGTGCGAGCCCGCGACCACCGGTCGCCGCAACGAGCGCTTCGTACTCGGCGCGCGCGTGCGGATCACCCGTGCCACGCATCGCGCGGAGCAGGGTGTTCTTCTTGGTGTGCTCCGCCGCGATGAACTCCATCGCGGTCGTGTCGTAGCCGCGGGCGCGCAGGAGCAGCATGCGCATCGCATCGGTGAGGTGTGCTGCGGTCTCGCGCCGCACGTGCGGAGTGCGCCACACCGTTCCGAACGCGCCGGTCGCGCCGCTCTCGGCAAGCTCCTTCCATCCCCGTGCGAGCTCTGCCTGACAACACGGCGCCACCGCGATCAGCTCGGCACTCGCCGCGACGCCAAGCGCGATCGCATCGCACGTCGCGGTGTCACACGCGTGCAGGGCGAACACACCATGAGTGCCGCCCGCGTCGACCGTCTCGAGCGCGGCGGCTCGGAAGGTGACCACGTCATCGAGCTCGGCGAGCTCCGCGCGGCGACGGCACTCCGCGATCACCTCCGCGTTGCGATCGACGCCGAGCACCTCGAGCCGGTGGCCTCGCGAACGGGCGACCCATGCGAGCAGCAGCGTGAGGTACGACCGACCGCATCCGGCATCGAGCAGCTTGACCACGTCGTGGCGCGTGCGGAGCTCGGCCATCGCGGGCCGCATCGCTCGCGCGACGTGGTTGATCTGCAGGAACTTGCGCACGCGAGCGGGTGGCATCGTCGCATCGCCGTCGAGGATTCCGAGCGCGCGCAGCAACTGCGGCGCCTCGGCCGGCAGGATCTCGAGCTCCTTGCCTCCGGTCAGCTCGCGCGTGCGCTCGGGTGTCCAGTGGGTGCGCGCACGGTCGGCGAGCGCGGTCGCCCAGGAAGCGCGCGTGGCTACGGACACGCGCCGATGGTATACTGGGTGAGATGAACATCAAGATTCGCTACTGCAACTCCTGAGGCTACAAGCCTCACGCGGCCCGGGCGGCCGCGCATATCCAGAAGACCTTGGGCCTCGCGGCTCAGATCGAGGTCGGGAGCTCGGGTGAATTCACGGTCTGGGTCGACGGCGTGAAGGTGACCGAGAAATCCGGCGGTCGGTTTCCAGAGCCGGCCGAGATCATCGCGGCGATCCAGCGCGCGACTAGCTGACTTCGCGGCGCAGAGCGACGAGCTCGCTCCACGCGATCGCGTGCCACCTGCCTGGGCGAGCGACGACGAGGAGGTCTTCGTGCGCGTCGTAGTACGCGAACATCGGACGCTCTTCGAGACCGAGCAGCGCCAGCGGAACAGCGGTCACCTCGCGCGTCTCGGGCCACCAGATCTTGAAGGCGTCACCTTCGCTCTCGCCGATGATCACGGCGTCGTGTGGCCCTTTCGCGAGCATGATCACGTTGTCGAGCGGCAGGACCGGCGTCGAGTGACCCTCGCGATCGACGCGCAGAAGCTTTCTGCCGAAGCCGCCGACGATCGATCCATCCGAGAGCGTGACCGCGCACAGATCCTCGGGTGCATCGAGCGTCTCGCCGAGCATCGTGGGCGCACTCTCGCCATCCCAGCGATACGCGACCGCATCCCACACGACGAGCATCTCGCCGGTTCCGAACGGGATCGCATCGCACTCGACGCGCTGAGTCTCGAGGGGGTCTGGCACGACGAGCGGCACGAGCCGATGATCGGCGTACATGATCTGGGGACGCAGGTTCGCGCGCTCGGTCGTCGTCGGTTGCGGAAACAGCAACAAGCAGTTCTTGCCGGGGCGCGCGAGCCCGATCGCGAAGGGCGGATCGATCTCGAGCGGCGCGCGCTCGGGCAGCTCGAAGTAGGCGAACTTGAACGGCCGCACGGTGCGGTCGGTGGCCATCCGCACGAACGTGGTGCCCCACGGCGTGAACGCCGCCGCGTTGACCTGCATGTCGTCGTGCGTGATCGTGCCCGGCGGAAACATCGAGAGATCGAGCTCGTGGAGTGCGACGTGATCCGCGACGAGCATGCGCGCGCCCTCGATCGCGCACGGCCGCGCGGTCGGGCTCGTGAACGGATTCGGATGCGTGATCACCGGCGAGGACCGCGCCGGCAGCCACTCGGCGTGCGCATTCGTGACGTCGATATCGGCGCCTTCCCAGTAGGCGAGGTTGTTCGCGGCCGCGACCCGCAAGATATCGAGCAGCGGACGATAGGGGCGGGCCTCGAGCTGTCTCGCGATCACCGGCTCGACGAACGCGAGTAGCGCAGGCACGTGCTTGGCCGCGACGTACCGGCCGACGCAGTAGTTGCCGTCGAACTGCGCGGGAATCCGCCCGGCGATCCGCGGATACGCGGCGGTGACGTCGAGCAAGCGGGTCTCGACGCCGGTCAGCAGGTGGGTCGGCAGCTCCGCGCCCAGCACGGCGGGATCCCACAGCGACAGCGCGAAGCCGCGACAGTACAGGTGTGGCATCTCGGTCGCGACGTAGAGCAAGGCGAGCTCGCCGAGGGCCCGCGCTCCCGTCTCCGGATCGTCGGCGATCAGCTGCTTGACGTTGGTGATCAGCTCGTCGCCATCGAACTCGCGATCGAAGGCGCCGCCCCGGTGGAGCCCACGCACGAACCGCGCGGCGAACCGCGTGAGTTGCGTGTCGTCCACCACGTGCAGGGTGCAGTCCCAACCCATCGAACACACGATATCCCAACCCGAGCCCGTTGCTTGCGATCCAGCGTAGACTCGTAGTGGGTGCGGGCGGACCGGCCAGAAGCGTTCGCGATCCGTGGGAGATCAGAACGTTGCGCCGAGTGTCACGTGCGGTCCGATCGCCCAGTCTCTGGCGCTATTGACCTGTCCGCGGACCCCGAACGACATCTCGAACCATGACAACCGGACCGCGACCGCAACGGCTGCCGTAGCGATCAGCGCTTCCGTCTTCGCGACTTCCTTCGCCGAGCCCGTGACGTGCTCCTCGTGACCGTGGATAGCGCTGAGATCCATGGTCCGGACTTCTGCGATGCCGGCGCCGACCGTGCTTTGCAGCGACACCGCACCATGCTCGAACCGCCGGAAGGGCCCGCGAAAGATCAGCTCCGGCACGAGCTCCTCGTCCCAGTGCACGAGATTCGCGTCCATGCTGCTCGGGCTGAACGGCGCGATGACGCTGTGGCTCAGATACAAACCGGCGCCGATACCAGGCTCGAACCAGTACACACCTTCCAGCCCGGCGGCGAGGCTCACGGATCCGAAGTGGCCGTCCGCCATCCCGACCTTACCGAAACCCACGGCCCCGATACCGCGAACGGTCACCCCTCGATCGGGACCGTCATTCGCTGCCGCGAACGTCGCGGTGAACAGGACCGCCGCTACCACGCATCGAATCATGGTTCCCGGTCAGCAAGATCTCGACCAGCCGCGTGGCGCTTCGAACTGATTGAAATAACTGACGTCTGAAACCTGTCGGGTCGCGACGTTCACAGTCTTGCGCTTGCCACCGATCGAGCTCGCAACCCACCACATCCCGAGCGCTACCTCGGCTCGGGACGCGAACGGTCGTACTGGTGGTGCCAGGAGGGCGTGATGAAACAGGGGAATGTCGTTTTGAAGCAGAGCGCGAGGTTCGACGGTGTGAAGGTGTTCTCGGCGACGATGTCGCAGCAGCGAGCGGTGCTCGGCGAGGACGTGACCGCCTGGATGACCAGTCATCCGATGTGTAAGCCAACCGAGGTGATCGTGACGCAATCGAGTGATGCCGCGTATCACTGCATCACGATCACGGTGTTCTACGCCGAGGCGCGCGAGGTCAAGGTGCCGGCGCGCGGTACGCGGAAGATTCCGGTGCAGCGCGAATCAGGCGAATAGCCCAGCGGTCCCGCATCAGTCGCGGGGGCGATCGCTGGTCTCGAATTCGAAGCTGACCCGATACGTATCTCCGGTCTTCAAGGGCGGCAGCTCGAGCGTCTGGAACTCGCCACGCAAGCAGTCGGAGAAGGCCTGCGGGACCGGACGGTCGTCCTGGGTCAGCACCGGCGTATTCGAATCGACGAGCGTGCCGATATCGGGATCGCTGAGGAGCACGAGATCCGTCTTGAACTGATGGATCGCAGGAGCGAGGGGCTGGCAGGTTTCGATGTAGCCCTTCATGTCGAGCTGGAGCGCCATGATCTGGTCGCGGACCTCCTCGACCGCTGCTTGCTCTGCGGCACTACCGAGCGACGGTACGGCGGGGCGGGGCTGCCCGCGCGAGGTCGCTAGCTGCTCCGCGATGCGCTTGCGCTCGTCGGCCGCGACATGACGAAGCGCGGTCGGTGGCACGGCGCGAAGGCTCGCGTCACCAAGAGTTGCGACGCGTGGGGCTCCATCGGCAACGGCGACCGCCGCCGAACCGACGACCACCGCGGATGTCGGCGATGTCGACCGCGCGTGAAACCACCACGCGATCGCGACCACCGCGACCGCGGCGATCAGGGCAGCTACGCGCGACAGACCACCTCCATCTTCGTGCGGTCGGGATCGATCATGGCCCCTCGAGCTTAAACGGAATGCGCGATCGGCTAAAGATGGTGCGTGGCCGAATTTCATCTGTTCGATCCGAGGCGATCGAGTGCGCGCTTGGTCTACGCGCTTGTCGTCGGTGCGATCGCCTGGTGCGTGAGCTCGACGTTCGGTGTCGCCTGGATCACACGTGCGCTGATCACGGGCGACCTCGCCGGCTTTACGCTCTTCGCGCTCGCCGCCTCGATCATCGTTCGCGCGACGAGCGAGCAGACCCGGACGCGCTCCGCTGCTGAAGATCCGGGGCGAAAGTGGGTCTGGATCATCGTGATGGTCGCGAGCACGTTCACCCTGTTCGCAGCGACGTTCGTGCTGCGCCAGGCCAAGCAGCTCGGAGATTCCGAATCGATGCTCGTGTTGATCCTCGTGATCGCGAGCGCTGCGCTGTCGTGGCTGCTAACTCACACCGCGTTCACGCTGCGTTACGCGCACTTGTTCTATCGCGGTGGCCTCGAGCAAGAGGGTGGGATCGAGTTTCCGCACGAGGATGACGAGGAGCCCAGCGATCCGGACGATCTCGACTTCGCGTACTTCGCGTTCACGATCGGGATGTGCTTTCAGGTTTCGGATTCCGAGATCTCCGATCGCGAAATCCGCCGCACCGCGCTCGCGCACGCGATCCTGTCGTTCGTCTACAACACCGGCATCATCGCGCTGGTGCTGAACATCGCGACCAATCGCGTGGGCTGAGCCTATACTGCGGCGATGGATCGGGCTGCGCTGGTTTTGCTCGTCGCGTGTGGTGGCTCGAACGGCGATCCATCGATCATCGAGTACGCGATTCCAACCGCGAACAGCGGTCCCTACGGCATCGCACTCGGTGGCGATGGTGCGCTGTGGTTCACCGAGCAGGTCGGTAAGATCGGTCGGATCACGACCGCGGGCGAGGTCACCGAATTCACGGTCCCGACGCCAGGCGCGATTCCGTATCACATCGCCCGCGGCGCCGACGGCTCGCTGTGGTTCACCGAGAAGGCCGCGAACACGATAGGTCACATCACGCTCGCCGGTGCAGTCACCGAGCTCGCCTTGCCGCGCCCGGCTAGCGTGCCGACCGGCATCGCAGCAGGCCCCGATTTCACGATGTGGTTCGTCGAGGACGACGGCAACGCGGCGGGCTCGATCTCGATGACCGGCGTGATCACGGAGTATCCTCTCGCCGCGGGCAACAACGAGGCGTACGGCATCGCGCTCGGCCCGCACGATGCCTTGTGGTTCACCGAGCAGGGCACGAACCACATCGCTTCGATCGGGAGCGACGTGGCGCACGCGATCACCGAGTACACGGTACCCACGGCCGCCGCCGACCTGCGCGAGATCATCGGTGGGCCCGATGGCAACCTGTGGTTCACCGAGTTCACGGGTGGCAATGCGATCGGCATGATCACCCCCGATGGCGTGATCACCGAGCATGCGCTGCCGACCGCAGGCGCGCAGCCCTTCGACATCACGGTGGGCTCCGACCTCGACCTTTGGTTCACCGAGAAGGTGGGCAATGCGATCGGTCGGATCACGCTCGCGGGCGCTATCACCGAACGCGCGATTCCGACGGTCGGGAGCGAGCCAGCCCGGATCACGCTCGGGCCCGAGGGTGATCTGTGGTTCTCGGAGTACGCGGCGAATCAGATCGGCCGCGTCCGCCTCTAGACAGGATCATCATCGGCCGCAGTCCGACCACGGCGCTCGATGTCCCACGGGGGCCGTCGATGTTCGTCGATCGCACGGTCCGCGCGGCATCAGTCGGACCGTCGGTCGACCGCAGCTCGGCCTCGCAGCCGGCGGCTCGTCGATGTTCGCGGTCTCGGTTCGTCGCGTTTTGCGCGCGGCATTGGATACGTTTGTCGGCGACGCAACATGCAGGACGGCTGCGTGCGAGCTCACCAGCGATCATCATCGGCCGCAGTCCGAGCGCGGCGCACGATGTCGCATGGGGCCGTTGATGTTCGTCGATCGCAGGTGGTGCGCGGCGCGGCATCACTCGGACCGTCGCTCGACCGCAGCACGGCCTCGCAACAAGCGGCGGGTCGTCGATGTTTGCGGCGATGCTTCGTTCGAGGCGCTTGGGGCAGGTACTCGTCTTGTAGATCGTTTTGTCGGCGACCCGCCGTACCAGATCGAAAGCGCGCCATCGAGAAAGCGACGTGGTCGCGCCCCACGTGGGGCGTTCTCGTGAACGCGATCGATAGCAATAGTGTCCGGGTCGCGGACAGTGTGTGACTCGGAAAGATCTCCACCAGGCGATTTCCTTCGCTGCATGCGTTTTGTCGTTGACGTGATTTGTCGGGTCGCAACACGTGTCCCTGCGACCTCGATCTCTTCGCTCACGAGATTGTCGAGGTACGCGCTGCACGAGGTCCTGGTAGGGACGTCGACGGACACCCCGCACAAATTTTCACCCCTGGTGGTGCGCCGCCTCCGAAGTAGACCCCGCGGCGCTCTTGGTCTGCTTAGGTTAGAACGGCGCGCAGGTACCGCCA
>JANXOP010000293.1 GCA_025357755.1 Kofleriaceae bacterium | reverse complement strand
CGGCGCTCCGCGTTCGCGATCCGGCGCAACTCTCGATCGACGGCCTCCGGCCCCAGCGCCAGGTTCGCGATGACTCCGTCGATGTGATTCGACTCCGCAGACGCTTGACCCACTTCGATCATCACCCACTCCTCGTTGCGTTGAGGAGGTCACCGTAGCACTGGCTTTTTCGGCTCGAGGGCGTGAGTTCTCGACGACGATTCGATGGCGCAGGACTTCGTTTCGAGCTGCGTGGCGAAGGCGTTGTGAGACGTGAAGCCAGTGCGTCTCGTGAGCGACGAGATCGAGGTCATGGAGACGCGTGTTGCGACCCGACAAATCACGTCCATGACAAAGCGCATGCAGCGAGGGAAATCGTCTAGCGGAGATCTTCCCGAGTCACACACTGTCCGCGGTCCGGACAACGTTGCACTCGATCGCGTTCACGAGAACGCCCCCACGTGGGGGCGCCCACGTCGCTGCTTCGATGGCGCTCTTTCGATCGGGTACGGCGCGTCGCCGACGAAACGATCTACAAGACGAGGACGTGGCCCTGGCACCTCGCACGAACGATCGCCGATCGACGGTCCGAGTGATGCCGCGCCGCAGATGCGAGCGAAGCACGTTAGTGGCCCCCGTGGGACATCGAGCGCCGTGGTCGGACTGCGGCCGATGAGGATCGCGAGGGAGCTCGCACGCAAACGTCCTGCACGCCGCGTCGCCGGCGAACGTATCAAATGCCGCGCGCATCGATGACCCGCCGCTTGTTGCGAGGCCGTGCTGCGGTCGACCGACGGTCCGAGTGATGCCGCGCCGCGCCGCACGGCGCCGCACGGCGCCGCACGTGCGCTCGACGAACATCGACGGCCCCCGTGGCGCATCGAGCGCCGTGGTCGGACTGCGGCCGATGATGATCGCGGGGGAGCTCGCACGCAGACGTCCTGCGACGGTCCGGAGTGATGCCGCGCAGCACATGCGATCGACGAACATCAATGGCCCCCCGTGGGACATCGAGCGCCGCGGTCGTGCTGCGCCCGATGCACCACGTCGCCGACGAACGGATCAAATACGCCACGCGAAACACGACGAACCGAGACCGCGAACACGAGCCCAGCCCATCGACGTGACCCCATCCTCGGCCGCCATGGCCGTGACCTTGCGGCCGTCGATGTACGCTCGCACGGCGCGCTCGAACCAGTCGGCGAGGGCCTTCGAGGCATCGAGCTGCTCGAGTCGCGGGCGACGATGCGGGGCGGATGGCCTGACCGGCCTTGGTCGGAGCCACGATCGAGCCGGAATCGCGGCACGATCGCGCGACGATGACCCTCCGGTGATCGGTCGTCAAAGCGTGGATCGCAAGCCGCGCGATCTTGTTTAGTACGCGACAGGCTGCAAGGGCAGCGTCGCGATCGAGCGGCGGTCGAGCTTGCCCGAGGGCAGCAACGGCAACTGTGGCACCTCGGCGAGCCATCGCGGTCGAGCGTGCGGCGCGAGCATCGCGTGCCAGTGGGCGAGGGCGGCGACCCGATCGAACGCGGCGGTCGTGACGATCGCGGCACCGACGACCTGACCATAGCGCTCGTCGGAGACCCCGAAAGCACATGCGGCCGCGATGCCTGGAGTCGCGGTGAGGATCGCTTCGACCTCGAGCGGCTGGATCTTCTCGCCGCCGCTGATGATTACGTCATCGCGGCGACCGAGGACGTGCAAGGTCCCGTTGGCCTCGAGCTCGCCGAGATCCGCGGTGACGAGCTCGGGTGCGATCGCGGTCCCGTCGAGATAGCAGGTCGCGAGCTGCGGCGTGCGGATCGCGATCGTGGTCGCACACTCGACCTCGACGCCAGGTAACAACGCGAGCGGACCACCGGGCGTACGCGCGGTCGCGATCTGGCCGAACGTCTCGGTCAGTCCATACGAAGCGAGCACGGGCCAGTGTGCGGCGAGCGCGGTCGCGAGCAGGTTCGGTGGCGTCGCGGCGCCCCCGAGGATGATCGCGCGCAACGCGCCAGGCGAACCGGTCACGAGGCCCGCGAGCTGTGCCGGTACGAACGAGGCGATCGTCGCGCGCGCGTCGCGGATCAGCGCCGCGAGGTCGGTGTCGTACTCGACGAGGATCAGCGGCTTGCGCGCGATCAAGCACCGCACCACGATCGAGAGCCCGCCGGCGTGCGCCATCGGGAGCGGTAGCAACCAGCGGTCCTCGTCGCGCCAGCCGAGCCGCGCTTCACTCGCGCGGGCCGCCGCGGTGATCGCGGTGCGCGACAGCACCACGCCCTTGGAGGCGCCTGTCGAGCCCGAGGTGAACAGCACGAATGCGGTGCCCGCGGGCAGCGTCGCGTTCGCGATCGATGCGCGCTGTCGGGCTTGTTCGTCGGGTGGAGACTTCGCGTGGAGCATCGCGACGGGCTGCGCCGCTTCGAGGGCGCCGTACACGCCGAGGATCGTCGCGACCTCGGGCACCGCGACGAGCACCGGTCCCGGCGTACGCGCGAGCTCGGCACATTGCGCGAACGTCCACGCCCTGTCACGCGTGATGATCGCGGGGAGGTCACCGGCGTCGCGCGCGGCCGCCGTGATGGAGAGCTCGCTCATACCTGTACGTGATCGAAGAAGTGCTCGAGTGCCGGGTGAGGGGCGAGCCCGACCGGCACCTCCGCGTCGATCGAGCGTGCGAGCTCGGCGCAGGCCGCGGTGCCGATCGGCCCTTCGAGCGTGTGCGTGACGATCGGCGCGACGCCGTGCTCGTGCGCGAGCATCGCGAGCTCGTGGCAGCGGGCGAAACCTCCGAGCAGCGTCGGTTTCAAGATCAGCGCCGCGAGGCTCGGCGAGACGAGCGCGCGCGCGAGCTCGCTCGGATCGAGCCCGATCAAGCTCTCGTCGAGCGCGAGCTTGCATGGCAGGTGGTGCGCGAGGAGCTCGTTCGCACCCATGCACGGCTCCTCGACATACTCGATCGGCAGCGCCGCGAGCAGGCCGAGCCAGCGCTCGGTGTCCGCGCGCGGCCACGACCGGTTTGCATCGACCCGCAGCCGCACGCCGGGCACGGCCGCGGCGATCCGCAGCACGCGATCGGGATGATCGGCCTTGATCTTGAGGCAGCGCGCGCCCCGCGCGACGGCCTCCACCGCCTCTACCTCGTCGACGACGACGACCGCGCTGCGAAGCTCGACTCGGCTGGTCGCGCCCCACAGCCCGGCGACGCTCGTCCGCGCGTCTTGGGCCAGGGCCACGAGCAAGGCGGTCTCGATCGCGAAGCGCGCCGCGGGTGCGGCGGTGATCCGATCTGCGACCGCACTCGCGTGTGCGGTCGACTCGACTACGATCGGCACGCATGCGGCAAGATCGGTAAACGCCGCCTCGGCGTCGGTGAACCGATCGATCGACATCCCGGGGAGCGGCGCGGCTTCGCCGAGGCCAGTCGCTCGGTCGGCACGCACCCCGACGATCACCGCCGTGCGTTCGTGCCACGCACCTCGCGCCGCGCCGCGGGGTTCGATCGGCCAGCGCACCGTCCGGTGCACGACGCCGACGATCGTGGTCACAGCCAGAGTCCGACCGCGAACAGCACGCCGTACGCGAGCAGGAGCTTGCCGGTCGCCGCGAGACAGTCGTTGAACTCGGGGCCGGTGACGGCGCGCACGAGGGCGCGCATCCGGACGATCGCGAGCGGCAACGATGCGAGCGGCAAGAGCAGCCAACCGTGCTGAGAGGTGACCGCGAGTCCGATCGCGACCGCGTAGCTCGCACCGAGGAGGATCGCGTACTCGGCGAGCGCTCCGCCACGGCCGAGCCGGACCGCGAGCGTGCGCTTGCCGACGCGCACATCCTGGAGCCGGTCGCGCAGATTGTTCACCACGATGATCGCGGTCGCGAGCGCACCGACCGGGATCGCCGCCCACACCGCGAGGCATGGCACGGTCGCGAGCTGGACGTATGCGGTGCCACACACCGCGACGAAGCCGAAGAAGATCATCACGAACAGATCGCCCAGGCCGTGATAGCCGAGCGGCCACGGACCACCGGTGTAGGCGATGCCCGAGGCGATCGACGCGAGCCCGATCGCGACGACCGGCCAGCCACCGACACTCGCGAGGTAGCCGCCGTAACCGGTCG
>JANXOP010000244.1 GCA_025357755.1 Kofleriaceae bacterium | reverse complement strand
GGTGGCGTATCGAACCTCGGCGGTGGTGCCGGCGGTGTCTCGAGCGTCAATGCAGGCGGCGCAGGCGGCGCAGCCGGTGGCGCGTCCAACCTCGGCGGCGCATCGAACGTTGGCGGTGGTGCCGCGGTCGGCGGCGTCTCGAGCGTCGACGCAGGCGGCGCAGCCGGTGGCGCGTCGAGCTTCGGCGGAGGTGCCGTCGCAGGCGGGGTCTCGAACGTCGACACGGGCGGCGCAGCAAGTGGCGCATCGGGCTTGGGCGGTGGCGCTTCGGCAGCGGGCGCATCGAACTTCGGTGGTGGTGCAGCCGTCGGCGGCGCGTCGAACCTGGACGGCGGATCCGGCGGATCGGGCTTCGGCAGCGGCGCACAGGGTGGGGTCGAGGTCTCGGACGCATCTTCGAATTTCACGGCGCCGGCGGCGACCGTGGGCGGTACCGCGAGCAACGGCGGGGTCGCGAGCTCGAGCGACTTCGAGGCGGGTGGTGTGGCGAGCTACGGCGCCCCCAGCCTGCCGGGACAGCCGAGTGCACCGGGGACAGCGAACACCGACTTCTCGGCGTCCGGCATGGTCGAAGGCCAAGCATCCGGATACATCCCCGGCCAACCGAGCGTGCCGAGCGCGCCGACGCTCGACGCCAACACGGTCGCGTCGGCCAGTGGGAACGAGACGATGCAAGCGGGCGTGAACCTCTCCAACACGACCCAGTCGACTGCGGGGCAGGCGCAGGTCGCTTACCAAGATCCGACGGCTGCCGCCAAGGGGCAGGCGTCGGCCGAGATGACCGGCCAGCTCGACGAACGGACGCCCGAGTCGGTCAACACGGCTCGGAGTGACGTCCAAGGTGGCGTCGCCGTCTACGAGGATCCGCAGGCCGCCGCCCGTGCGCGGGCCCAGGGTGTGGTTGACGAAGAGGTGGGCGTGGCCCCGGCTACCCCATCCACTGGTGGTAGCGTTTCGGCGAACGTGACCGTTACATCGCCGAAGCCCGACGGTTCGAAGTAGTCAAGCCCGCGGGGGCAGACGTTCGGACGCTGCCCGGATGGGCAGAAGACCGCGTTTTGATCCGCCGATTCGTTGATCGGATCGGCATGTGTTTCCTATGATTTGGTCTGCGTTCGAAGGGGTCGAAACGAAAGGGTTCTCGCGCGTAGTGCGCGTGAGATACGCGGAAAAAAATGTCGGACGACGAAGAAGCGCTGATCGCATGGCAAGACGTGCTCGACATGGTGGTCGCAGGGCGACCGGACGACCTGTCGTGTCCGTACTGCAGCCACCGTCCACTCACCGTGGAAGAGATCGACAACACCACTCGAATCTCGTGCAGCAAGTGCAAGAAGTTCGTCCAGGGCCGCTTCGCGGCCTTTTGATCTAGATGGCAAACGATCGCGATTTTCTCGGTAGGGGCCTGCGGTTCCCCGTCTCCGTCAATCTCAACGGAGGCGTCTCGAGCAGTCAGCTCGAAGAGAACGTGCGGCAATCGATCTTCATCATCCTCGGCACGGCGCCGGGTGAGCGGATCAACCGGCCGTACTTCGGCTGCCAGATCCACGATCTGATGTTCGCGCCGAACAACGATCTGACGTCGGCACGCGCGGAGATCTACTGCGAGGAGGCGATCTACAAGTTCGAGCCTCGCATCCAGAAGGTCGTGTGTCGGGCGGCGCCGAATCAGGACGAACCGAATCGTCTCGATGTTCGCATCGAGTACGTGATCGCTGGCAAGAATGACAAGCGGAACCTCGTGTTCCCGTTCTATCTCAAGAACGAAGATGAACCGCCAATGGCTGGCCCCAACGGCAATGCCGGCACGAACGGTACGAACCCATGATCCCACCGCCGAAGCTCGACGACCGGTCTTTCAACGACATCGTCGAGGAAGCCATCTCGATGATTCCGCGCTACGCGCCGGAATGGACGAATCACAACGCGTCGGATCCGGGCATCACGCTGATCGAGCTCGCGGCGTGGATGACGGACCTCCTGATCTATCGGCTCAATCAGGTCCCCGACAAGAACTACGTCGCGTTCTTGAACTTGCTCGGCATCAAGCTGCGCGCGCCTCGTGCGGCGAAGGCGCTGATGAAGTTCACGCTCGTCGAAGGCGCGGTGAAGCAACGCGTGCCACGAGGGACGCAGGTCTCGACGCCGCAAGCGACCGAAGAACACACCGTCACGTTCGAGACCGCGCGCGACGTGATCGTCTCGATCGCGAAGCCCGATCGCTGCTTCTCGTACTACGACGAGGCCTACTCGGAGAACAGCCGCTACATCGATCCCGAGCCGGGCGCCGTCGCTGACGCGTTCGAGATCTTCAACGGTGCGCAGCGCATCGAGCGCTACATCTATCTAGGTGATCCCCGGTTCGCGAACACCGGAGAGTCGGCGCTGCTCAAGGTCTTCCTCGGCACGCCGGAGCGCGGCGGTCGCGACATGGCACGGTTGCTCGAGTGGGAGCACTGGGACGGCACGCGCTGGAAAGAGCTCCAGCCGGCGCAGATCGATGTCGATCGCGGCGAGGTCGCGTTCATGGGCCCGATCCGGTTCGAGCTCACCACGGTCAACCACATCGAAGGCCTGTGGTTGCGCGGCCGGCTCGCGGAGGTTCCGCAGTCGCCCGAGGACACCGAGATCGATACGATCCGCACGAAGGTCGAAGTCGTGGGTGAGGGCCTGTTGCCGACCCAGGCGTACGCGAACCTCGACAACGCGGCGTTCCTGCAGCTCGATCTATCGAAGAATCTCTATCCGTTCGGCAAGGAGCCGAAGGTCGATTGCGTGCTGTACCTCGCATGCGACGAGCTGATGCAGACGCCCGACGCGTACATCTCCGTCGAGATGCTGCTCGCCGATTCGACGATCATCCCGCGCCCGAACCCGAGCGAGCAGCTCGTGCTCGCATGGGAGTACTGGGACAACAAGCGCTGGCGCCACCTCGGCCGCACCGCGGTGCGCGGCGTGTTGCCGGGCGCTGGCGACGAGTTCGGCTTCCACGACGACACCAAGGCGATGTCGCAATCGGGCTCGGTGAGCTTTCGCCGCCCGAAGGACATGGAGACGCTCGAGATCAACGGCGTCGCGAAGAAGTGGATCCGCGTCCGCATCGAGAAGGGCGATTTCGGCGAGCAAGGCCAGTACACCCTCGAGAACGAGAAGTGGCTGTTCAAGGACGATCGTCCACTCAAGCCGCCCGCGCTTCGCATGATGACCTTTCGCTATCGCGAGGATTATCGCGACGTGCGCCACGTGCTGGCGTTCAACGATTTCCAGTTTACGGACTGCACGGACGTCGCGCGCACGGAGTTCACGATCTTCCAGCCGTTCTCGGCGAAGCCCGAGGAATCGCCATCGATCTATCTCGGATTCACCGCGAAGCCGCCGAACGATCCGCTCGGCGTGTTCTTCCAGCTCGAAGAAGAGCTCGGGCTCGGCTCGTTGCCGACCGACGAAGCCGAGGTCGCGACCGCCGAGCTCGAGAAGTACGAGAGCTCGCGTCGTTCGTCCTGGGAGGGCGGTCAGCGCGTGGTGTGGGAGTACTTCGACGGCCGCGACTGGGAGCCGCTCTCCGTCGACGACGAGACCCAAGGCTTCACCAGCTCGGGCTTCGCGTTCTTCATCGCCCCCGAGGATTGGATGCGCTCCTCGAAGTTCACCGAGGATCGCTGGTGGCTGCGAGCGCGCCTCGAGCAGGGCGGCTACGTGAAGCCGCCACGCCTCAAGATGCTTGTCACGAACGCGATCGATGGCTTCAATCAGGAGACCATCCGCGGTGAGACCCTCGGCAGCTCCGACGGCACGCCGCTCCAGTCCTTCAAGTTCTTGCGTGCCCCACTGCTCGATGACGAGCTGATCGAGGTTCGCGAGCGCCAGGTCCCCAGCGCCGAGGAGACCACCGACCTCGGTGCCGACTTCGTTCGCAAGGCGGAGCCGGAGAACACGCAGTCCAACGAGGTGTGGGTGCGCTGGAAGCGCGTCGATAGCTTCTTCGCTTCGAGCCCGCGCAGTCGGCACTACACGCTGGACTACATCACCGGGACCTTGCAGTTCGGCGACGGTCGGCGCGGTCTCGTGCCGCCCGAAGCGAAGAACTCGATCGTCGCGGCCTCGTATCGCATCGGCGGCGGTGCACCGGGCAACGTCAACGCGAACACGCTGACCTCGCTCGGCCGCGCCCTCGCGTACATCGAATCGGTGACCAATCCGATTCCGGCCACCGGCGGCAGTGATCGCGAATCGATCGAAGACGCCAAGAATCGCGCGCCGTACACGATCAAGAGCCGTGATCGTGCGGTGACCGTCGAGGATTACGAGATGCTCGCGCTGCGTGCCTCGACCCAGCTCGCGCGTGCGCGCTGTGTCCCGGATCGGAGCAACCGAGGGCATGTCACGCTCGCGCTTCTACCGAAGGCGGAGACTCGTGGCGACGAGCTGACCCGCCGGCTGGTGCCTTCGAACGAGGTCATGCGCTACGTCAAGCGCTACCTCGAGGAGCGCAAGCTCGTCGGCACGGTGCTCAACGTCGTGCGCCCGCGGTACAAGGACCTCTCGCTTCGGGTCGTGCTGATCCGTCGCTCGGTCGGGACTTCGGATCGCCTGCGTCGCGACATCGAGCAAAAACTCCGCAAGTTCCTTCACGCGCTCAACGGTGGGCGCGATGGCAAGGGCTGGGAATTCGGTCGGCCGGTGCTAAAATCCGAGATCATTCACCTCGTGGAAGAAGTCCCGGGCGTCGAGGGTGTCGACTCGATCGAGATCCGGGACGAGGTCCGTAACGTCGGGGTGGAGCACGTCCGCATCGAGGATGACGAGTTGCCGTTCCTCGTCCACGTTCATCTCGCGGAGAAGGTCCGCGATGACATCAAGTAATGGGTCACCGATGAGCTCGATGGTCCTGATGGTCCCGATGGTTGCTCATGGTCACTGAGGCCCTCAACCGCCGTGTCGTGCGCGTCCCCGATGTCTCGGGTAAGACGCTCGAGAAGGCGCGTATCCTGCTCGAGGATGGGGGACTCACGAAGATCGTCGTGCTCTATCGCGAGAGCTACGAGGACCGCGACACCGTGCTCGATCAACGTCCGGCGCGCGGACAGATGGTCTACGAGACCACCGAAGTCACGATCTGGGTCGCGCGGCGCGGCTACCTCGAGCACTTGCCCGCGATCTACCGCCGTAGCGATGCGGTCGGCCGCAACATGGTGCGCGACCTGTGCTTCGTGTTCGAGCACATGTTCGATTCGGTCGATGCGAACCTGACCGATGGCTGGCGGTTCTACGACCCGCACGTCGCGCCGCCGGAGTTCCTGCAGTGGCTGTCGCACTGGAC
>JANXOP010000240.1 GCA_025357755.1 Kofleriaceae bacterium | reverse complement strand
GAGCGCCGGGATGAGCTTCTTCACCTCGACGCTCTCGTTGACCTCCGCATGCGTGACGAGCGCGCCAATGATCACGCGATCACCGTCGATCCGGATCTCGCGCATCTCTTTGCAGCCCGCGAGCGAGATCAGATCGCTCGGCTCGGCGAGCTCGAGCTTGAGCACGGGCAGGAGGCTCTGGCCACCCGAGAGCAGCTTGGCTTCCGGATGGGCCTTCAACAGTGCGACGGCCTCGGCGACCGACGACGGACGATGGAATTGGAAGTCCTTCATTTCAGCCACCCTTCTTCGCAGCTTGGATCGCGCGCCACACCTTCTCGGGGGTCGCGGGCATCGAGATATCCGTCACGCCGACGGGCGCGAGTGCATCGAGCACCGCGTTGATCACCGCCGGTGGGACACCGATCGCGCCGGTCTCGCCGACGCCCTTCACCCCGAGCGGGTTGTGCGTGCATGGCGTGACGTGGTTACCGACCTTGAACATCGGGAAGTCCGCCGCGCGCGGCATCACGTAGTTGAGGAACGACGCGTTCACGAGCTGACCATCCGCGTCGTAGACCGCCTCTTCGAGCAGCGCCTGACCGATGCCCTGCGCGAGGCCGCCGTGGGCCTGACCGTCGACGATCATCGGATTCACGATCACACCGACGTCATCGGCGATCGCGACATCGACCACCTCGACCGCTCCGGTTTCCGGATCGATCTCGACCTCGACGAAGTGCGTACCGCCCGGGAACGTGAAGTTCTTCGGATCGTAGAACGCGTTCTCCTCGAGACCCGGCTCGACCGTATCGAGCGGGTAGTTGTGCGGGACGTAGGCGGCGAACGCGATCTCGCCGAAGGCCTTGACCTTGTCGGTGCCGACCACGCGGAAGTTGCCGTCCTTGAACTCGATATCGGCGACGTTCGCCTCGAGCAGGTGCGCCGCGATCTTCTTACCCTTGTCGACGATCTTGTCGACCGCCTTGTAGATCGCGGAGCCGCCGACCGAGAGCGAGCGCGAGCCGTACGTGCCCATGCCGAACGCGATGCGATCGGTGTCGCCATGGATCACGTCGATGTTCTCGATGCCGATGCCGAGCCGCTCGTTGATCAACTGTGCGAAGGCGGTCTCGTGACCCTGGCCGTGCGAGTGCGTGCCGGTGAACACGGAGACCGAGCCAGTCGGGTGAACGCGCACGGTCGCCGCCTCGTAGAGGCCTGCGCGCGCGCCGAGCTGACCGGCGAGCGCCGACGGTGCGAGACCGCATGCTTCGACATACGTCGAGACCCCGAGGCCGCGCAGCTTGCCCTTCGCGGCACTCGCTGCCTTGCGCGCGGGGAAGCCCGCGTAGTCGATCGCCTTCATCGCCATGTCGAGCGTCGCTTCGTAGTCACCCGTGTCGTACTGGAGCGCGACCTGGGTCTGGAACGGGAACTGATCCTTCTTGATCATGTTCTTGCGGCGCAGATCGATCGGATCGACCTCGAGGATTCGCGCGGCGTGGCTGACCAACCGCTCGAGCAAGTACGCGGCTTCGGGGCGGCCCGCGCCGCGATAGGCATCGACCGCGACGGTGTTCGTGAACACCGCCTTGACCTCGGCGTAGATCGCGGGGAACGCGTACACGCCGCTCAGCAGGGTCGCGTAGAGGTAGGTCGCGATCGCCGGCGCGAACGTCGAGAGGTATGCGCCCATGTTCGCGTACGTGTGAACGCGCAGGCCGATGAACTTGTGATCCGCATCGAGGGCGAGCTGCGCCTTCGAGATGTGGTCACGGCCGTGCGCATCGCTGATGAACGCCTCGCTGCGATCCGAGGTCCACTTCACGGGACGGCCGACGATCTTGCTCGCCCACACCACGAGGAGCTCCTCGGCGTAGTGATAGATCTTCGAGCCGAAGCCGCCGCCGACATCCGGCGCCACGATCCGCAGCTTGTGCTCGGGCACGTGCAACGTGAACGCGGCCATCAGCAAGCGGATCAGGTGCGGGTTCTGCGACGTGGTGTAGAGCGTGTAGTGGTCGTTGCCGGCGTCGTAGAGGCCATTCGCGGCGCGAGGCTCCATCGCATTCGGGGCGACGCGATTGTTCGTGAGCTCGAGCTCGACGACGTGCGCCGCCTTCGCGAACGCGGCATCGGTCAGCGCGGGATCTCCGATGTGCCAGTCGTAGCAAAGGTTGCTCTTGGCCTCGGGCCACACCAGCGGCGCATCGGGGGCGATCGCATCGGCGAGCCGACCAGTGGCCGGCAGGACGTCGTAATCGATATCGAGCAGCGCGACCGCGGCACGCGCCTGCGCACGGGTCTCGGCGACGATCATCACGACCGGATCACCGACGTGGCGCGCGACCCCTTGCACGAGAGCGGGGTGCGGCGGCTCGATCATGTTCGAGCCATCCTTGTTCTTCACGAGCCAGCCACACGGGATGCCGCCGAGCTGCGCGGCCGCGACATCGTCACCCGTGAGGATCGCGATCACGCCGGGCGAGGCCTTCGCGGCATCGCTGTTGATCTTCTTGACCTTCGCGTGGGCGTGCGGCGAGCGCACGAACATCGCGTAGCTCTGATCCTTGAGCGTGATGTCGTCGGTGTATTGGCCTTTGCCGAGGAGAAAGCGGCGGTCTTCCTTGCGCTTGACGGAAGCGCCGATGCCCTGCGGACCGCTCATTACTTCGCTCCCTTCATGCCGGCCGCGCCGGCGCGGATCGACTTGACGATGTTGTGGTAGCCGGTGCAGCGGCAGATGTTGCCCTCGAGCCAGTGCCGCACATCGGCCTCGCTTGGATCGGGATTGCGCTTCGCGAGATCGCAGCCGCTCATCACCATGCCGGGCGTGCAGAATCCGCACTGCAGGCCGTGATGCTCCTGAAACGCGGCCTGCATCGGATGCAATTGATCGCCGGTCGCCAGACCTTCGATCGTCGTGACCTCGGTGCCGACCGCTTCAACCGCGAGCATCGTGCACGACTTCACCGAGATGCCATCGACGTGCACGGTGCACGCCCCGCACTGGCTGGTATCGCAGCCGACATGCGTGCCGGTCAGCTCTAACGTTTCGCGCAGCGCTTCGACGAGAAGCGTGTTGGGTGCGCAGTCGATCGTGTGCGACTTGCGATTTACTCGAAGCGTGATGTTGGCCATGGAGCTCCTTTAGGCCGCACGATCGTTCGTCATTCGTTGCGGCCACGCAACACGCGCGACGAGAAACAGCGGTCCAGCATACGAATCCATGAACGTTTTGCTAACGCCGCGCGTCATCGCAACGCTCCCGTGATCAAGCGGCGTGGACCTTGATCACGAACGCCTTGCCGCTCGGTGCGAAGGCGAGGGCGTACGGCGCGGTCGGCGAGAACAGCACGCTGGTCGGGGTGCCCGGCTCGGGCTGCGTGTCGAACGGCGCGACCCCTGCGTACTCGAACCCGGCGTGCGCGAACACCACGCGCTCCCAGGTGTGCGCGAGCCCCGCGCTCCCCGCGTGATTGATCGCGACGCGCACCGCGAGCTGCGCGTTCCGATCGATCGTGCTCGTCGCGACGACGGCATCGCACAGGACGCCGTCGCGAATGATCATCCGCGCCGCGCCGCGCTTGCGTCGCGCCCATCGCAGATACGGAATCCACGCGATCACCCAGCACAGGATCGACAACACGAGCGCCACGACTTGCGTGATCACGGCTTCCTTCGCAAACCCGATCGCGTGCATCGCGAGCGCACCGATCACGCCGCCGAACAGCGCGGGGAAGGTGCTCACGAAGAGGAACACGACGCCGTACACGACAAACCCGATCGTCGGCTCGATCCGCTTCGCTAACAACTCCACGGTTTCATCGCTGCGCTGGTCACGCACGAGGTCGAGCTCGGTCACGAGCGCATTCTAACGCGTAACTGGCCAGGGCGGCGCCATTCACTTCGTCGCGCCGAGCTCCTCACGACGACGTGAGTCGGGCGGCGAGGGCCGCGAGCTCGCCGCGCAGCCGTTCGAGGTCTCCAACGTTGGCGGCGGTGAACCCGGCCTTCGCCGCGAGCAGCACCGGAATCTTCTTCGCCTTGGCGCGCAGCGCGCGACCTGCTGCCGTGAGATGAATCTTCACGACGCGCTCGTCGGCCGTGTCGCGCCTGCGCTCCACCAAGCCGCGGTGCTCTAGCCGCTTCAACAGCGGCGTGAGCGTGCCGGAATCGAGCGCCAGGCACGTACCGAGATCATGCACCGCGCGACCATCGCGCTCCCACAAGGCGAGGAACACGAGATATTGCGGATACGTGAGTCCGAGCGGCTCGAGCAGCTCGGCATAGGTCCGCGTGAACGCTCGCTGCGCCGCGTAGAGCGCGAAGCAGAGCTGGCGATCGAGCGCGAGCAGGTCGTCAGCCATTACGCCAGTTTGACATCGACGACGATGTTGCCGCGCGTCGCATTCGAGTACGGGCAGACCTCGTGCGCGGACTCGATCAGCTTCTGCGCTTGATCGCGCGGCAGCTCGGGGATGCTCGCGAGCAGCTCGACCTGGAGTCCGAAGCCCGCACCGGCCGGGCCGATGGCGACCTTCGCGGTGATCGAGATCGGTCCGGTGGTCAGCTTCTGCGAGCGAGCGACGTGGCCGCACGCGCCGCCGAAGCACGCCGCATAGCCCGCCGCAAACAACTGCTCGGGGTTCGTGCCTTCGCCCGATCCGCCCATCGCCTTGGGCGGTGCGAGCTTGA
>JANXOP010000222.1 GCA_025357755.1 Kofleriaceae bacterium | reverse complement strand
GATTGACGTCTCGGAGCGCGGCGTTCGTGAAGAAGAACCCGCGCCCCATGCCCGGGTCACCGGTGATCGAGACCGCCATCGTATCGGCGAGGCCCTCGCTCAACGAACCGTCGAAGACGCCCTCGCCGGGGATGAGCGACTGCGCGTGGATCGAGTGGCCGAACTCGTGATAGACGACGTCCGCGATCCGACCCGTGTTCTCGCACATCGAGTCTTTCGGGAAGAAGTGGATGTCATCGCCGGTCGAGTACGCATTGCACGTGCCTTGGCCAGTCTCGTTGACCGTGACCGAGAGCTGAGCGTTGAGCCACGCGAGACCCGGGTTGAGCTTGGTCTTGACGAACTTCTTCGCCTGGCTCGCGAACACGAAGGCCGTGAGCTGCGCGTCGGTCGGCGCATCACTCGCGTGGCTCCAGGTGACGGCGCCGCCATCCGCGAGCGAGAGCGTGTCGGAGACGAGCGCCGCGCCCGAGTTGGTGATCGCGACGTACGGACCGACGAGGCCCGGCACGACGGCGCCCGGCGAGGTCGTGCCCCAAGACACCAGACCGTTCGCGTCCGAGACGACGCTCGCGGCGTTGACCATCATGTTCTGGTTCGGCGCGGGTTGCGGGCTGCGGGTGGCGCCCGGGTAGCGATCCGGCACGTCGAAGTTGACGGTGCCCGAGAGGAACATCAGCGTCGATCGGCGCGCGATCGGCGCGGCATCGTTCGCATCGATCCACACGTCCCAGCGACCGGCCTCGCGATCGGCGCCAACCGAGACGGTCTCGGCGACGCGATACTCGATGCTGGTAGTCGGATGGTTACCGCGCTCGTACACCATCGGCACGATCACGCGCTCGCCGTGGCCGAGCACGTGGGTCGGGATGTTCTCGCTCGACAAGAACGCCTGCGCCGCAGTCTCGATCGCGCCCGGTGCGAGCGTGGTCGCCGGCACCCGAACATGGATGTCCGGAAGTGCGGTCGAGCTCACCATCACGAGGTGATCGCGCTCGAAGTTGACGGCGATGCTGCCCCCCTCGACGCGGATGCCTTGCGAGTACTGGAAGAAGCTGACCGTCCGGATGTGACCGTTTTGATCGAGCTGGTTCGCGGCGAGCACGAAATCGGTGGTCGAAGCGCCCGGTGCGAGCACGGCGAGGTGCGCTGCGATGAACGCGCGCGCCGCGTTCTCGGCAACGTCGGGGCTCGCGGTCGAACCGAAATAGCCGATCGAAGGCCCCCACATGCGCAGCGGCACGTCGGTGTCGCGATCCCACACCTGCTGCCAGCCCGCGAGGCTGCCGAGGTTCGCCGCGAGCGCGGTCGGTGCCGTCGAGCCGACGGTGCGATGGATCCGCGGCTGGCGCTCGCCGGCCGCGGTCACCTGGGTCGAAGATCCTTTGTGAGGGGCGAACGCGCCACCCGTCTGGACGAAGGCCGCGGTCAACGCGGTGGCAAATAAGATCGTGCGAAGGCGCATGTGGTTCCCCGAGTGGACTAGACACTGCGAGTCGCACCTCGACCAATACAGGGTGGATGACATCCGCCGTCTGTCCTGAGACCACTGCGCGGCAGGTTCCCGAGGCCCTGACATCGCATGCGCCTGGCCGGGCCCGCGTTGCAGTGCACGCCTAGAAAAATCGACGCGCCGCGGCGATATCGGCGTGGATCTGCGCGATCAGTGCGTCGACCGAGTCGTACTTGGCCTCGTCGCGCAGTCGAGCGACGAATGTCGTTCGCAGATCTCGGTCGTAGAGATCGCCTTCCCAGTCGAGGACGTGCACTTCGAGGGTTTGGGCGCCGCCTTCGACGAACGTCGGGTTCGTGCCGAGGCTCGCCACGGCGGGCAGCTCTCTGCCATCGACCCGCAGCGTCACCGCGTAGATGCCGCCGCAGACCGGCAGATCGCTGTGCGGCGCGATGTTCGCGGTGGGCACGCCGATCGTGCGACCGCGTGCTGCACCGTGAACGACGACGCCATCGATATCCCAGCGCCGACCGAGCAAGCGCTCGGCCGCACCGAGGTTGCCTTCGCGGAGGTGACCGCGGATCCGGGTCGAGCTCGCCACTTCACCATCGCGCTCGATCGCCGGCACGACATCGACCTCGACGCCCGCGCGATTGCCCTGCGCACGCAGCGCATCGGTCGAGCCCGCGCGATTCGCGCCGTACGTGAAGTCGTACCCGACGACCACCGCGTGGGCGCGCAGCGAGTGCAGGACGACATCGTCGATGAACGCGCTCGGGGCGCAGTTCGCGAGCTCGCGGGTGAACGGCTCGACCACGACGACATCGGCGCCCGCTTCACCGAGCAGCTCGATCCGACGCGACAACGAGCTCAGCTGCTTGGGCGCGGTGCTCGGCGCGAACACCATCGCGGGATGCGGATCGAAGGTGAGCACGACCGTCCGCGCGTCGTGCGCTTCGGCGAGCTGCTTGGCCCGTGCGATCAGCGCGCGATGACCGAGATGGACGCCGTCGAAGTTGCCGATCGCGACCGCCGCGGGCCGGGTGCCCGACGCGTGGATGTGACCGCGAAACACCTCCATGGGAGCGGCAGCATACCCGGTCTCGTTAGACCGCGGGCG
The DNA here is from genome assembly GCA_025357755.1 of Kofleriaceae bacterium. GTDB lineage: Bacteria > Myxococcota_A > Polyangia > Haliangiales > Haliangiaceae > JABFXX01. Next base: position 4,943 of record JANXOP010000222.1, on the reverse strand, counting down.
CGATCAGGGTCCAGGCCGGCACGACCACCAGGACGAAGCCGATGGTGGCGACGACGAAGCGCTGACCGATCGGAGCATTGACGAGCGCCGCGAGCCGGCCGATCGCGACGCCCGCCGCGAGGGCCGCGACGAGCGGGACCGCCGGCGCGACGAAGCCACCGGCGAGGCTCGCGATCGTGGTCGAGCCTACGATCGCGAGGATCGCCGCACCGGCGAGCCTGCCGTGGGCGAGACACAGGACGAGCCCGACGAGCGCGGCGAACGCGGTCAGCGGCCCGACGAGGTCACCCGTGCGGATCAGCGTGAGGAGCCATCCGGCATGACTCGGAACTCCGTGCCCGAGCCCCAGGTTCCAGACGTGCCACAGATGCGCGAGCGAGTGGGCGTGCGAAAATGCCGCGAGGATCGCGAGCACGGTCGCGAGCACCCCGAGGGCCGGCGCGAGGATCGCCGCGCGGGCTCGCGCCAGCGGCGCGCGATACCAGGCGACGGCGGCGACCGCGACGAGCGCGACGTAGCTCGGATCGAGCACGCCCGCGAGCAGCGCCGCGCCAACCGCGGGGAGCGGCGATTCGTGGGGCTGCTTCGCCCGCACCAACTCGCTGACCGCGAACAAGCCTGCCGCGCCGGCGATCGCGGCGCGGACTGGCTCGTGCGGGGCGAGCACGAGCGAGCCGAGCACGCCGAGGGCGGAGCCGCCGGCCGCGGCGATCGCGGCGACACCCGAGGGCCCGAGGAACGCGCGGATCGCGGCGGCGAGCGCGGCTCCGCACAGGCCGAGGGCCCCGGCGAGCCATGGATCGTGGGTCGCGGCGAGCCCCACCCCGATGCTCGCGAGCCCGAGCGCGGGAATGACGTACCAGGGCCGCACCACAGGCATCCCCCAACGCTACGAGGCGCGCTCGGTTCGGGCAAAATTTCTGACGCTATTCGTCGCACCCGCAGCGACTCCGGAAATCGCGACGCCCGAGGTAGAATTTGCGCCTGTCGGTCGAGCCCAGAGCCAAACGCGAACGTCTCGGGAGCAGCGTGCGCGCGTGTGCCCGCTGGCTCGCGCCGAGCGCCGCCGCGGCAGCGTTCGCGACGGTCGTCGCCGGCGCGCTCGAGGCCAAGACCGAACCCGAGCCGTTCGGCTTCGTCGTGACGGCGGGGTTCTTCGGCCTGTTGTCCCTGCCCGGCTTGTTCGCGCTGTCGGCCATCTTGCGCGGGATGCTCGCGGCGTGGGCACCGAAGGAGCTCGACCTCGTCGAAGAAGGCGGAGGCTCGCCGCGGTTTGCGGGCTGGCTCGGCGCGTTCGTGCTGACCGCGATCGGCCTCGGCTGGATCCTGTTCGAGGGGACGTGGCTGCTGTTCCGCTGGACCGCGTTCAAGCCGATGGTCATCTCGCTCGCGGAGCCGGTGATCGGAGTGTTCGGGCTCGTCTCGGCGGTGATCATCGCGCGGCCGCTCGCGCGCGGGCTCACCGCGATCGCGCGGTCGCTCGATCGGCGGTGGCGCGCGCGTGGCCACGCCTCGTTCGTCACGCCCGGCAAGCTCGTGCTCGCGGTGCTCGTGAAGCTCGCCGTGCTCGGTTGGCTCGTGTGGCACTTCGCGATCAAACCGCACCTAGGTCCACTCGATCTCTCACTGCTCGAGGTTCCGGCGGTCGCATTGCTCGCGCTGTTGTTCGGGCACGTCGCCTGGAAGGCGTGGCCCGGGATCCGGTGGTTCGTCGGGCCGGTCGTCGGCGTGCTCGCGGTCGGAGCGCTCGGATGTGCGGTCCTCGCCCTGCAGACCGCGCCTTCGCTCACGCTCTCGATCTGGGGCGAGCGACCGATCGCGGGGCTCGCGATCGATACGCTGTTCGATCTCGATGCGATCAGATCCCATGTCTCGCTCGCGGAGTTTCAACCGACCGCCGTGCCCGGCGCCGAGCACCCCGACATCATCCTCGTCACGATCGATACGGTCCGCGCCGATCACACCCCACCGTATGCCGGCACCGCCGAGATGCCGGTGCTCAAGGAGCTCGGCAAGCGCGGCACGGTGTTCGAGTGGGCGTTCTCGCCGAGCAACGTGACGCGCCGATCGATCCCCTCGATGATCATCGGCCTCGCACCGGATCGGATCCGTGGCCGGGTCGTCGGCTGGGCCTTGCGCGTCGACCCGCGCCACGTCCTGGTCGCCGAGCGCTTGCTCGCCGGCGGCTACGAGACCGCCGGCTTCATGTGCTGCGAGGGCTTCTACGGCGCGGCGATGCACACCGGCCTCGCGCGCGGCCTCGAGCACCTCGAGATGGAATCGAACGGCCTCGCGCTCGCGCGGCGCGCGCGTGCGTGGCTCGATGCGCGCGAGAAGCAGCCGAACCACAAGCCACTGTTCCTGTGGATGCACATCCTCGAGCCGCACAACTGGGCGGTCGCGAGCGGGGATCCGATCAACCCCGAGGCGCGACGCGCGGTCTACGACAAGACGCTCTCGCAAGCCGATGCGATGGTCGCCGAGGTGCTCGGCGCGTTCGCCGAGCGCGCCCCGGATCGCGCGCCGATCGTGATCGTCAGCGCCGATCACGGGGAGGGGCTCGGCGATCACGGTCAGATCTTTCACTCGACCGACCTCTACAACTCGCAGACCCACGTGCCGCTCGTGATCGCAGGCCCCGGCATCAAGCCGCAGCGGATCTCGGAGACCGTGAGTCTCACCGATCTCACGCCGAGCCTGTTGGAGCTCGCCGGCTTCGCGGTGCCGACCGCGCACCTCGATGGCGTCTCGTTCGCGGACCTCGCGACCGGCAAGCGCACGCAGAACATCGAGGGCGGCGTGGCGTACTCCGCGATGATCCAGGACCGATCGAATCCGGGTGGCCTGACCTCGGTCGTGCACGGTCGCTACAAGTTGATCGAGACGCCGAACGGGCGCGAGCTGTACGACACGCGCACCGATCCGGCGGAGCACGGCAACGTGATCCGCGGGAGGCTCGGCCAGGTCGATGGCCTGGTCCGCGACCTCGAGAAGCACGCCGCCGCAGCGAAGCAGTCGCCTTTTTAGGCGCCCCGTCAGCTCGCTTCAGGTCGTGTCAGGTCAGGCGCGAGAGCTGGGTCTGGACTAGCAAGTAGGTCAACCGCAGCAAGTTGAGCCGCGCCTCCGGTGACCGCACGCGCGCGGCGAGATCGCCCAGCCGCGAGCGGCCATCGAGGAGCGAGTACACGCGCAGGAGCGCTTCACCCAGCCCGAACTGCGCGAGCTCACCTTCTTGCACGGGCTCGCGGATGACGAAGGCCTTGCTGTTCGCGGTCAGCCACTCGTCGACGAGCGGCTCGCCGATCAGCGCCGCACCCGCACCGATCACGCGGTACGCATCGAGATGGAGTGCGCGCGACTTGTAGGGATTCGGCGCGCGCGGCGACCACGTGTAGCGACCCTTCTGCCAGCTGAATGCCTCCATCAACTTCGCGGCGACTTGCTTGGCGAGCAAGCGATACGCCTCGAGCGGATCGAGCAGATCGAGGCCGACGAGCGTGTCGGCGAGGCGCCCCCCGAAGTGGTGCATCACCGAGACCGCGCGCTGTAGCGCTTGCGGCGTGAGCGCCTTTTGCTCGAGCAAGAAGTTCCCGAGCCGCTCGGACTCGAGGTTCGAGTTCACGAACTGCGGCTGGCCGTCGGTGATGTACGCCTCTTTGAGTACCCCCGCGCGACCCTCGAGCGAGAGCATGCCGGTCGCCTTGGTCTTCGCGAGGCGATAGACCAACCGCAGCACCGGCATCTCCCGGAACTCGCCGACCTCGCGCGGCCCCGAGTCATCGGCGCGCTCGGGCATCACGTCGTCTTCGGTGACGCTGATCGTGCCGCTCGAGCCTTCGTTCAAGGTGATGCCGTCGGGGATACCTTCCCCGGCGATGAACTCGGCGCGCGCGACCTTCGCCTCGGCCTCGGCCCTGGCGATGCTCATGCGGGTCATCGGGCCCGAGAGCCCGACGTCGTCGGCGGCCGGTTCGAGCACCGCGCCGTCGCCATGCAGATCCGCGGTCGGCGCGTTGATCACGCTGCCGATCAACGAGGCGAGGTCGCGCGAGTTGACGCGCGTGGTGCGAGCCAGCCACTCGTCGATCGCGTCGCGGAACTGGGCCGCGTTCTGCCAGCGATCTTCGGGCCGGCGCTGGAGCGCGCGCATCGTGAGCGAGCGGAGCTCCACCGGGAACTCCGAGGCGTACTTGTGGAGGCGATCGAGCCGCGCATCGCGGACCATCAGCAAGATGTCGAGGTCGTTCGTCGAGGTGAACAACCGGCGCGCCATGACCATCTCGGCGAGCAAGATGCCGACCGAGAACAGATCGCTGCGCGGATCGACATCGCCACTCGAGACCTGCTCGGGCGACATGTAGCCGTACTTGCCCTTGAGCGTGCCGGCCTCGGTCTTGTGGCGGCGCTCGGCCGCGCGCGCGATGCCGAAATCGGTGAGCTTGACGTCACCGCGCCACGACAGCAGTACGTTGCCCGGCGAGATATCGCGATGGACGATGCCGAGCGGCTTGCCGCGTTGATCGGTCGCCTGGTGCGCGTAATCGAGCGCGTCGAGCACGTCGCGCGCGATCAACGCGCAGAGATCCGCGGGCAACCTGATCTGCGCGCGCGCACACTCGCGGAGCAACGCGAGCACGTCGAGACCGTCGACGTACTGCATCGCGATGTACGGGGTGTCGGCATCCGTCCCGAGCTCGAACACCTGGACGATGTGGCGATGATCGAGTTGTGCGGTGATCCGCGCCTCGTCGATGAACATCTCGACGAATGATTTATCGGTCGCGAGGTGCGGCAGGATCTTCTTGATCGCGACGAGCTTCTCGAACCCGTGCTGACCCTGCTGGGACGCCTTGAACAGCTCCGCCATTCCGCCGACCGCGAGGCGATCGAGGATCTGGTATTTCCCGACCTGCGTGAGCATGGAGCAGAGAAAAGCGTACCAC
>JANXOP010000216.1 GCA_025357755.1 Kofleriaceae bacterium | reverse complement strand
CGGCGGTCTCGGTCGCCAGCGGCGCGCGCTCGATCAATTGACCGAGGTCCTCGCCGACCAGCATCTCCATCTCGATATACGGCACGCCATCTTCGAGCGCGCCGACATCCATCACGCGGCAGACGTGATCGCTCCTGAGCTTCGCGCTCGCACGCGCCTCGCGCACGAAGCGCTGCACGATCTCGCCGTTCTGCGCGAGTGCAGGATCGAGCACCTTGATCGCGACCTGCTGATCGAGACCGATGTGGGTCGCGACATAGACCGTGCCCATGCCGCCCTGACCGAGCAAGCGCTCGATCCGAAGCTTTCCCGCCACCAGCGAGCCGGTCTCGAGCATTACTCGTCGAGCTTAGCAGCGCGCCCGACGTTCTGCCTGCCGCGCGCCGACTTCGACCTACTTCGGGTCTTTTAACTTTTTCGCGAACGGATTGTTCGTGAAGCCTGAGACGCCCCAGTTGTCATTGTTCGGAGTGTTCGAATTGTTCGGTGCTGGCGCGCGTGGTGCATCGGTGCGTGGTGGATCGGTGCGCGGCGCGTCGGTGCGAGGTCCGTCACTGCGCGGGCCGCGATCGTCGCGACGCGGGCCCCGGAAGTTTCCGCCGCCGCCGCCGCTATTCTGATTGTTCGGGCCGCGGAAGTTTCCGCTGCCGCCGTTATTCTGATTGTTCGGGCCACGGAAGTTTCCGCCGCCGCCGTTATTCTGATTGTTCGAGCCGCTGTTCTGATTGTTCGGGCCACGGAAGTTTCCGCCGCCGCCGTTGTTCTGATTGTTCGGGCCGCTCTGATTGTTCGGGCCGCGGAAGTTTCCGCCGCCGCCGTTACGCGGACCACGGTTCTGATCGTTGCGCGGGCCGCGGTTGTGCTGGTTCTGGCCGCTCTGGTCTCCGCTGTTCGGCGCACCGCTGTTCGGCGCACCGCTGTTCGGCGCATCGCTGTTCGGCGCACCGCTGTTCGGCGCATCGCTGTTCGACACACCGCTGTTCGGCGCACCGTCGGCGTTCTGCTGCGGAGCACCACCCTGGTCGTGGCTGTTCCATGTGCCGGCTTGACGACCGCGCGGCTGACCACCGTGGTTGCCGCTGTTGCTGTTGTTCGGACGAGGGGCACGATTGCCGCCGCCGTTGTTGTTGCCGCGGACGTTCTGGCCACCATCGTGCGCAGGCTGCGACTGCTGTTGACCGCCCTCGCCGTTGGGGCCGAACTGCATGTGTGGTGGCTGTTGTTGCGCGGGTTGCTGTTGCTGCGGCTGCTGACCGCCGCCACCACCGCCACCGCGACCACGACCGCCGCGATTGCCGCGCTGCTGACCCTGGCCCTGCGATCGATCGCCCTGGTGCTGTTGCGGACCTTGGTTGTCGTTGCGCTGCCGGTTTGGCGGACGCGCCGAGAGCGCGATGCGCTTGCGCGCATTGTCGATCTCGAGCACCCGGACTTTGATCTTCTGGCCGACCTTCACGACCTCGGCCGGATCCTTCACGAACGATTCGGCGAGCTGCGAGACGTGGACGAGGCCGTCGTTGTGGACGCCGATGTCGACGAACGCACCGAACGCGGTGACGTTCGTGACGAGACCCTCGAGCACCATGCCGACCTTGAGGTCTTCCATGCTGGTGACATCGTCACGGAACTTCGGCGGGTTGAACTCGGCGCGCGGATCGCGACCGGGCTTTTGGAGCTCGCCGATGATATCGCGCAGCGTCGGCTCGCCGACGTCGCCAGCGACGTACTTCGCGAGCTCGATCTTGTCGACGAGCTCCTGGTTGCCGACGAGCTCCGCGAGCGGCGTCGTGACATCCGCCGCCATCTTTTCGACGAGCTCGTAGCGCTCGGGGTGCACCGCCGAGCTATCGAGCGGGTTCGCGCCACCGCGAATCCGCAAGAAGCCCGCGGCTTGCTCGAACGCCTTGGGCCCGAGGCCCGAGACATCCTGGAGCTGAGCGCGCGAGCTGAACGCGCCATGTGCATCGCGATGCAACACGATCTTCTTCGCGAGTGATTTGCCGATGCCAGCGACGTAGCCGAGCAGCTGCGCGCTCGCGGTGTTGAGCTCGACGCCGACGTGGTTGACGGCATCTTCGACGACATCGCCGAGGCGCTTGGTCAGGAGGCTCTCGACGATATCGTGCTGGTACTGGCCAACGCCGATCGACTTCGGCTCGATCTTGACGAGCTCGGCGAGTGGGTCCTGCAACCGCCGCGCGATCGAGATCGCGCCACGAATCGTGAGATCGAGCTCGGGGAACTCTTCGCGCGCGAGATCCGACGCGGAGTACACGCTCGCACCCGCCTCGTTGACCGACACCACATGCACGCCCGTGACCCCGGCATCGGCGACGGTCCGCTTGACGAAGCTCTCGGCTTCGCGGCCACCGGTACCGTTCCCGACCGCGATCGCGCGCGGCTGGTGCTCCTTGACGAACGCGGCGAACTGCTCCTTGGCGAGAGCGAGCTGTGCCTCGCCTTGCGAGAGGTAGATCGTGATCGTGCCGAGGAACTTCCCGGTCGCATCGATCGCGGCGCACTTGCAGCCAGTGCGCAGGCCCGGATCGACACCGATCACCGGCGCGCCACCGAGCGGCGCGGCGAGCATCAGGTTGCGCAAATTGCCCGCAAAGATCTCGACGGCCGCGACATCGCTGCGCGACTTGAGCTCGCTGCGGATATCGTTCTCGACCGACGGCGACAGCAAGCGCTTGAAGCCATCCGCGGCGGCCAGCTTCAGCTGCGTGGCCCACGGCGAGGCATCGACGGCCTTGGCCCGGTGCAGCATGCCGGCTTCGATCTTCGCGGCATCGATCGCGACGTGCGCGCGGAGCACGCCCTCGGCCTCACCGCGACGAATCGCGAGATAGCGATGCGACGGAATCTGCCGGACCTGCTCGCGGTGCTTGTAGTACTGCTCGAACTTGGTCGGCTCGGCATCCTTGCCGGGCATCACCTCGGCGACGAGCTCGCCGTGCTCCGCCATCTCGCTGCGCACGAACGCGCGGATCTCGGCGGTATCGGCGAGTTGCTCGGCGACGATGTCGCGCGCACCCGCGAGCGCATCCTCGGCCGTCGCGACGTGCTCGCCGGTGAACGCCGCAGCTTCGGACACCGGATCACCCGTCTCGCCCTGCGCGAGGATCTTGTTGGCGAGCGGCTGCAGTCCCCGCTCGCGCGCGACCGAGGCGCGCGTCTTGCGGCGCGGCCGGTACGGCGCGTAGAGGTCCTCGAGCTCGGACTTCACGGTCGCGGCGAGGAGCTGCTGTTCGAGCTCGGGCGTCAGCTTGCCCTGCTCCGTGATCGAGGCGAGCACCGCAGCGCGACGCTCTTCGAGCTCGACCAGATACGACCGGCGCTCTTCGATCGCGCGGATCTGGACCTCGTCGAGCCCTCCGGTCCGCTCCTTGCGGTAGCGCGCGATGAACGGCACGGTGTTGCCCTGGTCCAGGAGCGCGAGCACGGCGGCCACACCCGAGGCCGGCAGAGACAGCCCGGATGCAAGGGTGGGCACCGGATCGAAGTCGAGGGCGGGAGCGGCAGCAGTGTCGTCGGTCATACGGGTGCGGGACGGTAGCCGCCCCACCCGGCCCCTGCAAGCGAGGTCGGGCGGGTATGTTCCCCACCATGTCGACGTTGGACCCCGCGCGAGCCGCCCTGATTCGCCGCCTGCCCAAGGTGGAGCTGCACCTTCATATCGAGGGCACGCTCGAGCCCGAATTGATGTTCGCGCTCGCGCACAAGCACGGCGTCGCACTCCCGTACGCCTCCGTCGAGGAGGTCCGCGCGGCCTACAAGTTCGACGACCTCCAGTCGTTCCTCGACCTCTACTACGCGGGCTGTGACGTGCTCCGCGATCGCGAAGACTTCCGCGCTCTGGCCGCCGCCTACTTCGAGCGCGCTGCTGCCGACAACCTCGTGCATGCCGAGCTGTTCTTCGATCCGCAGACCCACACGGTCCGCGGCGTCGCGATGGCCACGATCCTCGATGGGCTCCACGATGCGATGGCCGAGGCGCGCACCAAGTACGGCATCACCTCGGCGCTGATCCTGTGCTTCCTGCGCCACCTTCCCGAGGCCGATGCGCTCGCCACGCTCGAGGCGGCCCTGCCCTATCGCGACAAGTTCATCGGCGTGGGTCTCGACTCGGGCGAGCAGCACAATCCGCCGAGCAAGTTCGTCCGCGTGTTCGAGAAAGCGCGCGCGGCGAAGCTCCACATCGTCGCGCACGCCGGTGAAGAAGGTCCCGCCGCGTACATCCGCGAAGCGCTCACGCTGCTCGGTGCCGAGCGCATCGATCACGGCGTGCGCTGCGACGAAGATCCGGAGCTCGTCAACGAGCTCGCACTCTCACAGGTGCCGCTCACCGTGTGTCCGCTCTCGAACAAGGCGCTGCGCGTGACGCCGGACCTCTCGACGCACAACTTCGCGAAGCTGCTCCGCGCGGGGCTCGCGGTGACGATCAACAGCGACGACCCCGCGTACTTCGGCGGTTACATCACCGAGAACTATCTCCAGACCGCCGAGGCGTTGAACCTGACGGCGGAGGAGCTCGTCACCGTGGCCGAGAATGGCGTGCGCGGTGCGTTCATCGCATCCGAGGAGAAGGACGCACTACTCGGCAAGATCCGCGACGCGGCCTCGGATATCTAGATTAGTTGGTTACGCGAGGACGGGAGAAGGGAATGAACGTTCTCCCGCATTTGATCTCTTTGTCCGGCCATCGAATCGTACTGGAGAGATCATTCGAATCCGATCGACGCCGCGTGCAAGCGTCTCGCGCTCGGCGAGAAGGATCCCGACATCCTCCAAGCAGTCTCCGACCTCGCGAAGTACAAAGGCGATACCAAACAAACGGTGACGCAGCTGGCGGGCGCGCGAAGATCGCAGAAGTGGTCAAGCCGCCGGTCACGCGCGAGGTCGGTGAGCTGTTCTACGTGCAGCTCTCCGAGCTGGTGTCCGAAGCGACGTCGGAGCCTGCTCGCGAGCGGTGGCGCGCGTTTGCAGAGCTGCTCGCGCCGATCACGGTTCCAATTCCGGAGCCTTGAGCATTGCGCAGCGGCGGGTCGGTGTGGCTCGAGCAGCAACCGCTGTACGAACCGTCTCCGTATGCATCTGTTTAGATGACGCCCGCGGCGATCGCGATCGCGCGCACGTCATCGATCGTGTTCGCCTCGGCTGCGGTCTTGTCCTCGCGATACCTCGTGACGCGCGCGAGCCGCAGCGCCAGACCACCGGGATAGCGCGGCGAACGCTGGACATCGTTGAACGCGACCTCGGCGACGATCTCGGGCTTGATGTAGACGATGGGCCCGTCGCGATCGACTTCGCGCGCGAGGAACGCCGCGGTCTGCCACGCGAGCATCGCATCGGTCATGCCCTTGAACGTCTTGCCGAGCATCACCCAATCGTCACCGTCGCGCGCACCGAGATGGATGTTCGAGAGCCAGCCCTTGCGCCGACCACTCCCCCACTCCGCCGCGAGCACGACGAGATCGAGGTGATGGACGCGCTTGATCTTGAGCCAACCGACCCCACGACTGCCCGCGTAGTACGGCGCGTCGAGGGACTTGGCCATCACGCCTTCATGCCCCTTCGCGATCGCGGCCTCGTAGAACGCGCGCGCGGCCGCATCATCGTTGGTGATGATACGCGGGACCGCGTGCGTGCCACCGACCTTCGCGAGCATCGCGAAGCGCTCCGCGGCGGGTGCATTCAAGAGCACGTCGTCGTCGACGAGCAACACGTCGAAGAGCGCGAGCGAGAGCGGCACCTTCTCGCGTAGCTCGAGGCCCTTCCGGCCGAACCGTTTCATCGTGTCCTGGAACGGCAGCGGCGCCTGGTTCGCGCCGTACACGATCGCCTCGCCATCGAACACCAGGCGGCGGTACGGCATCGCGCGAACTGCGTCGATCAGCTCGGGCGCGAAGTGCGAGACATCGTTGAGGCCACGCGAGTACGCGCGCACGTCGTCGCCGTCCTTGTGGATCTGGACGCGAAAGCCATCGAGCTTGAGCTCGAGCGACATCTCGCCGCCGAGCGTGGCGAGCGCGCCCGAAGCGTCATCGGCGGTCTGCGCGAGCATCGGCAAGATCGGCCGGAACAGCGTGAGCCCGTAGCGGCCGAGCTCGGCGGCACCACCTTCGAGCGCGACCGCCGCGACTTCGCCGAGGTCACTCGACAACATGTACGCGCGGCGCACGACCTCCGCATTGAGCTCGCCCGCCCGCGCGATCGCCTCGATCACCACGCCATCGTTCGCACCCTGGCGGACCTCGCCCACGATCAGATGCGAGAGCAAGAGCTGCTCGGGACTGGTGGCGAGCGCGAACAACGCACCCAGGTGCTCGCGCTTCGCGGTCGCCGATCCGACGCCCGCGAGCGCGGCAATCTCGGTCAGTCTGCGATCGACCTCGGTCAGCGAGAGATAAGGGGCGTTCGCCGCCGCTCCGCGAAGCTCGGAGATCATCGCGTAGCCGATGCCGGTCTTCTGGGGCACCTGGCCCGCGAGGTACCGCGCCCCGATCGCGCGCTCGTCGCGCGACATCTGGCGCAGGCAGGTGGCGAGCAGCTCGATCTTCTTGAGCCGGCCGCTGGTCTCCGCCACCGCCGCACTCGTGGCGGCTAGCTCGCAAAACAGCACGAGCTGTTGTACTCCGAAAATGGTGAGAGGCAGCCGGGGGGAATCGGCTGCCTCTCTTCGAGGAGCCCGCAGGAGCGGGGGCCTCGCGAAATGGTAGGCGGTGGGTTTCACCGCCCCGAGGAGTCTGCTGAGCAGGGGCCTCGTTGAGGAAGAATAGTGCTCGTGGTGTGCCATGGCGCACGCCTCCCAAGCAGTTGATTTTTAATGATGATCGCTGGTCACCCGAGTAGCTACTGGCAAATCGATCAGCCGCCTCGTGGCATGCTCGCGGGGTGACTGCTCATCGGGCGCCGCCGGTTCTCGGGCGCTACCACGTGGATCGATTGATCGCGCGCGGTGGCATGGGTGAGGTCTATCTCGGCCGCATCGTGGGCGAGCACGGATTCGAGCGGCCGGTCGTGATCAAGCTGATCCGCACCGAGCTGCTCTCCGATGAACGTGTCGCGCTGATGTTCGTGGACGAGGCGCGGATCGCCGCCGGCCTCCACCACCGCAACATCGTCCAGATCATCGACTTCGATCTGTTCGAAGGCGGCGCGTTCATCGTGTGCGAGCACGTCGAGGGTTGCGATCTGGGCGCCCTGCTCTCCCACCTCCGCGCCCCACCGCGCTTCGATATCGCGATCTCGATCGTCGCGGAGATCGCGACCGGCCTCGATGCCGCTCACGATGCGACCGATGACGACGGCCAACCACTGCACCTGGTCCATCGCGACGTGTCGCCCTCGAACGTGCTGCTCGGCATCCACGGCGACGTCAAGATCGCGGACTTCGGCGTCGCGAAGGCGCGCTCGCGCAGCTACCACACGGTGTCGAACACGATCAAAGGCAAGGCGCCGTACATGGCGCCCGAGCAGATCCTTGGCGAGCCGCTCGATCGGCGCGCCGACGTGTTCAGCCTCGGGGTGTTGTTGTTCGAGGTCACGACGCGCACGCGGCTGTACTCTGCCGCCGGCAACGCGATCGCGATGCGCCAGATCCTCGACGGCGAAGTGCCCGATCCGGCGATCCGGCGGCCCGGC
>JANXOP010000225.1 GCA_025357755.1 Kofleriaceae bacterium | reverse complement strand
CGAGACCGGCATGACCCACATGGAGTGGTTCCGGCGCGACGATGGCAGCCTCGCGATCGGCGAGATCGCGGCGCGGCCGCCGGGCGCGAACATCGTGCGGCTCAATAGCTTCGCGCACGACGCCGACATGTATCGCGCCTGGGCGCGTGCCGTCGTCGATGGCGCGTTCGATGGCCCGTACGAGCGCAAGTACGCGGTCGGCTGCGCGTTCTTGCGCGGCGGCGGGCGAGGGCGGGTGCGTGCCGTGCATGGGGTCGACGCCGCGAACGCGCGCGTCGGTCACCTCGTCGTCGAAGCCAAGCTGCCGACCGTGGGCGCGTTCAAGTCCGAGAGCTATGAAGGCGACGGCTACGTGATCGTCCGCGATCCGGACACCGAGGTCGTGAAGCAGGCGATGAACGCGATCATCGAGTCCATCCAGATCGAGTACGCCTGATGCGCGTCGTCTTTCTCTCACCGCGCTACCCGAACGAGATGCGGCAGTTCACCCGCGGGCTCGCGGAGGTCGGCGTCGAGGTGTTCGGTGTCGGCGATGGCCATCCGGATCCCGAGCTCTGGCAATACCTGACGGACTATCTCGAGGTGCCCTCACTCACCGACGAGGAGGACCTGATCAAGCGCGTGCGGAACTGGCTGCGCGGTCGCACGATCGATCACGTCCTCGCGAACTGGGAGCCGCTCGTGCTCACCGCGGCGCGGATGAACGAGCTGTTCGGGCTGCCCGGCATGTCGGTCGATACGGTCCGTGGCTTTCGCGACAAGCAGCTGATGAAAGAGCGCGTCGCCGCGGCAGGCGTGCGCGTGCCGAAATCGGCGCGCGCCCGATCGCTCGGGGATGTCCAGCGCGCGCTCGAGATCACCGGCTATCCCGCGATCATCAAGCCGATCAGCGGCGCCGGCAGTGCCGACACCTATCGCATCGATTCGCCGGCCGCGCTCGCCGAGCTCCTGCCGCAGCTGCGCCACATCGCCGAGGCGAGCTGCGAGGAGTTCATCCAGGGCACCGAGTTCACCTACGACACCGTCTGCGTCGGCGGCGAGCCGGTCTACGAGAGCGTCACGCAGTACCTGCCGAACGCGCTCGAGATGCGCTCGCAAGAGTGGGTCTCGCCGATCATGCTCTCGGTGCGCGACCTCACCCAGCCGCACATCCAGCGCGGCATCGAGCTCGGCCGTCAGGTCCTGCGCGCGCTCAAGATGGGAGATGGCATGACCCACATGGAGTGGTTCCTGAAGCCCGATGGCGAGGTCGTATTCGGCGAGATCGCGTGTCGGCCGGGCGGCGCGTGCGTCGTCGATCTCATGAACTACACGGGCAATATCGACCTGTTTCGTGAGTGGGCGCGGACGGTGTGCTGGCACGCGTTCGAGGCGTCGCGCGAGCGTCTGTACAACGTCGGGATCGTGTTCAAGCGCGCCAAGGGGCAGGGCCGGATCACCGCGATCACCGGGCTCGCCCAGTTCTACGACCGCTACCGCCCGTACATCGTCGAGGACACGCTGCTTCGTCCGGGCAACCCGCGCCGCGACTGGAAAGCGACGCTGCTCTCCGATGGCTACCTCATCGTGCGCCACCCCGATTGGGAGGTCACGCGCGACATGGTGATCGATGCCGCCACCGATATCCAACTCTACGCGTCCTGAACCCATGCCCCACATCGTCTTCATCGCGACTCACTTCCTCGGTAACACCAACCGCTACGTCAAGGCGTTCACGGAGCTCGAAGGCATCACGTTCAGCGTGATCAGCTGCGATCCGAGTAGCTCGATCCCACCGTCGATGCGTCCCAGGATCGCGGCGCACTATCGAGTCGCGGATTGTATGGACTCCGCGCAGCTGATCGAAGCGTTGCGCGCGATCGCGGGCTCGATCGGTCGCGTCGATCGGTTGGCAGGATTTCTCGAAGAGCTCCAGGTCCCGATGGCGGAGGCGCGTGACGCGCTCGGCATTGAGGGCTTGACGACCGAGACCGCGCGCCGGTTTCGTGACAAAGACCGGATGAAAGAAGTCCTGCGCGCTGCGAACGTCCCGGTGGCGGGCAGTGCGCTCGCGACGACAAGGGCCGAGCTCGAAGCGTTCGTCGGGCGCGTGGGCTATCCGGTGATCGTCAAGCCGCGCGCGGGGCTCGGCACGCGCGCGACCTATCGCGTGACGAATGCGGAGGAGCTCGCGGCGATCCCCGCGCCGACCGCTGGCGCGCCGTTGCAGATCGAAGAATTCGTGCGCGCACGCGAGCACACGTGCGAGACCGTGACCGTGCGTGGCAAGCCGGTCTGGCGCTCGGGTACGCGCTACTTCCCATCGCCGCTCGAGGTACTCGAGACGCCGTGGATCCAGTACGCGGTGCTGTTGCCGCGCGAAGACGACGACGTGACGTGGGGAGACTTTCACGTCACGAATGGCGCGGCCCTCGCGGCTCTGTTCGGCGATCAAGCACACACGGCCGCCGGCACGGCGCTCACCCACATGGAGTGGTTCCTGCGCGAAGACGGCACGCACCTGGTCAACGAGGTCGGCGTGCGACCACCGGGCGTTCACATCATGCCGATGATGGGCCTGACCCACGAGACGGACATGTTCGCGGACTGGGCGCGGCTGGTGGCGTTCGACGAGTTCACGCCGAAGCCGCGTACGTGCGCTGCGGGTGCGTGCTTTTTTCGGGGGCCACCGGGGCAGGGCACCGCGAAGCGGGTCGTGGAGGTGAAGGGCCTCGAGACCGCGATCGAGCTGTGCGGTGATGCGCTGATCCACATGAAGACGCCGAAGATCGGCGACGCGCGCGCGACGGGTTACGAGGGTGAGGGCTACGCGATCGTGAAGCACGCGACGACCGACGGCGTGAAGCACGCGCTGCGCACGTTGATCGAGAACGTCCAGATCCGCTACGGCTGATTATTCCTGCGGCGTCGCGTCGCCCTCGGGCAAGACGCGCTGATATCCGACGACGTGCGGATCGGTCAGGTAGGAATCGGTGACGCGCTTCTTCTTGAACCAAGGCAACAGCCGCAGCGGGATCGTGACGATCGAGGCGAGTCCACCGAGCAACTTGCCGCCGTACGCTTCGACGACGAGCGCGGCGCGCTTGCCACCGGACATCTCGCCGAGCGGCCGGTCGAGCACGCCGATCCGACGCAAGCGCAGCTCCGCGCAGTGGTTCGCGTGATCGAGGAACGCGGGCAGGTGGCGAAGGAGGTTCGCGCCTTGGCCTTCTTTCGTCAGCCGCTTCTCCATGTACCGCGCGAGCCGCTTCACGCCCCACATCGAGACGAGCGAGAGCCCGAGCAGCCGCCGCCGTAGCCACGGCTTGGCTTCGATCACCTTCGCGGTCTGCTGCTCGCCAAACTCGACGTGGCGCTCTTCCTGCCTCACCGCGCGGCGCAGGATATCGACCGACGGCTTGTGATCGAGCGTATCGATCACGGCGTAGAACGCCTGCAGCACGAAGCCTTCGCCTTGTGCCATCTCGAGCGCGACGTGCTCGGCCCAGGAGCCACCCATCATGCCGGTCGCGAGGAAGCGGACCGCGGGATGCGCGGGCCTCGGGGCACACCCGAGCATCGTCATGATGCGCAGGAAGTTATCGACATGCTGCATCTCCTCGAGCGCTTGCCGCGCGAGGAACTTCGCCGCCTCGAGATCGGGGGCGTCGTACAGCCAGTGACCGACCTGGATGCCAGTCACTTCACCGTACAGGAACTGATTGAACATCCATTCGAGGAGCGCCTTGTCGCGGATCGGGTCGAGCTTCTCGGCCCCGAAATCGAAGGTCATCTCGTCGCGCGTGAGCAGCACGCGCCTAGCTTAGCAGGCCCTAGCCTGCAGGCGGAGGCGGACGTTTGCGCAGCTTGGTGCGACCAGCCGGGCGAGCCGCATGAAAATGCGGTCCGTGGACAGTGCAACCAGGGTATTTCGCAACGAGAGTGGCAGCGTCGGCCATGGCCGCCGTGCCTTGACGATCGTCGTCGTGTTGAACCGGACCACCAACATCGGCGGGCTGGAACGACAAGGTGGAACGACCGGTGCTCTCGTCAACCGAGACGAAGATCTTCTCTGGGCGACCGCGCAGCTGTGCGCTAGTAGCCACGCCGGCCACCACGATCACCTCCGCCGCGGCCACCGCCGCCGCCGCCGCCACCGCCACCGCCGC
>JANXOP010000090.1 GCA_025357755.1 Kofleriaceae bacterium | reverse complement strand
CGATCGCCGCGGCCCTGATGTTCGGTGCGTCGGCGCCCGTGATCGTGTGGGCGGGCCGAGGTGCGGGCGTATTCGCGACCGCGTGTCTGCTGTATGCCGGCGCGGCGCTGGTCGGGAATGGCTCGCGGGTGTTTCGGCGCGATCGCACGTTCACGCTCGGCCGCGCGGATGTGCCGCGGGTCCTCGCGATCGCGGCTTTCGGTTCTGTGATCGCGCCATCGCTGTTGATCTTCGGGCTGCATCGTGCGGGCGCGCTGACCGGATCGCTGCTCCTCAATCTCGAGGCAGTGTTCACGGTGATCCTGGCGGTCGTGATCCGGCGCGAGGTGATCGGTGGCCGGGTATGGACGGCGGTCGCGCTGATGGCCAGCGGTGGCGCGGCACTCAGCCTCGATGCAGCGTCGCATGGAGGTGGTGGCGTACTCGGCGCGCTGGCCGTGATCGGCGCGACCCTCGCGTGGGCGTTCGACAATAACCTCACGCAGCCGCTCTCCGAACGCCATCCATTCGACGTGGTGGCAGCGAAGGCGCCACTCGGTGCGGCGGTGACCGGCGCGCTCGCGCTGGTCCTCGGCGAACCGTGGCCCGCGTTGCGATTCACCCTCGCGCTGGTGGCGTGCGGTGCCCTCGCCAATGGCGTGAGCCTCGCGCTCTACATCCTGGCGCAGCGCCGGATCGGCGCGGCACGGACGGGTTCGGTGTTCGCCCTCGCGCCCTTCATCGGCGCGATCGCGGCGTGGCTCGCGGGCGAACGCGCGCTCGGCGCCTGGGCGTTCGCGGCGCTCGCCTTGTTCGTGATCGGCGTCGCGCTCCACCTCACCGAGCAAGGCCGGCTCACCCATCACCATGTCGCCGTGACCCACGAACACTTGCATCGTCACGACGACGGCCACCACACCCACACCCACGAACCGCCGTTCATGGGCGAGCACTCGCACGTTCACGAGCATGACGAGCACGATCACGAGCACGAGCACGAGCACGATCCTGACCACGCGTTCGCCGAACATGCCCACTAGCAGTGCCCTCGAGCCAGAATTTTACGGCTCGCCGCACCCGCACCCGTCTCCGGCGCGCTGCTACTCCGTCGCCGCGCCCGTGACGCGTTCGCCGTGCGCGCGATCCTCGGCGTCGGCGTCGAGCCAGCCGTGCCACAGCCCCGGATCAGCACCTCGTGCACGATCTCCGCTCGCGCGCAGCGCCAGCGACGCTGTGCCACCACCGCCGCCAGCGGTGGGTCGCTCGCGCGTTGTCATGCGCTTGCATTCGCGCACGCCGACTCTCGCCGGTGGGAACGCACGCGGAGCTCGCAGCCGTTCAGGGCATGGTCGAGCCGACCCTGCTCCATAGGTCCTCGAGCCGGTCGATGCCACGTGCATCGAGCGCCAGTCGGCGCTAATCGCGCTGGGTTCCGCTTACTCCCGCGCGCTACGGAACGAGTACGGCGCGGAAGCGGACCTTGTTCGTCATCATCGCGGTGAACGCGGCCTCGGCGTGATCGAGCTTGAAGGTCTCGACCCGCGGGCGCACGTTGGTGAGCACGCTGAACTTCATGGTGTCCTCGGAGTCGATCGAGGTGCCGCTCGGCCAGCCCGCGATCGTCTTGCCGCTGAGGAGGCCCATCGCATTGACCGAGAGTGGGGTGAACGGCGCGGCGAGGATCAGGAGCTTGCCGTGCGCGGTGAGCCCATCGATCGCGCTCTGCATCGCATCGCTCGAGGGAGCCACGGCGACGACAAGATCCGCGCCGCCGAGTTGCTTGAGACCTTCGGCGGTCGGCGTCGCATCCGTATCGACGTAATGGTGTGCGCCGAGCTCCTTCGCGAGCGCGGCCTTGTCGGCCCCGCGCGACAGCGCGATCACGCGGAAGCCCATCTTGTTCGCGTACTGGATCGCGAGGTGACCGAGCCCACCGATGCCCTGGATCGCGACGGTCCGACCGGCGCGTGCACCGCTGTGGCGCATCGAGTTGTAGACCGTGACGCCAGCGCAGAGCAGCGGGCCCGCATCGACGGCCGAGAGCCCCTCGGGGATGCGCGCGACGGATTCCGCGGGAACGACCGCGTACTCGGCGTAGCCGCCGTCATGGCTGATCCCGGTGACCTTGCCTTGCTCGCACGCGAGGAAGTGGCCGCGTCGGCACGCGTCGCACTCGAAGCAGTGCCCCCCGTGCCAGCCCACGCCGACGCGATCGCCGACCTTCCAGTTGTTCACCTCGGGGCCGACCGCGTCGATCGTGCCCGCGAGCTCGTGGCCCGGGATGCGCGGCAGCTGGAGGCCGGGATAGCCGCCCGACTTGACGAACACGTCGCTGTGGCACACGCCGCACGCCTCGATCTTGATCCGGACCCAGTGTGGGCCGGGGGTCGGAATGTCGCGCTCGACGAGCTCGAACGGGCCGTTCGCCTTGGAGACCTGGATCGCTTTCATCTTCGCCATGCGCGAAGGTTCGTCTCGGCGCGTCAGCATCACAAGTGCGAGTGGCCCGCGATTGTGGGCAGGTTCGGCGCTACCCTGTGCGGGCGATGGAGACTCCACTCACCCCCCTCGAATTCGCGCGACGAGCCAGGTCGCTGTATCCAGATCGCCTCGCCGTGGTCGACGGTGCTCTGCGCCTGACGTACGAGCAGTTCTTCGCGCGCTGCGATCGATGGTCGAACGTGCTCGCGAGCTGGGGCGTCGGCAAGGGCGATCGCGTCGCGTACATCGCGCCGAATACGCACGCGCAGCTCGAGGCGTTCTACGCGGTGCCGCAGCTCGGCGCGGTGCTCGTGCCGCTCAACTACCGGCTCACCGCGGACGACTTCGCGTACATGATCGAGCACAGCGGCTCGAAGGTGGTCTGCGTGCACAGCGACTACCTCGCGGTCGCAGATACGCTACGTGCGCGCTGCCCGGCGGTCACGCAGTGGGTCGCGCTCGAAGGGACACACCCGGGCTTCGCCGACTACGAAGCGCTCGTCGCGCAGGCCGAGCCGGGGTTCACCCGCACCGAGGTCAGCGAACGCGATCTTTTGACGATCAACTATACGAGCGGCACCACGAGCCGGCCCAAGGGCGTGATGATCACGCATCGCAATGCATGGGTGAACAGCGTCGGCACGCTGCTCCATCATCCGATGACTCCCGACGAGGTCTATCTGTGGACCCTGCCGATGTTCCATGCGAACGGGTGGACGTTCACGTGGACGATCACCGCGGTCGGCGGCGTACACGTTTGCCTGCGCAAGGTCGCACCGCAAGAGATCTTCGAACGGATCAAGACCGAGAAGGTGACCGCGCTGTGCTGCGCGCCGACCGTGTTGATCGCGATCGCGAACGCGCCGACCGAACCGGGCTTGCCGCGCGGCGTGCGCGTGTTGACCGCCGGTGCAGCCCCCGCGGCGACCACGATCGAGAAGGTCGAAGGCCAGCTCGGCTGGACCGTGACGCAGGTCTACGGCTTGACCGAGACCGCGCCGTTCATCACGGTGTGCGAACCTCGCTCCGAGCACGCCGCGCTGTCGCTCGCCGAGCGCGCGGTGATCAAGGCGCGCCAAGGTGTCGAGCTCGTGACCTCGGGCGAGCTCCGCGTTGTCGATGAGGCGATGAACGACGTGCCGCGCGACGGCGCGACGATCGGCGAGATCGTGGTGCGCGGCAACGTGGTGATGGCCGGTTACTACAACGATCCGGTCGCCACCGAGCTCGCGTTCGCGGGCGGCTACTTTCACACCGGTGATTCGGCGGTCGTCCATCCCGATGGCTACGCCGAGATTCGCGATCGTATGAAAGACGTGATCATCAGCGGCGGCGAGAACATCTCGTCGATCGAGGTCGAGGCCGCGCTCTTGCGGCACCCCGCGATCCAGGAGGTCGCGATCGTCGGCTTGCCGCACGAAAAGTGGGGCGAGGCGCCGTTCGCGTTCGTGGTGTTGAAGCCGGGAGCCACCGCGACCGAGGCCGAGCTCAGGCAGTTCGCGCGTGACCATCTCGCTCACTTCAAGGCGCCGCACGGCGTCACGTTCGTCAGCGAATTACCGAAGACCGCGACGGGCAAGATCCAGAAGTTCGTGTTGCGCGGCGGGCGCTCCGCGGTGACCCGCCAGTAGGTTGGTCCGGTAGCTGCAATTGTTCGCAGCATGACCACGACCCAGACGATCGCAGCGTTGTGGCTCGGCGGCGACTGGGCATGCGCCCACGGCGACTTCGCCGGACTGCGCGATGTCGCTCGCCAGCTGAGCGCACACCTGCCGGATTCCCTGCGGCCCGAGATCGAGGCCGTCGTCGAGGCGTGTCGCCGCGATATCGATCATGCGTCCGAGCTTTGGGTGCGCGCGCGCACAGCGGCTATGGTTCGTGCATGAAAGGTCTGAAGATCCTGGTCACCGGGGCCACCGGTGGCCTCGGCGAGCTGCTCTCGGAACAGCTCGTACGGGAGGGCGCGCACGTGCTCGTGCATGGTCGAGATCGAGTCCGGGTGGAGGCCCTCGCCAAGAAGGTGGGAGGCACGCCGATCGTCGCCGACTTCGCATCGCTCGCCACGACCGCAGCGGTCGCGAGGGCGAGCTCGTCGATCGACGTGTTGATCAACAACGCGGGCATTGGCTTCGGCAGCGATAGTCGCAAGCGCGAGGTCAGCTCGGACGGCTTCGAGCTCCGCTTCGCGGTCAACTATCTATCGCCCTTCGTACTGACCTACGCATTGCTCGCGAGTGCGAAGCTCCAGGCGATCGTAAACGTGGCCTCGGCCGGCCAGGAGCCGCTCGACTTCGAAGATCTCGACAACACGCGCGCCTACGACGGTATGGATGCGTATCGCCGGTCGAAGCTCGCGATGGTGATGATGTCGTTCGACCTCGCGGCGACGTCGCAGGTGCCGACCGATGCGCTCCACCCGGGTACGTTCCTCGATACCGGCATGGTCCGCGAAGCCGGCCTGACGCCGCAGGGCACCGCGCGCTCGGGCGCCGATGCGATCTTCGCGATGACGAAGCGAGCGCTCGCGGGGGAGACCGGCACCTACTATAACGTCGACCGGCTCGCTCGCGCGAACGAGCAGGCGTACGACGAGCACGCGCGACGTCGGTTGCGCGACAAGACGCGCGAGCTCGTCGCGCCGTATCTGTAGTACACGCACGCACGTCGCGCCCCCTCGGGTGACGCGATACCGTGACCGCAATGAAGTTCCTCCTGGCGGTGGTCGTGCTCGTGGCATGCGGTGGCAAGGACAGCGGCAAGGACAGCGGCGACCACTTCGGCAACGGCACCGACGGTGGTGGTAGCAACGTTGGCAGTGATGCCGGCAGCGGCGGCAACCCCGGCCAGTGCGGCACGCTGCACGGCGTGATCCGCGACTTCAAGATCGAGCATCCCGATTTCGAGGTCACACCGGCCGTCGATCAAGTCGTGGCCGGGCTCGTGAACCCGACGATCACGCCGGGCGGCAAGCCGACGCTCAGCCCGACCGCGCCACCGGCCGGCTTGATCACGAGCGCGTCGACGTTCGCGCAGTGGTACGTCGACGTGCAAGACGTCAACTTCCACCTCGAGCGGGACTTCGCGCTGACCGAGACCACCCCCGGCCAGTACGTCTACGACAACGGCGACTACTTTCCGATCGACAACATGGGCTTTGGCAACGAGACGAACCCGCACAACTATCACTTCACGACCGAGCTCCACGCGACGAGCACCTACCGGGGCGGCGAGGTCTTCAAGTTTCGCGGTGACGACGACGTCTGGGTGTTCATCAACGGTCATCTCGCGATCGATCTCGGTGGCGTTCACTCCGCGAACGAAGCGACGATCAACTTCGATGCGCGAGCGGCCCAGCTCGGCATCACGGTCGGAGCGAGCTACGCGATCGATTTCTTCCAGGCCGAGCGCCACATCACAGGCTCGAACTTCCGGATCGAGACCTCGATCGATTGCTTCGTGATCGAGTAACTACTTGGGCATCGAGCCGGCCGGCGGCGGGATGTTCGAAGGCGGCGTGTTCTGCGGCGGCGACGGCGTACCGACACTGCCCGAGCCCGCGCCTGGATCCAGCTTCTGGAGATCGCCCTTGAACGCCGCTTCCTGATCGGGCGTGAGGTGCTTCGCGCAGGCATCGAGCTCCTCGATCGACTTCGCGGTGAGCAGGCACGTGCGCGTCTCGACTGCCCACTTATCGGTGGTGCAGTGCCGCGTCATCACCGCCTTGACCTTGTCGGCCGGCATGTCCTTGTCGAGGAACTTCACGGCGTTCGTGCTCGCGTCTTCGCACGGCGCAGGATCGGCGGCCGGCTTCGCGACGTTCGAGGGATCGGTCGCCACGGGAGCGGTACTCGAACCGCCACAACCCGAAATGGTGAGCCCGAAGGCGAGGACAAGCTTGTGCATGGGGTGAAGCGTGCCACAGGTTCGACGCTGGCCCGGCGTCGGTAGCACGGCGGTGCACCCGAATGAAATCGATCGGTTGGAGCACCGAGAGTTTCGATGACACCCCCCTTTAGTAAAGTCCGCCAGTGCAGCTCGTCGTCGCCGAAAAGCCGTCCGTCGCTCGCGATCTCGCGCGCGTGTTGGGCGTCCGGCCGACCGGCAAGGATGCGTTCGAAGGCAGCGACTACGTCATCACGTGGTGCATCGGCCATCTCGTCGAGCTCGACGAGCCCGCGTCCTACGAAGCGGACTGGAAGCCGTGGCGGCTCGAGGTCTTGCCGATGCTGCCGACCGAGTTTCGGCTGCGCGCATCCAAGCACGCGGCGGTCCATCTCAAGACCGTACGCGCGTTGCTGCGCGACAAGCGGTTCAGCGCGGTCATCAATGCGTGCGATGCCGGGCGTGAAGGCGAGCTGATCTTTCGCTACGTCTATCAATATGCGGGCGCGCGGCTGCCGATCCGCAGGCTCTGGATCTCGTCGCTCACCGATGAAGCGATCCGGCGCGGCCTAGCCACGTTGCGCCCATCGGCGCAGCTCGATCCGCTCGCGGATGCGGCGCGCTCGCGGTCCGAAGCCGACTGGTTGGTCGGCATGAATGCGACGCGCGCGGTCACGGTGCGAAATCGCGCCGGCGGCCACACCGCGCTGTACTCGATCGGGCGGGTCCAGACGCCGACCTTGGCGATGATCGTGGCGCGCGAGCAGGCGATCCGCGCCTTCGTGCCGCGCGACTACTGGGAGGTCCGCGGCGATTTCACGACGAGCGAGGGCCGGGCGTTCGGCGCGAACTGGAAGTATGGCGAGGCACAGCGGCTGGCGAGCGCGGCCCTCGCAGATCAGATCGTCGCGCGCGATCGCGTCGCGGGGGCGCCGATCGTCGAGAGCGTGCGCGGCAAGACCGTGCGCGAGACCGCGCCGCAGCTGTTCGACCTCACCTCGTTGCAGCGCACCGCGAACAAGCGGTTCGGGTTCACCGCCACGCGGACCCTCGAGCTCGCGCAAGCACTCTACGAACGCCACAAGATCCTCACGTATCCGCGCACCGATTCGCGCCACCTGACCAATGATCTGATCGGCTCGTTGCCAGAGTTATTTCGCTCGCTCACCGCCCTGCCCGAGTACGAGCCGTTCGCGAGCCCTCTGCTCGCCTCGCCGCCCGCACCGTCTCGCCGCGTGTTCGACGACACCAAGGTCTCGGATCACCACGCGATCATCCCGACTGGCGCGAGCGTCCGGCTCGAAGCGCTCGATCGCGACGAGCTTCGCTTGTTCGATCTGGTCGTGCGCCGGTTCCTCGGCGTGTTCCATCCCGACGCCGAGTTCGCGGTGACCGAGGCGTGGATCCGGGTCGGCGCAGCCGCACGGCTGCCGCAAGCCGAGCCGGCAAGCGACCAGCCCAAAGACAAAGACCCGGTCGTGCTCGCCGCCGTGCCCCCGCCGCCCGATCGCTACCTCGCGCGCGGTCGAGTCCGCCTCGTCGCGGGGTGGCAAGCGGTCGCCGGGATCGACGAGAGCCGCGCCACCGACGACAAAGGAGAGCCGATCGCGATCTTGCCGCCGCTCGCCGAAGGTCAGGTGCTCACCGGCACGTATGCCGCGCGCGCGAAGCAGACCACGCCGCCCGCGCGCTACACCGAAGCCACGCTGCTCGGTGCGATGGAATCGGCGGGCAAGACGATCGACGACGAGACCCTGCGCGCCGCGATGAAGGACAGTGGGCTCGGTACCCCGGCGACCCGCGCCGCGATCATCGAGACCCTGCTGCGCCGGGACTTTATCTTCCGCGAGCGCCAGCACCTCGTGCCGACCGAGACCGGCACCGGCTTGATCGAGGCGCTCCCGGTCGCGAGTCTTGCCTCTCCCGAGCTCACGGGAACCTGGGAAGCCCGGCTCGCGCGCATCGCGCGCGGTGAAGACACGCGCCGCGCCTTCATGGCTGATATCGCGCGCTACGTCTCGGATCTCGTCGAGGCGATCCGGAGCTCGACCCCAAGACCACCGCCCGCGAACCAACCGGCGGCACCGACCTTCTCGCGCGGTAGAGATGGCCGCGTCCGCGCGCGCGGAGGTAACACCGGCAAGGCCGGCGCCAAGCGCAGCACGTGGAAGCGACGCAGTGGCGATCAACCGAGCGCGAGCGGCGGCTCGAGCGGCTCGAGCTACTCGCGCGGTGCAGCCAGCTCGAGCGGATCGGGCTACCCGCGTGGCACGCGCTCGAAGTCCTCGACCGCCACCCATGGGGCGCCACGCACCAGCGTCGATCTTCCGGACGAGCTGACCGACACGAGCGTCGACATCACGCCGCCGCGCGCGACCAGCATCACGCTCTCGTCGCAGCCGCCACGTGCCGAGCGCTCCAGCCACGCGCCTTCCAGCTCGAAGATCGAGCTGCATCACGATGACGGCATCGTCGCCGCCTTGCGCGCACGCGTCGGCGGTCCGTCGACGGCGACCTACAAGGCGGCGGCACCGCAACTGCCGCGCGCGTCGCGCATCTCGAGCGCCCACCCCGGCGAAGCCCACAGCAAATCAGGACCACCCACGAGCGTCGCGAGCCGACCGAGCCAAGCGCGGCGCTCCGTCGAAGCACCCGCGAAACTGAAAGCGCCGAAGCCCGCAAAAGCGAAACCAACGGTCGCCGAGCTCACCTGCCCGCGCTGTCGCGCCGGCACGCTCCTCACCGGCGCGCGCGGCTGGGGCTGCTCGCGCTGGCGAGAGGGCTGCAAATTCGTGATCTGGTTCGAGACTGCTGGCAAGCAGCTCACGCTCGCACAGCTCGCCGAGCTCGTCACGCGTGGCAAGACGCGCGCAGCGAAGTTCGTCGACGCGAACGGTCGCGCGATCAGCGCTCGCCTCGTGCTCGACGCGAACGGACCTACACCTGCGCGGCTCGAGCCAACGTAGCTTCACGGCGAGCTTCACGGCGAGCTTCACGGCGCGGGGCCCCGTCCATCGCGTGCTCGGGCTCGAGCTCGCGGGCGTGCAGAAGTAACTACTCGGTCTCTTTGCTGTGCGCGTTCTCGATCGCCTTCAAGAACTCCGCCGAGAGCTGCGCGCGATCGAGGATGACCTTGCCGTCGTGCGCGGCTTTGACCGCGGGGCCCGGGACCTGGTGGTCGCCGGAGTTCTCGATGTAGACGACGAGGTGATCACCGGCGACCGAACGCACGGCGCCGAGCTCTTCGCCGCCCTCTTCGAGGTAGACCTGATCATCGACGGAGACATTGAAGTTGTGCGTGGTCATACCGGCAGCTTAGTGCCCGGATTCACCCACACAAAGCGACGATGCCGGTGATTTTCGTGACCCCGAGCTACGCTGTGCGAATGCGCCGCTGCATCGTCGCCTCGCGATGAGAAACCTCGCCAAGATCGGCCTCGTCGCCCTGGTCGTCACGGCGATCGTGGCGGCGTACGAGACCGGCATCTTCGCCCGATTCGCAGATCCCGCGGCGCTCGTCTCGCAGATTCTGGCGATGGGCGCGTGGGGGTACCTCGCGTTCGTCATCGCGTACTGGATGCTCCAACCCTTCGGAGTGCCCGGCACGATCTTCATCATCGCGGCGCCGTTGATCTGGCCATGGCCGACCGCGTTCGCACTCTCGATGCTCGGCACGATGGGCGCGAGCATCATCGGCTTCGAATTCGCGCGGTTCGTGGCGAAGGACTGGATCACGAAGCGCTTGCCCGCGCGGTTCGGCACGTACAACCACGCGCTCGCGCGCAACGCCTCCCAGACCGTCGTCGTCTTGCGGTTGATCTTCTGGATGCCGCAGGTCCTGCACTTCTTCTTCGGCGTCTCGAAGGTGAAATTTTCAACCCACTTCTGGGGCTCGCTCGTCGGCTACACGCCGCCCCTGCTCGCCGTCAGCTACCTCGGAAGCAAGATGTTCGATGCCTCTGGCAGCCTGCAGCCCGGCGCGTGGCGGATCTTCGCTGCGATGGTCGCGGTGTCGCTGCTGATCGCGGGCGTGTCGCTACGCCAGCGGGCGAATCGCAACCGCGATGCCACCGAGCACGGCGTTGCCGGAGAGCGGGTCACGAAGACCTTCGTCGAATAGCGTGTTGAGGTTCGCTCCGGGGCGCACCGCGGCGACCCCGAGCTGGGTGTTCGGTTGATCGTGGCCCCAGCCGTGGGGCACGCTGATCACGCCCGGCATCATCTGATCGGAGAGCTCGATCTCGACGGTGATCTGCGCATCGCCGCGGGTGATCGCGGCGCGCGCGCCATTGCGGAGCCCGAACCGCGAGGCATCGGCAGGGTTGATCAGGGCGGTACACCGGAACCGGCCCGCAGCGAGGGTCGGCAAGTTGTGCATCCACGAGTTGTTCGAGCGCAGCTGGCGTCGACCGATCACGACGAGGTCCGGCACCGGTCGCGCGAGGTCGTCGCGCACGCGCGCGATATCCGCGATCAACATCGGCGGGGCGAGCTCGATCTTGCCGCTCGGCGTGCGCAGCATCTCGGGCACGCGGGGTGCGAGCTCGCCCAGATCGATTCCTTCGGGATGCGCGCGCAACTTCGCGACCGAGAGCCCGCCCGGCGCCTGGCCGAAGCGATCGCCGTACGGCCCCGCGCGCAGCGCGAGGTCGAGTAAGCGCTCTGGACCGCGCAAGGGCTGGACCGCCGCGAGGATCGGCTCCGCGAGCGGGCCTGCAGTGCGCCGCACGTCGTCGGCCGTGAGCTCGTCGTCGAAGGCGTTCAGGTCCGCGTTCGCCCCCTTGCCCGTCGCGATCGCCGCGATCCGGAGCAACAGCTCCCACTCGGCGGGACGATCCGGATGCGGCAATACCGACGGCGAGAACCGCGCGGTGTTGCGCCACGCGAGCTGCGGAAACGCGACATCGTAGTGCGCATCTTCGAGCGGCGAGACGCCCGGCAAGATCACGTCGGCGTGACGCGAGGTCTCGTTGAGATAGATGTCGAGGCTGATCATCAGCTCGAGCTCGTCCATCGCCCGCGCGAGGCGCGCACCGTTCGGCGATGACAGCACGGGATTACTCGCGATCGTGATCAGCGCACGGACCTGGCCTTGGCCCGGGGTCTCCATCTCCTCGGCCATGCAGCCCGTCGGAAGCTCGCCGAACACCTCGGGTGCACCACTCACGCGGCTCGTCCGCCGACCGGTCGCGATGCCCTTGCCCTTGCCGGCTGCGCCGACGGTGTTCGCCGCGAACGCCGGTGCCTTGGGGAACATCGCGCCGCCGGGCTCGTCGAGGTTGCCGGTCAGCGTGTTGATGACGTCGACGAGCCAGCTCGCGAGGGTGCCGTACTCCTGCGTACACGTGCCGATGCGGCCGTAGAGCGCGGCGTGGTTCGCACCGGCGATCGTGCGCGCGAGCTCGCGAATCTGCGCGGCCGCGATGCCACAGCGCGGCGCAACGACCTCGGCCGCGAGGCCCTGCACCGCAGCCCGGACGTCGTCGACGCCAGCGACATGCTCGGCGAGCCGCCCGAGCTCGACGAGGTTTTCCTCGAACAGCGTGTGGACGATGCCGAGCAACAAGAAGGCGTCGCCACCCGGCCGGATGAAGAGGTGTTGGTCCGCGAACGCCGCGGTCTCGGTCCGGCGCGGATCGATCACGATCAGCTTGCCGCCCCGCGCTTGCATCGCCTTGGCCTTGCCGCGGAAGTCCGGCACGGTCCACATGCTGCCGTTCGACACCACGGGATTGCCCCCGAGCACGACCAACAGATCGGTGCGCGGCAGATCCGGCACGGCGACGCTGAGCCAGTGGCCGAACATCAACCCGCTCGCGAGCTGCTTGGGCATCTGATCGAGCGTCGAAGCAGAGAACACGTTCTTGGTGCCGAGCGCTCGCCCGAGGCGCGCGCCGTACAACAAGAGTCCGAACTTGTGCGCCGCTGGATTGCCGAGCGACACCGCGATCGCATCGCGATCGGTCGCGATGATCGGCGGCAACCGCCGCTCGATCTCGGCGAAGGCTTCGTCCCACGTCACCTCGACGTGCACGCCATCTCGCTTGATCATGGGCGCGCGTAACCGATCGCGGTCCTCGTGGAGCTCGCCGAGCGCGGCGCCCTTAGGGCAGATGAAGCCGGCACTCGAGACATCGGCCGGGTTGCCGCGAATCTTCACGAGCTGGTCGCCCTCGAGCTCGAGCTCGAGGCCGCAGCACGCCTCACAGAACGGGCAGATCCGGTAGGCAGTCGTGGTCACGCGTCTCATACTACGCGGCGTGACCAAGCTCAGCATCCCCGTTTCTGCTCGCGATCATGTCCAGGGCGAGGTCGGCGCGCCGCTGACCCTCGTCCAGTACGGCGACTACCAGTGCCCTTCGTGCGGCCAGGCGTATCCGATCGTCAAGGCCGTCCAGCAGAAGCTCGGTGCGCGGCTCCGCTTCGTGTTCCGAAATTACCCACTGCCCCAACACCCGCACGCGCTCCACGCCGCCGAGGTCGCCGAAGCCGCGGCCGTGCTCGGCAAATTTTGGGAGATGCACGACACGCTCTACCAGCACCAGGCACACCTCGAGGATGCGCACCTTCTAGGCTACGCAACGCAGCTCGGCCTCGATCCGGGCGCGGTCGCGAAGGAAGCATCGTCGGTGAAGGTCGTGAACCACATCAAGGCCGATATCGCCGGCGGGGACGCGAGCGGCGTCCAGGGCACCCCGGCGTTCTACATCAACGGCGAATCCTTCGAGGATTCGTGGGACGAAGCGACGCTGCTCGCGGTCCTCGAAGGCGCACTCGAACCATAAAAAAACGCCGGCCACACGGGACCGGCGCTCGGATAGCTTTTGTTCGCGAGCTATGAACCTCGCGAGCAGCCTTGATCAGCCCCCGATCTTCTTACCGAGGTCCTTGCCGACGTCCTTGATCTTGTCGGCCGCGTCGTGCGCCTTCTCAGACACCTTTGTCGCGCCGTCCTTGATCTTCTGACCCGCGACGTCCGCCGCGTCCTTCGCCTTGTCCGCTGCGATATCGATCTTGTCTTTGAGGTTGTCGTTCATGACCCGGTGTTTTGCAGCGACCGTGCCGACGCTGCCGGGCCTCCAATCGGCCCGTTACGCACTCCTCGTCGTGCGCGCGCGCGCACCGAGCGAGAGTCGCGCGCGGTCTCGTGTTTGCAATCTCCTCGGCAATGGACCTGAACGAAGCCAAAGATGACCCTCAACCCCGTGCGCAGCGGCGCGCCGTGCTCGCGGGCATCGGCTTCGTTGCCGCGACGGGGCTGGCGGCCGGTCTCGGGGTGCTCGCGATGCGGGGGGCTGGGAATCCCAGAAAGCCCTGGTTTCGCCTGCTCCGCAAGCCGTCCTGGCAGCCCCCGAACCAGGTGTTCGGTCCGGTTTGGACCGTCCTCTACGCGACGCTCGCGTACTCGGGGTATCGGATCTGGAAGGCGCCCGCATCCCAGGAGCGCACGGTCGCGCTCGGGCTATGGGCCACGCAGCTCGCGCTCAACGGGGCGTGGACGCCGCTGTTTTTCGGCGCGCGTCGGCCCGTGATCGCGCTCGCCGATATCATCGCACTCGATGCCGCGTCGCTCGCTTACTCGGTCGTCGCTGCGCGCGTCGACAAGCCGGCGGCGGCGCTCGTCGTGCCGTACCTCGGCTGGCTCGGCTTCGCGACCGCGTTGAACGCGAAGATCGTCGCGAACAATCCGAGCTTCATGCTGAAAAGGTAGGCATGTCGGTCGGCTCGGGCGCCGCGCCGCGGGCCTGCGTGCTCGCGCGATACGCGTGATTGCGTGCGCGCATCATGTTGCCGAGCGGCTTCATGTCTTTGCGCGCGTGCCACGGGTCGAACGCGGCCTTCTCGACGTACGCGGTGATCGCCTTCCCGCGCGGCGAATCGACATCCTGCTTCTTGATGGTGAGCCGCGCGACGGAGATCAGCTCGCTCTTCCACTCGACGCTCGCGTCTTCGATCGGCGTAACCTTCGAATCGATGAAGAACTTCACGCAGAGGTCGTACATCACGGCCGATTCGCGTAGCCGCGCTGCGAGCTCTTCACCGAGCTCGCCCTTCTTGGTTGCGAGCACGTGGCCATCGACCGGACGCCACACGTACTGCACCGCGAACGGACCGTACTGGCTCGGCAGTGCCGAGTAGTACGCGGTGCTCGCGAGCGCCGCCGTGGGAATCTTGAAGCCGGCAAGTGCCGTCCTGATCACGTGCAGCGCACGAGCGAAGCCGAGGCTCCCGATCAACTTGAAGGGCAACAGCGCGGGAGTCTGGACCGCGAGGATCAGCTTGATGAACTCTTCCGCATTCTTGACCGGCGTGGTGGGAGAGCGAATGCCGAGTAGATCCTGCGTGACCGCGGCCTCCATGCCCGGAATTACCTTGTCGCCATCGACGCCGATGACCTTGACCGCGATGCCTCGGATATCGGGCTTCTGGTCGGCCCGCTTCGCGGAGGCGCCGTTCGAGAACCGCACGAGCGCCGGATACTTCTTCGCGACCGCGAACATGCCCTGCTTCGCGTCCGCGGGAATGTCGCCGAGCACCTCGAAGTCCGCCTCGACGCCGAGGTTGCCCTTCGCGTGCAGGGCGCGACCTGCCTGCGCTTTGGCCTGAATTGCCGACAAGACGCTCGTGTAATACGCGAAGCGTTCTGCTTCGTTGTCAGCGATGTCTTCTTTCCAATCGGTTGCAGGCATTCCACCAATGTCTCACGTGCTACGAGGTGCCGGCATGCGCGCAACGAGCGTTTCCCTGGCCCTCTTGATCGCCTGTGGCAGCGATCATCACGCTGCAACCGGTACGGACGCGTCGTCGGATGCCACGACGGATGCCAGCAGTCATCCCGGCGTGTGTGGTCGCACAGCGCCTCCCGATGGCGCGCGCCACATCGTGGTGTCCAAGCTGTACACCGCCGCTTCGAATCCGGCGAACACGTACGAGGTCCTCACGTTGACCGCCGCGGGCGAGCTCGTGCGCCCCGCGACGCCCGTGAAGTTCGACATGGGCCGTGCCGCGTTCGGCGTGATCGCGTTCACGCCCGACGGCAAGCTCGGCTTCGCGCCACAATCCGATGGCAAGATCGGCGTGTTCTCGCTCGCCGATGACGGCACGCCCACGGTGATCAACGCCGCCTTCGATGCCGGTGCGTACGCGAGCCGCGTCGTCATGGATCCCGGCGGCGACTACGCCTACGTCATCGATCCGGATACGCGCGCGAACCACGGCGGGATCTACGCCGTGCAGATCGGCTGCGACAACACGCTGACCCCACTCGGCCTGATCGCCGCGGGCAGCACGCCGAACGGACTCGTGATCGATGGCGATCGCGCGTTCGTCGCCGCGGGCGCGATGCTCGACTCGGCGACGGGCGTCGATCTCACGATGCTGACCTGGCCCTCGGGCACGGCGGCGCCGACCGTGACCGCGGGTGCCGATGCGTTCGGCGATGACAAGGCGATCGTCGGTGGCACCGCGCTGTCCGCCGACAAGAAGACGTTCTTCATCGGCGATACCAACGGGTTCTCCGGCATCCCGAACCGCGTCGCGGTCGTCAAGGTCGGGGGCTCCGCGCTCGTGCCCGCCGGCGTGCTCTCGCCGATTCCAGATCCCGAAGCGATCGTCGCGTCTCCTTTCGGCAACGTGGCGATCGTGTCGAGCACGGCCGATGGCGATGCGATCCTCGTCCTCGACGATGGCGGCACGGACCACGCGTGGCGCGTGCGTGGCCACGTCGCCTACAACGGCGCGTCGCCGATGCTGCCTGCCGACATGGCGCCGATCACCCGCGGCGCGCTCGAAGGTCACGTGCTCGTCGTCGAGCTCTCGAGCATCCGCCAGCTCGCATTCGACGATCAGACCAACGACGTCACGGACCTCGGCTCGCTCACCTTCGGCGACGGCGTGGACGAGATCCTCGGCTCGATCGGGATCACACCTTAGCGCCAGCGACATCGGTGCCAGCCGCGAGCGCGAGCAAGCGCACGCGCCCCGTGGCACATGTACGGCCTTCATCATTCGTGACGACGGCCTGCCAGACCTGCGTCGTCCTGCCGCGGGTCACGGGGGTCGCGGTCACCCGCAGGGTGCCGCCCCGGACCGCGGTGATGAACGACGTATTGTTCTCGAGGCCGACGATCGACTGCCCGCGCGTGCCCGCAACGACCGCCGCGCCCGTCGAGCACGCCGCCTCGATGATGCCGCAGTGCACGCCGCCGTGGACGATGCCGTAGGGCTGCAAGTGCTGCGGCCCGACCACGAGCTCGCCGATGCACTCCTCGGTGGTCGCCTTGACCCACTTGAGCCCCATGCTCGTGTTCCAGCCGCCGAGCATTGCATTGAGCTGAGCGCTGAAGTCGATTGGTAAGTCGGTTGGTTCCGCCATGGCTCACGGTACCCTCCAGGCTCGTCATGAGAAAGCCGTTGCCGGTCTCGCTGTCAGGGATCGATCTGATCAATTCGCCCCGTCTGAACAAGGGCACCGCGTTCGATGAACGCGAGCGCGATGCCTTCGATCTGCATGGCCTCGTGCCGCCGCACGTCGGCAGCCTCGAGCTCCAGACCCAGCGTCGCGTCCACGCGCTCAACACGCAGGAGAGTGCGTTCAACAAGTACTCGTTCCTGCGCGACCTCCAGGATACGAACGAGACGCTATTCTACGCGCTGCTCGTGCAGAACGTCGAAGGCCTGCTGCCGCTCGTCTACACGCCGACCGTCGGTGAAGGCTGCCAGCGGTTCTCCGAGATCTGGCGCAAGCCGCGCGGGCTGTTCCTCAGCTATCCGAACAAGGCGCGGATCACGCAGATCCTCAGCCATCCTCGCTACGATCTGGTGCGCTGCATCGTCGTCTCCGATGGCGAGCGCATCCTCGGCCTCGGCGATCAAGGTGCCGGTGGCATGGGCATTCCGATCGGCAAGCTCGCGCTCTACACCGCGCTCGGCGGCATCCACCCCGAGCATTGCTTGCCGATCCTCCTCGATGTCGGCACCGATAACCCCACGCTCCTGACCCATCCGCTCTACATCGGCTGGCGCCACGCGCGCGTGCGCGGTCCCGAGTACGACGCGTTCGTCGATGCCTTCGTCAGCGCGGTCAAGGAGCGCTGGCCGCACGTGCTGCTCCACTGGGAAGACTTCGCGGGCGCGAATGCGAGCCGCCTCCTGCAGCGCTATCGCGACGAGCTGTGCACGTTCAACGACGACATCCAGGGCACCGCGGCGGTCGCGGTCGCGACGCTGGTCTCGGCCATGAACGTCACCGGCATCCCGCTCGATCAACAGCGCATCGCGGTCGTCGGGTTCGGCAGCGCGGGGCTCGGCATCACGAACTTGATGGTGCAGTTCATGCGCGATCAAGGCGTTGCGGATCCGGCATCGCGGTTCTACGCGATCGATCGCCACGGCTTGATCACCGAGGGCCAGCGCGACATGCGGCCCGAGCAGCTCGCATACGCGCGCACGCACGCAGAGGTCCAAGGCTGGGGCACCGGCGACCTCTCGCTCCTGGATGTCGTGAAGCACGCGAAGCCGACGGTCTTGATCGGCGTCTCCGGCCAGGCCGGCGCGTTCGGCGAGGCCGCCGTGCGCGAGATGGCCAAGCACACGGCGCAGCCCGTGATCTTCCCGCTCTCGAATCCCACCTCGCGCAGCGAGGCGACCGCACAAGATCTGATGGACTGGACCGACGGCCGCGCGCTGATCAGCTCGGGCAGCCCGTTCGAGCCGGTGACGGTCGGCACCAAGCAGGTCGCGATCACGCAGACCAACAACTCCTACATCTTCCCCGGCCTGGCGCTCGGCATCATCGCGACGCGCGCGCGCCGCGTGACCGATACGATGATCATGGCCGCGGCCAAGGAGCTCACCCTCCACGTGCCGACGCGCACCGATCGCACCGCGAGCCTCCTGCCGCCGATCGCCGCGGCCCGTCCGCTCAGCCGCGCGATCGCGCTCGCGGTCGGGCGCCAGGCGATCGCGGATGGCCAGTCGGAGATCACCCTCGCCGAGCTCGAGCACGCGATCGATCGCAACATCTGGGAACCGGTCTACGTCCCCTACGAAAGAGTGCGCTGATGTCCGTCACGATCTATCTCGTCCGCCACGGCGATACCGAGTGGTCGCCGGCCCGCCGCCTCGCAGGCCGCACGGATCTGCCGCTCACCGCGATCGGTGAAGCGAACGCGAAGAAGCTCGTCCCTCGGCTCTCGCGGCACGAGTTCGATCGCGTCTACGTCAGCCCGCTCTCGCGCGCGCGCCGGACCGCGGAGCTCGCGGGCTTCGCCGCGCGCGCGGTGCCCAACGAGCGCCTGATCGAGATGAGCTTCGGCTCGTACGAAGGCAAGACCGTGCAGGAGATCCGCGTCGAGCGCCCGGGCTTCGCGTACCTCAAGGATGGCTGCCCGGACGGTGAAGACGCGGCCGCCCTCGGCCGGCGTTGCGACAGCTGGCTCGCCGAGCAGAAGACCGGCGTCGTGCTGGTGTTCGCGCACAGCGTGATCATGCGCGTGCTGACCGCGCGCTTCCTCGGCTTTCCGCCCGAGGCCGGCCGCCACTTCTTCTTCGCGCCGACCGCGATCGGTGTCCTCGGCTGGGACCCGGTCGACGATGCACCGGCCGTCCAGCTCTGGAACGACGGCGCGCACCTGATTTAACCGCCCCTGGCCACTCCCGGCTCGGCTATGATGTAGGGCTCGTGAGGTCCGCGATCATCTGGATAGCGCTCGTGAGCGGCGGCTGCAGATTCGCGCCGCGGCAGGTCGCGAGTGACGACGATATCGATGCCGGGCAAACCGACGCGACGGATGCGGCGATCGATGCGCTGCCGCCGGTGCAGTGCGGCGCCCTCCAGTGCGATCCGCACGCGATGTGTGTCGATGGCACGGGCGGCGCGAATGCCACGTGCGCGTGCACGACCGGCTTCTCCGGCGACGGCATGACCTGCACCGATGTCGACGAGTGCGCGAGCGCGAACGGTGGCTGCCAAGCCGCGTGTCAGAACACGATGGGCTCGCACGTGTGTTACGCGCCGCAGACGTGCGCCGACCTCGTGGCGCACGCGGTCGCCTCCGCGGGCACATCGCAGATGCTCTATCTCGACGCCGACCCGAGCAAGCCATGGACCGTGTTCTGCTCGCCGACCAACACCGAATACATCGCGGTCAACGCGAACAATGTCTCGAAGTACGAGCACGGTGGCGCGAGCCCTGGCACCGATGTCGTCACGACGTTCTCGAAGGTCCGGTTCGTCGTCGCGACCAAGAAGATCGATATCAGCGATCGCGACTACGCCGTCGACAACGGTGGCATGGTGAATCACTCGGGCAACGGCACGATGGTGACCAGCATGCCGCTCGGTATCGCGATGAACTGCAAGGCCACCAACGACAAGAGCACGCGAGCCACCGTCGATCTGACGGGCTCGCACTTCGCGATGACCGGCGCGGCCGCGTTCGCGGGTGCCGGCAGCAGTCACAACCAGGCGACCGCGATGTCGAACAATAACCAGAAGGCCGTGATCGATGGCGGCGGCTTCTGCGGCTGGAACGCGCCCGTGAACACGCCGAACAATCCGTTCAACGACAACGTCGACGCGACGAATGGTCAGCTGCTCGCGCTCGTCTACTTCTGATTCTTCTGATTCTGGCGCTGCTTGCAAACATCCAGCGCGGCGACCCGATAGGCCTCCGCGAGCGTTGGAAAGTTGAACACGTTCTCGACGAACTGGTCGACGTCCCACCCAGCGATCAGCGCGACCTGGCCGACATGCACGAGCTCGGTCGCGCCCTCACCGACGATGTGGACGCCGAGCACCTTCTTGCCCTCGCCATCGCAGACGAGCTTCAGGAGGCCCTCTTCGATGCCGCTGATCTGACCGCGCGCGAGCTCCGCGAACGAAGCGCGCCCGACGATCGCACCACCGAAGCGTTCGCGCGCCTGCGCCTCCGAGAGGCCGACCATCGACAGCTCGGGAATCGCGTAGACACCCGCCGGCACGAGATCGTTCGAAGCCGGCAACGGCAGGCCGAGCGCGTGACACGCCGCGCGCCTGCCCTGCTCCATCGCGGTCGCGGCGAGGGACGGCGGTCCGATCACGTCGCCCACCGCGTAGATGTGCGGGATGATCGTCCGGCAACACGCATCGACCGCGATCAGGCCGCGCGTGGTCGGGCCGAGGCCCGCATTCTCGAGCGCGAGGCCCGCGACATTGGACTCGCGCCCGAGGCAGTACAGCAGCTTCTCGCTGCGCACCACGCGGCTGTCGTCGAGCGTGGTGTGGACCTCGAGGCCATCCCACACGATCTGCTTCGCGTTGCGACCGCCGAGGTACGTACCGCCCGCGCGCTCGAAGGAACGCGAGACTTCATTCGTCAGCTCCTCGTCGAGGAACGCGAGCGGCCGCGGCGATTTATCGATCATCGTCACCGTCACGCCGAGCGCGGCGAACACGGAGGCGTACTCGGTCGCGATCACGCCACTGCCGATCACGGCGAGCGAGCGCGGCAGGTACGACAGCGTGAGGATCGAATCGCTATCGAGCACGTTCTCGTGATCGATCGGTACGCCCGCCGGATTGCGCGGCTTCGAGCCGGTCGCGATCACGACGTGCGCGGCATGCGCGCGACGCACGCTGCCATCGGGGCCGCGCACTTCGATCACGTGCGGCGAGATGAACTTCGCCCGCCCGTGCCACTGCGCGATGCCGTTGCGCTCGAGCTGATCCTTGATGAAGTGCTGGTGCGCGGTGACGACCTGATCGAGGCGCGTCATCAAGCTCGCGAGCTTCAAGCCTTGGGGCGGCTGGAGATCGAGCACGCCCGCCGAGCGCCGACGCAGGAGGCCGAGGGCGACCGCGGTCTCGCGCAAGGTCTTCGAAGGAATCGTGCCGCGATGCACGCAGGCGCCACCGACCGCGGCGCCCTCCTCGATCACGACGACCGAGGCCTTCGCCTTCGCCGCTTGCACGGCGGCCTTCTGCCCCGCAGGCCCGCTGCCGATCACGACCATGTCGAAGCGCTGTTCGCTGAGGTTCGGTGTCTCGCTCACGAGATCGCCTTCACCGTGGCGCCGATGTCATCCGCGCGCGCAGCGATCGCCTCGAGATCCTCGGGATACAAGTTCAGCTTCGCGCCGAGCTCGACCGAGCCCGCGCCTTGATGGACGAAACGATCCGCGAGCGCGACCACGATCGCGAGCTCGCCCTTCGGCTCGTGATGATGGCGCACCGCCTCGGCGACCTTCTCGGGCATCGCCCACTTCTCGACGAGCTTCGCGCCGACCACGGCATGCGCCGCATCGACGGCCGCGAGCACGTCCGCGACGTCGGGTTGCAAGCCCTCCTCGCGATGCAGATCGACGAGCGCCTGCATCAGCACGGGCTGACCGAAATCGTGGAACAAGCCCGCGAGGAACGCGAGGTCGACCGTCGAGCGGCGCGCCTTGGCGATCTCCTGCGCGAACAGCGCGGTCGCGAGCGCATGCTTGAACGCCTCTTTGACATCCGCCTCGAAGCCCGGCACCGAGAACACGCGGCTCTTGCTCGCCACCGCGAGCACGATCTGCACGATCGTCGCGAACCCGAGCCGGCCGACCGCCTGCTGCAGCGAGCTGATCTTGGTCGCGCCCATGTACATCGGCGATGCCGCGGTCGCCATCACGTGTGCCGTCATCGCGGGGTCGCGCCGCAGCAGCTCCGCCAGCCGCGCGGTATCGCAATCCGGGCGCTGGACCATCGCGAGCACCTGCGAGGCGACCTCCGGAAGGACCGGCAGCGGCATCTCGCCACTCGCGACCAACGCATCGAAGCGAGCCTGGACTTGCGGCGAGAGCATGCCCTCCCTGAATCGGCCGGGCTCGCCGTTTCGCAACCCCTCGGGTTGACACCATATTGAAAACGATTTTCAATATCATAAATGGATAACTCCTCATGCATCCGCCGCACGCTCGCTGTCGGTGAATTCGCGGTCGTCGAACAATGCACGTGTGGAGCGGTCCACGTGACGATCGGCGCGGTCACGATGAGGATGTCGCAACACACGCTCGTGCCGCTCGCGACCACGATCAACGAAGCGGCGCGCACCCTCACTCTGGACCGCGCGCTTCAGCACCGGACCTCGGACGAAGCGCTGTCCTGATCCTCGCCGCGTGTGAGTCGATTTGCGTTGTCCCCAGGTGCCGGGCCGGCCTACGGTCGGCCCGATGAGGCTCCTACCAGCACTGTGTCTGGCCGTCGTGGCGTGCGGCCCCAGTGGTCGCCCGAACGGCGATAACAATGGTTCGAACGTGGACGGCAACAACGGTTGTGCGCTCGCGTGCTCGGCCGATTCGCACTCGGTCGTCGACTGTCACGGCGTGCTGGTCACGCAGTGCATGGGCGCCGACGCGTGCGATCAGAATTCGCATACGTGTGGCGACGCGTGCACTGGCGCCGCCGCGAACCATCACTCGGTCGGTTGCGATTACTACGCGACCGATATGGACTCGGAGCAGCCGAGCTACTGCTTCGCGGCATTCGTCGCGAACACCTGGAATACGTCAGCTCACATCACGGTGGACTACGGCGGCGTCGATATGCCGGTCGCTGCGTTCACGCGGCTTCCGGTCGGTGCCGGCCCATCACTCACCTACAGCACGTACGACGCGACCGCCGGCGTTCCCGCGGGCGAGGTCGCCGTGTTGTTCCTCGGCGGCGATGCCGGTGGTGCGCCGAACTGTCCCGTCGCGAGCGCCGTGGCAGGCGCGAGCAAGACCGGCACTGGCATCTCGACGTCCTTCCATATCAAGACCGACGTGCCGGTCGTCGCGTACCAGATCAATCCCTACGGCGGCGGCTCCGTCGCGGTCACGGCCGCCTCGCTGCTCCTGCCCTCGAGCGTCTGGGACACCGACTACGTCGCGGTCAACGTCTCGGAGCAATCTGCCGCCGGTGGTGGCAGCCCCTCGATGAACATCATCGCGCAGCAGGACGGCACGGTCGTCACACTCACGCCGAAGGCCGCCGTCTCTGGCACCGGTGGCATTCCCTCGGGTGCCGCGAACGCTCCGCTGATGTTCACGCTCAACAAGGGCCAGAACGCGCAGATCACGCAGCCCGCAGAGCTCACGGGCAGCATCGTCACCGCCTCGGCACCGATCGGGATGATGGCGGGCCAGCCGTGCATGAACATGCCAGCCTCCGTCTCGTATTGCGATCACGGCGAGCAGATGGTGCCGCCTGTCCACGCGCTCGGAAATCGCTACGTCGGTGTGATGTACCGTCCGCGCACCGCCACGGAGACCACGACGTTCTGGCGCCTGATCGGCGCCGCTGATGGCACGCAGCTCACCTACTCGAGCAACGTCGGGGGGCCTGCGACGATCAACAAGGGCGAGGTCGTGCGGTTCGAGACCGGTACACCATTCATCGTCCAATCGCAGAATGCCGATCACCCGTTCGCGTTGTTCACGTACATGACCGGCTCGACCTACTCGGCCGGCGATGGCTACGGCGATCCCGACTTCGTCGTCTCCGTGCC
Organism: Kofleriaceae bacterium; assembly: GCA_025357755.1. Lineage (GTDB taxonomy): Bacteria > Myxococcota_A > Polyangia > Haliangiales > Haliangiaceae > JABFXX01. The sequence continues at coordinate 37,858 of JANXOP010000090.1, read as the reverse complement.
ACCCGAGCAGTACCTCTCCGACTACGTGTTCTTCGCCGATCCGACCTATCCCGAAACCAACCTCGTGGTGATCCGCGCGAAGGGCAGCGACAACGCGTTCCACGACGTCAACCTCGACTGCGCGGGCGCCCTCACCGGCTGGACCGACATCGGCGACTTCCAGTGGACCCGCACCGATCTCATGCGCCACAACTTCGCGCCGGTCGGCCAGTGCTCCACGGGCCGCCACGGCATCAAGAGTGATGCGCCGTTCGGCTTGTGGGTCTGGGGCTGGGGAACGCCAGAGACCACTGCGTTCACCGCGAACGTCTCGTACGGGTATCCGGGTGGCATGAACGTCGCCCCGATCAACTCCGTCGTGATCCAATAGCGGCCGATATTTCCCGTGCGCCATCTGACCTTCAGCGTGGCCGGGGCTCAGACCCTGCGCGCTGCGTTCGGCGAGAATGCCGACGTGGTCTGGTTCGACGATCCGCTGTGTGTCGGGCCCATCGAGCGCACGACAGCACCAGGTCGCGCACGGTGGATCGCTGAACACCTCTACGATCGCCACGCGAGCGAAGTTGAGCGTCAGCAACAGGCGTGGGAAGCAGCCTGTGAGACTTCCATGGAGCTCGTCATCTGGCTGAGCTCCAGGTCAGCGCTGGAGGCCTGCGGTGTCCTGGCGGTTTTGCATGCTCGTGACGGGGCGGCAGTCTCTCGTGTCGACGTCGGGGAAACCGCCGAAGGTTATTCCGCCTTCGGTTCCGTCACGCCCGCTGCTCTGATTCGCATGCGTTTCTACGACGCGAGACGCTCGTTCTCCGATTGCGACATCGCACGCGGAATGGCCGAGTGGGAGGTGCTGCGCACAGAAGATGCTCCAGTGCGAGTAGTGGATCGCAGTGGCCTCCACTCTGCGCAACTTGACGTCTTCGATCAGCCGATTCTTGGACTCATCGGAGCCGACTGGACCTCCTGCTCCTGGGTCGTTGGGAAGGCAGAACTAGAGTTGTCGCGTGACAACTACCGACCCGCTATCGATTCGTTTTTGACATCGCGAATAAGCGCCATGTGTGCTTGCGGCGCAGTCATCGTCTCCGACAATGGTCGCGAGATACGGCGAGCCTGACCTTAGACTCCCTCGATCTCGCGAGGCTGCCGAGGTTCCTGAGGGCGCGCGATACACTGTCCCGTTGGCAGAGCTCGAACCCTCGCCGCTCGATTGGTTCACGACGGGCGCGAGATCGCGAGCGTCGGACTGGCCAGGGCACGAGCATGTTTCTTGATCGGCATCAGCAGAACGTTCGCGGTCTCGGTCCCCTAGGCGGTCACCGCTCCGGGATAGGTCCGACAGCGAGACCGCTGACCATCACTGCTGGTTTTGGGCTGCGTAGCCGAGCCCTGCGCGGACCCTCATTCCCTACGTAGAAAGATCCGAAGATCGGAGCGAAGAAGATTTTCGGCGGAGAGATCTCCGCGACCATGGTCGGCTGCTACGACATCCGTAGACGGTAGTGAAGCGTGGAGCTCGTTGTCGATCGGCGCTAGTGCCGTTCGGGGCGAAGCTCGAGACCTCGCTGCTCGATGGTTCCGGACGCGGACGCCGCGCGAGATCGCGAACGTCGGCGTGGCCACGGCTCGAGCATGTTTTTGACCAGGACCAGCAAAACGTTTGTGGTCTCGGTCTCCGGAATAGCTCCGACAGCGAGACCGCGGACGATCACGGTCGTGGTCGCCCACGCGCCTCGAGCCAGCCAGCGAACTGGGTTTCACAGCCGGCGCAAAGCAGCACGGCGGCTCGAGCTCGCCTCGCGCCTGAGGATCAGGCGGCGTTCCAGACCCATCTCTCGTGTCCGTAAAACCGTATTACTATCGTGCAGTTCGATCTGGACGCAGCAATTTCAAGATATCGGCGAATTCAAATTGAACTGAACGTATGCTCAGCGCTAGGTTCGGAGCATGCCGAAGCCGCGGAAACGTCACGTTCAGCTCGAGCTACCCCAGCTCGACAAGAACGGTCAGCGTCGGGGTGGCAAACGCGCAGGTGCGGGCCGTCCGAAGAGAGGCTTCCGTGCGAGCGAGAAGCACCAAGTTCGCGAGCCGATCCGCGCGAGCGAGCCGGTGCACGTCATCATGCGCGCCTGCGGTGCGGTCGCGCTCGTTACGTCGGCATGCCGTACTGCTCGCGATCCGCCAGGCAACGATCGTTCTGCTTGCGAGCGAGTCACGTGCGGTGAACTTCCGGATCGTGCACGTCAGCATCCAGCGCAGCCACATCCATCTGATCGTCGAGGCGGCGAATCGGAAGCAGCTGTGGAAGGGGATGCAGGCGTTCTCGATCTCGGCAGCACGTCAGATCAATGCGAGCCTCGGTCGACCGCACGGTTCGGTCTTCGCGGACCGTTATCATGCCGTTCCCTTGCGCTCGCCGCGGCAGGTCCGCAACTGCATCGCGTACGTACTAAACAACTGGCGGCATCACGGCACCGATCGTGACGCGCTGAAGAAGCCGTGGAAGATCGACCCGTACTCGAGCGCGAGTGCCTTCGACGGCTGGAAGCAGCGCCAGGCGGCAGGCGTGTATTACCGAGCGCCGGCGGGTTATCTGCCGCCCGTGGTCTGGATTGCGAAGACGTGGCTGCTGAGCGAAGGGTGGCGCAGATACGGGCTCGTCGACCACTTCGAGGTGCCCGGTCGTGGCGACGAGTGATTTGCGCCGTGCGGGAGTGGAGCAGATCGTAGCCAGCAGGCGTCGTCGTGGTGGTGCTGCGATGCACGAGGAGCTCACGATGTGCCGGTTCGCCGGTGATCGCCGGGAGGCTCTCTTCCCAGGCTGCGTTGCGTAGCCGAGGAGGTAGAGGACAGCTTCGAGCAACTCGGATCCATGCAGTCTCGTGATCGGTCGAGAGCTTGGTTGACAACATCATCGTGCTCGCCGAGAGCGACGCGCCAAAGTGTTCCGGTTCACGACCACGCCGTAGCCTTGTTCGCCGTATCGAGTGCTACAGCGCTTCGAGGAACGCGACGAGATCGGCTTTGTCGTTCCCGTCGAGGTGAAGATCGAAGCGATCGTCGTAGAACTGCACCACGGCGGCGAGGTCGGCCGCGAAGCCGTTGTGAAAGTAGGGTGGCCGCATCACCGCACCACGCAACGCCGGGACCTTGAACCTGCCGAGGTCGGCGAACTTGCCGGTCACGAGGGCCATGCCTGGATCGCTACTCTGCTTGGTCGCACCGGTGCTGCTCTTGAACGTGTACAGCGGGACATCGGCCGATCGTCGCTGTGCATCGCTGAGGCCGAGATCGAGCATGAGGCCCGTCGCGCTGGCGCCGATGTTCGGCACGCTGTGACAGGTCGAGCACGAGACCTGTTGATCCGCGATGCCCGCGACCCCGGTGATCCGGAACCGGTGCGTGTCGAACAGCTGTTCGCCGCGCGCGATGGCGGCCCTGCGCTGGGGCGTGGCATTGCCCCAGCTGCCGAATAGGTTCGAGGGGCCGGTCACGCCGGGCGTGTACGGCTGGGTCACCAACCGTGCCGGTCCGGCGAGGCCTGTGAGATCACCCGCGCCATTGTCGAAGATCTGGGCCGTGTACACCTCCGATTCGAACGCCACGATCTCGTCCATCGCATCCGTCTCGGTCTGCATCGCCTGCGCGTGGCCCAGGGTCGCGTCCATCGATTGCTCGGCGAGCGAAGGCTCGCGGCCATCCCACATGATCGTCGGCTGGAAGCGGAGATTCGTCGACGGTAGTGGCCGGCGATACAGCGACAGCTCGGTCGCACTCGCGTAGTTGTACGGATCGTTCACCGCCGCGAGCGTGAAGTCCGCACCCGCGGGAATCGGCTTGCCGATCCGCAGCAACCCGCGCGCGAGCAGCACCTCGTACGCGGTCTGCATCGAGGTGAACGAGCTGACATTCGCGGCCGGAGAGGTCGCGCCATCGACGACGCGGAAGATCGGATCGAGACCTTGGCTGGCCGTGAAGCGCGCCTTCAGTCCGGCGGGCGTGATGCTCCAGCCCGTCGCCACATCGTGGCAGGTCGCGCACGAGCGATCGTTCGTGCCGAGCGAGACGAAGAAGGGATTCGCCGGGTCTGGCGCATAGGCACTGTCGCCGTAGCCGGTGAGGTCCGCGATGCCGATCGGCTGACCGGCGTCGTTGGTCGGCGGCGCCGCCACCGGACCCGCATCGGTCGTACCGTTCGGCTGCTGCGCGCATGACGCGACGATGAACAGGAGCCCCACTCGTATCAACTTCATCGCTACCTCGTGCCCCCGGGTGGGACTTCCTTCAGACTGAAACAAATGTTCGCCGCCCTGCCCGAGTCCTTGAAGTCGATCGCGACCCGGCCGCTGTTCGTGATGCGCCTCGAGGTCAAACCGCCCGTGATCGTCGGTGCCACCCCTGGAGGGTTCCGGCGCGTCGGCATCGTCCCGGGTGGCGTGTTCGAAGGCGAGCGCCTCTCCGGCACGGTGCTCGATGGCTCGAGCGATTGGCAGATGGTGCGCGCCGATGCGATCACGCTCGATGTCCGGCTACTCTTGAAGACCGACGCCGGCGAGATCATCACGATGGCGTATCGCGGATTTCGCCACGGCCCGCCCGAGGTGATGGAGCGGATCGACAAGGGGCTCGAGGTCGATCCGGCGAGCTACTATTTCCGGATCGCGCCGCTGTTCGAGACGGCCGCGCCGCGGCTCGCGTGGCTCGACCGAACGATCGCGGTCGGCACCGGGCATCGCACGGCCGCGGGCCCGATCTACAGCGTGTTCGAAGTGCTGTGAGCCCTGCTGCGGACAAAAATAAACAGCCCGCGAGCCGTGAGGCGCGCGGGCTGGTTAGTAGCGTTTTAGTGAGTGGATCAGCCGATGACGCGAACGTTCTCGGCGCGCGGACCCTTGGGGCCACGGCCCTCGTTGTACGAGACCTTCTGGCCTTCGCGAAGGTCTTGGAAGGAGACGCCTTCGACGGCGGACATGTGGAAGAACATGTCGGTCCCCGTACCGTTCGCGATGAATCCGAAACCCTTATCCGTGAGACGCTTGATCGTACCTTCAGCCATTGTTTTCTCTCCAGCTAGAACGTTCAGATGACGGGATAACTCGCTGTCATCCCAACAGATTCATCCGAATCACGAACATTCTTTCTCCTCGAATGCCGCCTGTCGAGCTTTATCCCGGCCGATCGGCGAAGCCCTTGGATCCATTCAGGGGAGCGCTAGTTTCTCGACCGCGATCCACGCGTACACACCATTCGTGAAGTTGACGAGGGTCGGGTTGGTGGTCGTGCTCAGCTTGCCTTGCGCGGGGTGACCCGCATCGACGCCGGGCGTGGGAGCGAGCAGGAGCCCACTGGTGGTGCCCGCCGTGAAGCTGAGGTGCGAGTACACCTGAAGGCAGGTGGTGTTGTCGGTCGCGGTCGCGAGCTTCGAGAGATCCATCGCGTTGCGCGCGCCCGCGTTCGCGGTGCCCGCGTGGCAGCTCGCGCAGATCGGGCTCAGCACCGGCTTCACGTTGGTGTCGAACGAGGCGAGGCCCGCGGCGCCGCAACCGGCGACCGTCGTCGTGGTCGAGGCGTCGTCCCGGTGCTTGTCGATCACGCGGAATGACACCGAGATCTTGTTGGACGAAGGAAAGCCGACGAACAGCGCTTCACCGACACCGAGATGATCGCAGCTCGGCCCCGGACAGGCGGCGGCGGTCGTCGAGGCCGGGAGGTTTAGCTTCACCGCGCCGAATCGATCGACGGTATCGACGATGCCGTCGCCCGTCGTCGGCCACGACGCGAACAGGGGATGCTCGAGGTAGAGACCCACGGCTCCCGCTTTGACGTAGAGGTCGGTGACGTAGAGGCTGCCGCCGACCGCTTGAGCGAGGAAATCGATCTCCGCGCCCGCGAACCCGAGGCTGTCGAGCTGGATGCGATTGACCGGGCATGTCGCATCCCCCGCGACGCCGGTGCACGGCAACACGTCGACCTTCACGGTCTCGAGCGTCGTCGTCGTGGTCATCGCGGTCTGTGCGTCCTTCTCGGCATTCAACCAGTCGTAGAACGCATCGTGTTGCGGCCCGCTCAGCGCCGGCGTGCTCTCGTGCGCGCCGCGCGTCAAGAGGGCGCTCGTCGAGGGGTCCTCGAAGTTGATGACCGAGACCATCGACGTCGGATCGCGGAACGCGAGGATCGCGGGCCTCATCAGCGCCGCGGTCAGCGTGTCACCCGGGTTCTGCTTGAGGAACATCACCTCGGGATACGAGCCCGCGTGGCAGGCCGCGCACACGCTGTTGAAGATCGGAAACGCCTCGGTCTCGAACTTCTGCATCGCGATCCGCTGCTCGGGCGTGACGGTCGGATCGGTGGAGCCGCCGGTCTGCGGGATCTCCCCCACGCAGCCAGCAACCAGGAGTGCCATCGCGGTGATCCGGAGGAGCGCCATGTACCGTGGTTGCCGTACCTCGCGGTTTCATCGAGCTCTTTGGAGGTTTCTTGGCGAGGACAAGGTCGCCAGCTGGGTGGGCAATCCCCAGCTAGGCTGTCACCGTGAATTTGGTGTCGTAGAACGCGATCATGTCCTTGGTAGGCGCGGTCACCGGCTTGGACTCGACGTAGGTCCACGCGCCGTTGGCGATCTTTTTGCCACCGATCGTGACGTCGAGGTGCTTCCACTCGCCCTTCCAGGGGCAATGGCCCGCGCCGGTACCGGGCGCGAGGTCGGCCTTCACGTCGGCGGTCGGCACGTAGTAGCGATCCGCGAGCCCCTGCTCGTGGACCACGTAGCCGTGCGTGGACTCCGCGACGAGCTCGGTGCCGAGCATGACGCGGATGTGGGGAGCGGCTTCGATGGAGACGCGGTCGGACATGCTCGCTGGATAGCATCTGATAGGCTGCGCCGCGATGCCGTTTCCGGACGACCTGCTCGGTCGCATGATGCGTTTTCCGATCCTGCGGATCACGGCGCCGGGGGCGTACGTGGGCAAGGCCGCCGACGAGACCGATGCGATCCTCGTCCCCACACGCGAGCTTCCCAAAGGCGCCAAGGTCGGCGATCTGCTCGACGTGTTCATCTACCTCGACTCCGACGATCGCCCGATCGCGACGACCACGCCGCCAGCCTTGCTGCTCGGCGAGGTCACGTTTCTCGAGGTCACCGAGGTCAACAACATCGGCGCATTCGTCGCGTGGGGGCCGGGCAAGGAGCTGCTCGTGCCGTTCGCCGAACAAGCGAAGGAGCTCTCCATCGGCGAGCGCCATCCGATCGGCCTGTACGTCGACAAGACCGGCCGGCTCGCCGGCACGATGTTCGTCACGGATCTGCTGGCTGCACCGCCGCGCCGGATCCAGTACGGCGCATGGGTCGAAGGCGAAGCGTGGCGCAACGATCCGGCCATCGGCCTGTTCGTGATCCTCGAGCGCTCCTACGTCGGCCTCGTGCCCGCGGTCGAGCCGCATCGGTTGCGTCGCGGCGAGCGCGGCAAGTTCCGCGTCGCGCACATCCAACCCGATGGCAAGCTCGTGCTGTCGCTGCGCGAACAGGCATTCAAGGCGCGCGTGTCGGATGGCGAGGCGATCCTCGCGGTGCTCGGCCGGCCCGATGCACCCCGGGTCGGTGACCACTCGGATCCCGAGCAGCTTCGCAGCGTGTTCGGCCTCAGCAAGAAGGCGTTCAAGCGCGCGATCGGTGGGCTCCTCAAGGACCGCAAGATCCAGATCGACGATGCCGGCTTCGTCGTCGTCGTGCGCTGACGGGCTCTGCGCGCGCGCTATGATTCCCCCACGATGCGCGAGCTGCGGAAACGCCCGGACGGTTGGCGCACCTTGCGCGTGCACGAGCTCGATCTCTGGTGGCACGCCGGTGAGGCGCACATCACCGCCGAAGGGCTGACCCAGCACCTGACGATCGCGGTCTCGATCGAGCGCGCGGATGGCAGCGGCAAGAAGGTGCGCGCGACGCTGCGGGGCACGCGCACGTTCACGTTCGGCGCGCCGGCCACGATCGAGATCGAGCCCGACACGATCCGACGGTGCGTCGCACGAGCGGCACCGAAGGGCGCGTGGCCGACCGGCACCGGCACGATCACGCTCGAGCTGAAGCTATAGCGTGCTGCTCGCGTAGGTCAGCGCGAGGCCGAACTGCCACTGACCCTCGGGGGTCTGCGGATTCAAGCGACCGTCACGCAGCGCCTGATAGATCTCGGCCAGCGTCACGGGTGCGGTATCGAGTGCCCCTGCGTGGCCCGCCTGTTGGCACATGCGCAAGAACACGGTGCCGATGAACGCCGACATCACGCGACGGTTGTAGAGAAACCGCACCGGCAGTGCGGTGGGATCCGCGTGATCGTGCGCGGCGATCAGCTGCGCGCAGGTCGCATCGTCCATCCGCAGGAACACGCTCGCGGCTGCAAGATCGTAGAGCGGATCGTTCACGCTCGCCGCATCCCAATCGAGCAGCAGCACGCGCTCGCCATCCCAGACCAAATTCGAAGGATTGATGTCGTTGTGGCTCAACGTCGGTGCGCGCTCCGGGGGCGGAGGCAGCTCGCCAAGCGCGCGTTCGATCGCCGTACGCGCGAAGGCTGGCAGCGCGAAGTGCTCGACCTGCGGCCACATGCGTGCGAGCACATCGCGTGTCTCGACCTCGACCGTCCCGGCCGGGACCGGCAAGCCGTGGACACGACCGAGCAGCTCTCCGAGCTCGACCACCGCCGCCACGCGGCTCTGCGCGAACCGCATCATGAAGGACCGGTCCTCGACGAACGCGCTCACGATCGCTCTGCGGTCGGGATCGCTGTACACGAGCCGCGGGGTCAACCCGGCCTCTGCGGCCACGGTCTGGACCGCGACCCGGCCGCGCCAGATCTCGAGAGGCTCGGAATCGCCCGCGATCTTGAGCACGTAGCTTTCGCCCTGCGCCTCGACGCGATACACGCCGGCGCCCGAGAGCCCGGCCGCGATCTTCGTGAAGGTCGCCGTGGCCCGCAGCTTCGCTGGCAGACAGTCGAGGAGCTCGCGCATCCGGGGAGTCTTGCCGAAATCAGGTGGACCTTGGCGAGGCAGGGTCATCGAATCGCGCTCCGGCCAGGCGTCGCTTTTTTCGCAGCCTCGGCCCTCTCGCCGATCGTCTGCGCCGTCGAGACGGCGTAAGCTCGAAGCCTTCGCGGGAGGTGGGCTTGTTCGAGTTCTTACGTCGTGTGTTCTCGGCCGATGGCTTCATGCCACACGGCCACTGCTACTTGTGGCAGCCGGGTGTGTTGTGGCTCCACGTGCTCTCGGATGCGTTCGTCGCGCTCGCGTACACGTCGATCCCGTTCACCCTGCTCTACTTCGTCCGCAAGCGGCGCGACATTCCGTTCAACTGGATGTTCCTGTCTTTCGGCATCTTCATCATCGCGTGTGGCGCGACGCACCTGATGGAGATCTGGACGATCTGGACGCCGACCTACTGGCTTGCCGGCATGATCAAGGCCGTCACCGCCGTCGCCTCGGTGGCGACCGCGATCATGCTGATCAAGTTGGTGCCGCACGCGATCGCGCTGCCGACCGCCGCCCAGCTCGAACAAGCGCACGCGGAGCTGCGCATCGCCCACGCCTTGCTCGAGACCCGCGTGGTCGAGCGCACCGCCGAGCTGACCCGCAAGAACGAGGAGCTCGCGATCGAGGTCGCCGAGCGAAAGAAGACCGCGGACGCACTCGCGATCAGCGAGACCCGCATGCGCAAGCTCACCGAGTCGGGCATCGTCGGCATGGTGTTCTCGGATCTCGACGGTCGCGTGTTCGAGGCCAACGACGCGTTCCTCCGGATCGTCGGTTACACCCGCGCGGATCTCGAAGCCGGCTTGATCGACACCAAGAACCTCACGGTGCCCGAGCGCGCGGCTGCGCGTGAAGCCGTGATCCAGGAGCTCGTCGCGACCGGGCGCACGCCGCCCTGGGAATCGGTGATCCTGCGCAAGGATGGCTCGCGGGTCCCGACGCTGACCGGCGTGACGATGCTCGATCCGCCGAACGCCCTGTCGATCGTCCTCGACCTCACCGAGCAAAAGCGCACCGAAGCCGCGATCAAGCAGCTGCGCGAGCAGCACGAGGCAGATGCGCGGTTCCGGTCGCTGCTCGAAGCCGCGCCCGAAGCGATGGTGATCACCGATCAAGAAGATCTGATCGTCCTCATGAACGCGCAGGCAGAGCTTTTGTTCGGCTACCCGCGCGCGGAGCTCTTGCTCGCACCGCTCGACACGGTCGTCGCTGACAACCAGGGGACGCGCAAGGATGGCAGCACGTTCATGCTCGAGATCAACGAGAGCCCGATCAAGGTCGAGGGCAGCACGCTGACCTCGCGCACCCTGCGTGACATCACGGCGCGCATGCGGGCCGAAGAAGAGCTGATGCGCGCGCGCGACGCTGCCTTGGTCGCGAGCCGCGAGCTCGAAGCCTTCAGCTACTCGGTCGCGCACGATCTTCGCGCACCGCTACGCGGCATCAATGGCTATGCGGCGCTGCTCGTCGAGGATCTCGGGGACAAGCTGACCGCGGAGTCCAGGTCGCACCTCGAGCGGATCGGCCTCGGAGCGGCGAGGATGGGCGAGCTCATCGATGCCCTGCTGCGGCTCTCGCGCTTGAGCCGCGCCGAGCTCGTGAACGAGCACGTCGATCTGAGTGTGCTCGCGCGCTCGGTGCTCGAGCAGCTCGGCGCGCAGGACCCGGGCCGCAACATCGACATCGTCATCGCGAACGGCCTGAGCACGCGCGGTGATCGCCAGCTCCTCTTGGTCGTCCTCGAGAACCTGCTCGGCAATGCGTGGAAGTTCGTCGCCAAGCGCGCCGGCGGGCGCATCGAGCTCGGTCGCGACGAGAAGGGCTACTTCATTCGCGATAACGGCACGGGCTTCGACATGGCCTACGCCCAGAAGCTGTTCATGCCGTTCCAGCGCCTGCACGCCGTGACGGAGTTTGCCGGGACGGGCATCGGGCTCGCGACGGTGCAGCGGATCATCCACCGCCATGGCGGTGTCGTGTGGGCCGAGGGCGTCGTCGAACAGGGCGCCACGTTCCACTTCACACTCGGTCCTGCGTAGGTGGCCTAGCCCGCGGCAACCACCGCTCGCGCGATCGTCAGCACCTCGTTCGGCTCGCCCTCTTCGTTGCCCGTGACGTGTACCGACAACGTGCGGCCCTCGATCTGGAGCGGCCCTCCGGTGGTCACGCAGAAGCCGATCGCATTGCGCACGTCTTCATCCTCGAGAAACGCCTTGGTCTCACCCGGACTATCCGTCGTGATGTAGATCTCGCTGTCGAAGTGCTCGTCTCCGGTCTGGAGCTCTCGCTTGAACAGCTTGATCAGCTTCTTCCCCGTGCTCTCGGGCACGAACCCGACCACGAGCTTGGATGCTCGCGGCAACGTCAGGGTGAGCTTCGTCGTCTCGGTGGTGCTGAGCTCCAACCCCTGCACGCTCGTGCTGTTGGTCTGATGCTCCCGCGCGACCGTGATCCCTAGTTTGCCAAGCTCCGACATCGGCGACCTCCGCCTCGGATCATCTCACGACTGGGGCAAGCTGGCTTGACCCGCTCCGGCTGGTCGCGGTACCCAGCCACGTGTCTATGCGCGTAGCTGGTCTGGTCCTGTTGTTGAGTGCCTGTGCGACGACGGAGGGTGACGATCTCGTCACCGAGAGCGATGCGATCGCATCGGCGAACGCCTGGTACACGATCGTGGCCGCGAACGGCCTCGGCCACGCGACCGTCGAAGTCGCGAATGGCTACAAGGTGGTCTGCCCGAACGGTCACAGCGCCCGCGCCTGCGATGTCACCGCGCTCGTCGTGCCCACGACCTGCGGCTTCGAGTGCATCGATGGCCTGCTCGGCCTCCAGGGCGACTCGCTCGTGCGAGGCAGCTTCTCCGGCACCACGTTCGTGATCGCGGCGGGCTTCGACACCTACTCGAAGGGCCTCGGCGACTACTCGATCTACAAGATCTCGGGGGCCGCGACCTGCACGCAGGCGCCCTGCCCGAGCAGCCTCGTCGCCGCGAAGCTCGGCCTCAAGACCGCCGGGACCAAGATCACCAGCGTCGATTTCTCGCACTCGGTCGATCCAAACTACGTGCTCGATCCGACGCGTGGCGACGATCAGATCGCGTCGAGCGAGGGCCTCTACGCGACCGGTCATGTCGTGTCGCACGTGTTCCGTGCCGATCGTGTGTTCCGGCTCGAGACCGCGCACCCCGCGTGCGATCCGCAGCAAACCGCACGCGTCTATGCCTACAACGGCGAGCTCGAGTTGCGCCAGTTCCGCACCGAGACCGAGGCCGAGCACTTCGTGCCGCCAGCCGACATGAATGGCGAATTCCACAGCTCGTGGCTCGTGCGCTCGGCCGAAACGACGACGAAGGTCGAGTTCACCTCGGGCTCGAATGATCTGTGGGCGCAAAGGTTCGAGATCACCAAGTCGAGCTGCGCGCTCACCGTCACCGGCGAGCACTAGCCGTCACGATTTCGGCGTCGTGCCGAAATCCTGAACCACGCGATACGTCGCCGTGATGTGCTCGCCTTCGGAGATCGCGGGGATCGCGTCGCCACCGATATGCGCGATGATCGCGGTGATGTTGTCGTGACCGCCGTGCTCGTTCGCCGCCGCGATCGCATGCGCGGTCGCGGCGACCGGCTCGGCCTCGCCGAGGATCGTGGCGAGCTCGGGATCCTCGAGCTCGTTCGAGAGCCCATCGCAGCAGATCAACAAGCGGTCACCACGCCGTAGCAGCAGCCGCACGATGGCCGCGGTCAGGGTCTCGGCGGTACCGATCGCCTGCAAGATGACGTTCTTGCGCGGCGAGGTCTTCGCTTCCTCGGGTGTGATCGCGCCGTGATCGACGAGCATCTGGACGAAGCTCTGATCGCGCGTGAGCTGGCGGAGCTGGCCGTTGCGCAGGAGGTACGCGCGCGAGTCACCGACCTCGGCGATCCAGGCATCCTGGCCATCGATCAAGATCGCGGTGAGCGTCGCGCCCATCCCGCGCTTGTCCTCGGCCATCGCCGCCGCGCGCACCGCCTGATTCGCATCGCGCACCGCGATCTCGAGCGCGTGATCGGGAGTCTCGGTGGTGTGCGCGCCGAGCGACTGGATGATCGTCTGGATCACGAGCGCGCTCGCGACCTCGCCGGCTTGATGACCGCCCATGCCGTCGGAGACCGCGAGGAGGATCCGCCGACCGGTGACATCGACCTCGCCCGTCCACTGAAGTGCGGGGTTCGCGAGATCGACGATCGCGAATGCGTCCTCGTTGTGTGGGCGCGCGCGCCCTACGTCGGTCTGGCCGGCGACATTCAGGAAGGTCGACATGCCCCAGTATGTCACTGCTGCGCGACGATGTAGTCGGCGACGTCGCCGACTCGCAGCGCGAGCAGCTCGGGCACGCCCTTCGTGCTGATCCACGATACGAAATCGACCGAGGTCCAGCGCTCCTGGATCAGCTCGGCGAGCGCGATGAACTGGATGCTCTCGAACGCGAGCTCGTCGCGAAACGAGCTCGTCGCGGTGATGCCGAAGTGATCGTCACCGATGACCTCGGTGATCATGGTCGCGAGCTCGCCGACGGTCTGGAGCTTGTCGCTCATGCGGTCTGGATGTCCTTGGCGAGTCCGAGTTTTTCGAGCCCGCGAATGATCAGCCACGAGGTATCGAATTCGCCATCGCGACCGTGGCGCGCGCTCTTGGGAAACTTGTGATGGTTGTTATGGCTCGATTCGCCGTGCGTGAGCAGCGCGAGCCACCACACGTTGCGCGATCGGTCGCGGGTCTCGTAGCTGCGCGAGCCCGCACCTTCGAGGTGGCAGGCGGAGTTCACGATCCAGGTCGCATTGTTGAGCAGGAGGTGGACCGCCCACAGCCACGCGATCCCCCACGCGCCACCGATCGCCCAGGCAAGCGCGAGCTGGGCGACGAAGCACGCGGTCATCACGAGCGGGAGATCGAGCCAGCGCATGAAGCGCTCCTTCTCGAGGTCGCGCGCCATCGCGCGCCAGATCGGCGGATGCTTGCCGGCGAGCCGCCACAGATCGACGAGCAAGAACCGCACCTGCAGGCCGAAGCCCGACAGTGCGAACAAGGCGCCGAGCACCGGACTCTTCGTGCCGCACAGCCACCCCGAGTGCGCGAACCAGAACCCCTTGGTCGGCGTGTGTGGATCGGCCGGCGTGTCCGAGACCGTGTGATGGATGCGATGTGCGCCGACCCATTGCATCGGCGCACCGCTGTACTGCGCCGCGACGAACGTGATCGCGTAGCGCAACCACGGCGCCGTCTTGAACGAGCGATGGCTGAGCAACCGGTGATAGCCGATCGTGTTCGAGAGCCCGAGCACGACGATCACCGGGTAGATGGCGACGACTGCCAACACGCGCCGAACCCTACAAGTTGTCGGCCGTGTAAAACATCGAAATCACCTGCGCGGATTGTGCAATCAGCGAGCGGCGATCAGCCGGCGCGCGCGGACGTCCGCCCCGCCACGCTCGAGCTGCTCGACCTTGCGCTCGGGCAGGCCTCGAAACAGCAGGAAACCATCGCCGGCGAGCTCGGATTTCACGAGATGACCGGTCGTGGGATCGCAGCGGCCGAGCGGCGAGACAGCGTCGCGTGGGCTCGTGAACGCGACCTCGACGACCGAGCCGTCGTCGAGCTGCGTGATGCCGTGCACGGTGGTCTCGGCATCGCTGAACATCAGCTTCGAGCCCCGCTCGATCCGGCCATACGAGTTATCGCCGAGCACCAACTCGAACCCGGCATCGCGCACGAGCGCCGGCGAATCACCGCTCGGCGTGTGCCCGACGACGACGCGCTCGATACCCGAGGCGCGCAGCTTCGCGATCGTGGCGCTCTCCGGCAGGTGGGGGTTGCCGTGCTCGTCCGTGGGCCGCGCGTACACGACGCTCGCCTGGTTGAGGTGCGTGCCCGGGACCGGTGCTTGATAGGCGATCAAGCGTTCGTGATCGCGCGATGCCATCTCGTCGCCGTAGAACTGCGCGAGTTGCGCGATCCACGGATCGACCTCGGCCGTCGCGAAGCTCTCGGCATTGACCCCGCCGTGCACGAACAGGGTCGCTCCGTTGCGATACGCGAGCTGCGCAGCCTGGAGATACGCATGGAGGTCACCGCCCTCGCGGACATCTTCGACGAAGCTCGCGACGACATCTTCATCTGCGTGCGCCCGACCCTCCTCGGCGAGCTCGCTCGCGCGATGCTCGAAGGCGCGTGGCGCGCCCATCGTCTTTTGAAAGATCGTCCGCAGGAGCTCCACGCGCGGCCCCGCGACCGCGAGCTCGCGGATCAAGCGCAGCTTGTTGAGGTCGCGATTTCCGGCGAGCAAGATCACGCGGTCGCCGTAGCGCTGCTTGGCCGCGAGCAGGGTTCGCACGATCTTCCGACCGTGCGGGCCACGATCGATCGCATCACCACCGAAGACGAACGTCGCCGCCTCGGCGAGCTCGAGCTGCTCCCCGCGGAGCGCCACCAGGGGATTGCCCTCGGCGAACGACGACAGCTTGTCCCAGCGACCCTCGACGTCGGTCAGATACGCGATCACGCTCCCGAGATGCTACCTCAAGGTCGGGGTGACAGCTAACCTGTCATCGCATGGCTACTCGCCGCCCGCGCCGTCTCCGCAAGCGCCACCTCGATGGCGAGATCCGAGCGATCGTCGACGAAGCGGTCGCCCTCTCGTGGCGCGTCCGCTACGTCGCGGATCAGATCCATCTCGAGGGCGGTCGGTCCGAGACCGCGCGCGGCGTATTGCGCGGCCTCGTGCGCTACGGCGCACGGACCGTGCCGCAGCTCGCGTTCGCGCGCTCGGTCACGCGCCAGCACACGCAGGAGGTCGTGGACGGGTTGATCGCGGATGGCCTGGTCGAGAAGCAGCCGAACCCGACCCACCAGCGATCGCACCTGATCGCGCCGACCACGCGCGGGATCGAGGTCGTCGCGGCGCACGATGCCGAGGACGCCCGCACGATGATCGCGGTCGGCGCTACGATGAAGGTCTCGCGCGCCGATCTCGCGATCACCGTGCGCGTGCTGCGGGAGATGCGCGAAGGCTTCGAATCCGATTGTTGGCGACCCACCCGCTAGGGCATGGTCGCTCCCGTGCGTTTCCCCGGTCGCCGCAAGCACAAGCACTACTTTCCGGTTCACGCGCGGGATCCCTTGTTCGCCGCGATGGGGCTCGCGACGACGCGCACGCCATCGCACGTCGTCGGCGTCGATCAGACGCTCGTCGATATCGATGCGCGCGTGCCCGAGGAGTTGATCGCGCGCTATGCGCTGCCGAAGGGCGCCTCGACCGTCATCGCGAGCGAGCTCGCAGCCGCGCTCTACGACGAGCTGCTCGCGGACAAGTTGATCTCCTACGAGTTCGCAGGTGGCACGGTGGGCAACACGCTCCATAATTATTCGCTGCTCGCCGATGACACCTCGATCCTGCTCGGTGTGATGACCGATCCGATCCGGGTCGGCACATCTGGATATCGCTACCTGTCGAACACCTCGAGCCGGGTCAACCTCGATCACCTCCAGCCGGTCGATGGGCCGATCGGGCGCTGCTTCGCGTTGGTCACGCCGGATGGCGAGCGCACGTTCGCGATCAGCGAAGGCGAGATGAACGCGCTCGCGCCCGGGAGCGTGCCGCCCGCGATCTTCGAGCACGCCTCGGCGCTCGTGATCTCGGCGTACCTCTTGCGCTGCAAGCCCGGCGATCCGATGCCGGAGGCCACGCAGCGCGCGATCACGCTCGCGAAGCAACACGGCGTACCGGTCGTGCTCACGCTCGGCACGCGGTTCGTGATCGCGGAGCGCCCCGAATTCTGGCGCGCGTTCATCACCGATCACGTCGACCTGCTCGCGATGAACGAGGAAGAAGGCGACGCGCTCACCGGCCACGCGGATCCGTTGCTCGCGTGCGAGGCCGCCCTCGACCTCTGCGATCTCGTCCTGTGCACGGCCGGCGCCACCGGGCTCTATCTCGCGGGTTACACCGACGAAGCGGCAAAGCGCGAGACTCGCTACCCGCTCCTGCCCGGCGCGATTCCCGAGTTCAACCGCTACGAGTTCAGCCGGCCGATGCGGCGCGCGGCGTGCGACGTGCCCGTCAAGGTGTTCGCTCACATCGCGCCGTACCTCGGTGGTCCCGAGCGGATCACGAGCACCAACGGTGCCGGCGATGCCGCACTCTCGGCGCTCCTCCACGACATGTCGGCGAACCGATATCACCAGGCGCGGGTCCCGAGCTCGGCCAAGCACGCGCGCCAGTTCCTGACCTATTCGTCGATGAGCCAGGTCTGCCGGTACGCGAACCGCGTCAGCTACGAGGTGCTCGCCCAGGCGGCACCGCGCCTCACCCGCGGCCTGCCCGAACGCGAAGAAGGCCTCGACGACGAGGCCTACTGGGCCCGGTAACGCACTATGATCGGGGCATGAGTGCTCCGCGGGCCGCCTGGGTCATCACCGAAGATGGGAAGACCTGGAACCTTCGAAAGTTCGAGACGCCGGTGCGAATCGGGCGTTCGGATGATGCAGATCTGGTCGTCAAGCACGACACCGTGTCGCGCATCCACGCCTTGATCGAGTGGCGCGACGACGCGCACTACGTCTCCGATAACAAATCGGAGAATGGAACCTGGGTCGACGGGATCAACCTGCTCGCCGGCCAGGATGGCGTGCTGGCCGATGGTTCCGTGATCCTCGTCGGAACGGCGCGGCTCAAGTACTTCTTCGATGGCGTGAACGCCGCACAATTTGCGGCGCGTCGCGGGACCGAAGGATAGGTCGGTCACACCCGGCTTCGGAAATTCCAGGGGCATCGGCCCGGTTCGCTCGAACCCATCGTAAGGGTCACCGCACGTTGCTACGGTGATGAATGGTCGTTCCACAGCGGGTCTTGCTCGTCGACGATCACGACGATGCGCGCGAGCTGCTCTCGGAGCTCTGCGAGGTGCTCGGCCATCATGTCGCGAGTGCAGCGACTGGACACGAGGCGCTCGAGCTCGCCGCGACGTTCTTGCCAACCGTCGCGATCGTCGATCTGCGCTTGCCCGATATCGATGGCTTCGAGGTCGCGCAGAAACTGCGCGCACGCTCCGGTTGTCCGCGCTTGATCGCCCTCTCGGGCTCGATCGAGACCCGCTCGCGCGCCCTGGAGCACGGATTCGACGACTACGTCATCAAGCCCATTGATGCCAAGCGGCTCCAGATGCTCATCTCTGGTGGCTAGCGATGCTCAACTACAACCACCTCTACTACTTCCACACGGCAGCACTAGAAGGTTCGATCGCGAGCGCCGCACAACGCCTCGGGGTCTCGCAAGGCACGGTGAGTGAACAGGTGCGCACGCTCGAGCGCACGCTGGGCGTCGCGTTGTTCGAGCGCCAGCCGGGCGGGCTCAAGATGACCGAGGCTGGCAAGCTCGCGTTCGAGCACACCACCGTGATGTTTCGCGCGGGCGAGCGGCTCTCCGAAGTGCTCGGCCACGATCACGGTCGGCTGCCGCGCACCCTGCGCATCGGCATCTCTGGTGCGGTCGGGCGGGCGACCGCGACGCACTTCTTGCTTCCAGTGCTCGCGATTCCGGACTGCATCCCGAGCATTCGGGGTGGTGATGCCACCGTGCTCGTACGCGACCTGCGCGCGAACGAGCTCGATCTCGTGCTCAGCGAGAGCGAGCCACCGGAGTCCGCGCTCGAAGGACTCGAGGTCGCCGTACTCGACCGGACAAAGCTCGTCGCCGTCGTCGCGTCCGAGCTCGAGATCGCGGACGACTGGCACGATGTCGGGCTCGTCCACTATCGGCCGACCTCGTCGTTCCGGTGGGACGTGGAAGCATTCCTCGACGCGAACAACCTGCGCCCTCGGATCGCGGCGGAGTCCGACGACAGCTTGTTCCTCGTCGAGGCCGCGGCGCGAGGCGGCTACATCGCGTTCGTCCCCTCCTCGGTCGCGCGCGATCCGATCAAGGCAGGTCGCCTGCGCGCCCTCGCGACCGTGACACCCGCCCATGGCGGCATCCACGCGATCTTCGAGAACGGCACGAGTGCCGAGCTCGTGCGCCGCGCCGTCGAGACGCTGCTCGATCACGCGCGCGAGGAGTGACCGATCACCGCGATCGCAACCCGCTCCGGTAGACCAGGCAGATCGCGGTAAATCGCGGCGATGGTTCGACCACCTTCGCGAGCTGCGTCACTATCGCCGGCATGAAGCATCTCGTCGCGCTCGCGTTGCTCGCCGCCTGTGGAGCAGCGCCGCTCCCTCCCATCCGTACGGCCGAGGATGCACCGGCCCTCGAGGCCTTGCGGTCGGCGCACTTCGACGTCGCGTTCGAGCTCGGCACCAAGCAACTCGCGCTCGAGCCGCGCGATGCCGAGGCCGCTGCGATCCGCGCGCTCGCCGGCTACGTCCAGGCGACGTCGACGCTGTACACGTCGCTCGGGCTCGGCAGTCACTCCTGGTTCTTCTTCGAGCCCGCACTCGATCCGAAGCACGCGGCCGCGATCGCGACATTCCTCGATCAGCTCGCCGCGATCGACAAGGACCTCGCGATCGCCGCTGCGGACCCACGATTCTCGCTCGAGCTCTGCCTCGCATGCTGGCAGTTCGATTGGAACCACGATGGCAAGATCGACGAGCGCGACACCCAGCTATTCGAGCTCGAGCGGGAGCGCAGTCCAACAAGCGTTGGCTCCGGACGCGCGATTCCCGAGCACGATCCCCGCCGACGCCCCACGTTTCGCTTCGATCTCGGCGATCTCTCGTGGGCTCGCGCGATGCTGTCGTTTCAGCGCGCGGCAGGCGAATTGTTCTCGAGCTATCGCTGGTCCGATCTCGAGGACAAGGGCGCCAAGACCCTCGTCGTTCATCTGACCGCACCGGAGCGCGTGAAGCATGCGCGCGAGCTCGTGCTCGCAGGTCTCGAATTCTCCGACCAGGCGCGGCTGCAGTATCTCGCCGAAACGGATGATGATCGCGAGTGGGTGCCCAATCCGCGGCAGCAGAACTACGCGATGCCGCTCTCGGTCGACGCGAAGCTCTACGAGACCTGGGCCGGTGTGATCAGCGACGTCCGCGACCTCGTCGCCGGGCGCACGGGCATCTCGATGCAAGAAGTCGCGGCCCTCGAGAGCCAGCAACTCGCCGCGATCACGCCGCATGCGTATGTCGACCTCGGCAAGATGTTGAGCGAGCCGACCGACATCACGATCGCGGTCGACGGCAAGCTGGAATCACTCTCGGCGATCAATACGTTCTTGCGTGGCGTTCTCGGCCACGGGTTCGACGAGCACATGCAGCCCTCGCCGCTCGTCAAGCGGCTGGCGCGGATGGCCGGCGAGCTCGAGCAGGGCTCGGACACCTTCGAGCACAAGCTGCGTTATCTGATCTGGATCAACTAGATCTTGTTGCGAGTGCCGAGCGTCGCGTTGAGCCCGCGCGCGAGCTCGATGGTCTCGGCCTCGGTCAGCTGCGCCTCGGGATGGGCCATCCGATACTTCGCGGGCGGCATATCCTTGCGGACCACCGAGGGACCCGATTCCTGGACGAGCGTGCTCTGCGGGCGCGTCCACTCCGAGAAGTTCACGGTGTCGCGCGCATCTTGGACATCTTTGTAGACGACCCACGAGATCGGCGCGACCTCGGAGTACGCGGGCCACTTGGTCTCGTTGCTGTGGCAGTTGAAGCACGCACGTACGGCGAGCTCGCGGGTGCGTGGCGAGTCCCACATCGGCTCGCCGAGGATCGGCGGATTGCGATGCGTGCGCCCGTACGGCACGAGCTGCATCAGGCCGAACACCCCGCCCAGCCCTACCACCCCGATCGCGATCCGTTTGAGCCAGGCCATATCTCTAGGATGGTCATCGCCCAGCACTTCGCGGATGGCAAGTTGACGCAGGCTGGATTAGTTACAGGACGTGATCTGGCAGGCGTTCTCGAGGCACGACCAGTGCGCACACGAGGTCGTGCCGTCTTCGCACTGCTTGCAGAAGTGCGGGAGGCCGCCACTGCAATCGTCGGCCGTCTTGCAGCTGTTATCCGGCTGGAGCGGCAAGCAGCACTCGACGCCGAGGCCACCACCACACGAGTATTGCGTCGCATCGCCGACCGAGCCGTACTCGCATGCATCGGGAACGAGCGCGGTGCAGTTACCCCCGGCCGATTCGCACGACGCACCGAGCGCGAGCGCGAACCACTCGCCATCACCCTCGAGGTTGAGGCTGAGCTTCGAGAGCGAGAGCTGCCACTGGTACTTGTCGAGCGACTTGCCCGCGGCGGTGTAGAAGTGGATGTAGTGCTTCGTGGCCGAGTGGGTCAGCAAGAACTTGCCGGTCTCGGTGCGCGGCGCGCAGGTGCCGCCACCCGGGCAGGCTTGCAGCGCGGTGCGCGTGAACGTGTGGTCGGCATTGAGCGTGACGGTCGAGAGCTCGCCGAAGTGCGGGGTGGCGTTCGTGTACGCGCCGCCGGGGACGCTCGAGGCATCGGCCTTGCCGACGGGAGCATCGAGATTGGTGTCGTCGTCCGAGCCAACTTGATCGCTACAACCGAAGGCGGTGAACGCGACGAGAAGGAAAGCTAAGCAAGTGCGCATGATGCTGCGCGCCTTGTGCAGTGTGTGTGCCACGCGACCCTCACGCGGAACTCATCGAGCTGCCACAAATGTCGCCGGCACGAGGGTGGCTAGTCGATCTGCCACGTCCACGGCGGTAGCCACCCGCGAGGCCACAAGTGCCCCGTTTCGTGGCGTTTTGAGGTCCCGCTTACACGCTCTGCTTAGAGCAAAGCCCGCGTGATGAACCAGTACACGCCGCAGCCAAAGATCAGCGCCGCAGCCACCTTGATCGCCGGCCGACCGAACCGCTCGTGGCGGTAGGCGTACATCACGATCGGCGCCGAGATCAGGACGACGATGACCTGACCGATCTCGACGCCGAGGTTGTAGCCGAACAGCGCGGCGAGCTTGCCGCGGAGCGTGAGCTCGACGTGCGACAGCGCCGTCGCGAATGCGAAGCCGTGGATCAAGCCGAACGCACCCGCGATCTTCCAGCGATGCGCCTTGAGCTTACCGCTGAAGGCCTCGAGCGCGGCGAACGCGATCGTGAGTGCGATCAGTGGCTCGATCACGGACGACGGCGGCCGCACGATATCGAGCGCCGAGAGCGCGAGCGTGATCGAGTGACCGATCGTGAAACCACTCGCGATGCCGATCAGCTGGAGCAGCGTGCCACCGCCGAGCATCAGCGCGAGGAGGAACATGATGTGGTCGATGCCGTCGGGCAGCTGGAAGTGACCCTCGGCGCTGCGCCACTCCGAGGGCGCCATGCCGATGTGCGCGATGCCCGAACGCAGAAAGCGCGTGAACCCGATCGTGGTCGGTGCGTTCGCGGGCGCGGCGGTGACGAGCTCGAGCGGGCGGGCGGTCTTGTCGATCAGCGTGAGCCGCTCGCTCGCCCCGCTGGTCTCCTTGACCATCAGCTGGAACCGCGGCGTGATCGCGGCCTCGGCGACGACCGGGAATGTCCATGTGCGCGCACCCGGTGGGCATGTCGCGATCGCGGTCACCGCCACCGTGCGCGCGGTCAGCGACGCGGTGGCAGGCGCCCACGTACACGGCCCACCCGGGGTCTGGATCGGTGCGCGCTCGAAGGTCTTGCTCGCGAGGTCGGCCGCGTGCGCGCTGATCGTGGCGGCATCGGGCGCGTCACCTGCGCCCCGCGCGAGCACGATCGACGCGGCCGAGAGATCGAGCTCGAGATGCGCGATCAGGTGCTCGCCGTCGCTCGTCACGGTCATGTAGCCGAGATCGAGGGGATGCGCGTCGCTGAACCGCGCGACACTCGCGAGGGCCACCGTCGCGAGGATGAACCCGGCGCGCGTCACTTGGTCATCCCGAGTACGCGCCAGCCCGAGTGTCCCGGATCGAGCGTGTCGGCTTCATGCAGGTAGAGCCCCTTGCGCGGTCCCTCATCGAGGCGCGCCGCGAGCTCGTAGATGCGCGCATCGCGCACCCCACTCGAGAGCGCCTCCTGGATCTGATCCCGCGCGTCATCGAGCGGCGCTCCCCCGCGGTACAGCGCGCGCGCGAGCTGGAAGTGGGTATTCGCGCTCGGCCGATGCTCGAGCTCTTCTTTGCCGAGCGTGATCGCCTCGGCGAGATCCTTCGGCGTGCCGCGATCGGTCAGCACCTCGACGAGATCGAGCTTGTGCCCTACCCCGTTCTCCGCCAGATCCGCGCGCACGAGCTTCTCCACCTGCGTGCGCGAGCTATCGGCGCCCGCCTTGTCGCCCGCGAGCTCCTGCGCGCGGGCCAGGTCGATCAAGTAACGCACCTGGCGCGACACCACGAACGCGCGCTCGAACCCCTTCTTCGCCTCCTCGAGCTTGCCGGTCCGCAGCGACAGCTCCGCGCGATATGCGAGCGCGAGCGCATTGTCGGGCGCGATGCGCAGGGCTTCATCGAGCACGACCTTCGCATCGCCAACGTTCCCGCTGCGGATCAGGAACCGGCCCCACAGCGCCCTGGAGCGCGCCGCTTCATCGATGTCACCCGCGCTCTCGAGCTCGATCGAGTGGCGAAAGTCGAATGCCGCCTCCGCCTCGCGACCTTGCGCTTCTTCGACGATGCCGCGCATCAGCATCGCACCTGGATCGCCCTTGCCGGTGGTCGCGGCCTCGGCGGCCGCGTGAGCTGCGGGCAGCTCGCCGAGCGCGAGGTACGCGGTCGCGAGGATCATCTCGGCGCCTTCACTCGGGCGCTGCTTCAAGAAGTCATTCGCGATCACGATCGCATCGCGAAACTCGTGGTGCGCGTTCGCGATCTTCGCGCGGATCAAGATCGCGCCGTTGCCAGTCGGCAACTGCTTCAGTGAGTCGTCGACCAGGCCGAGGGCGCGCTTGAAATCTTCCGGATCACCTTCGATCAGCGCGCGCTTGACGTAGTCTTCCGCGAGATCGCCGAGGTCGAAGGACGATGCGGTCTTGTCCTTGACCCTGTTTTCGAGACCCTTGATCGTCGTGGCGAGATCGTGGCCAGCGAGCTGGGGACCATCGAACTTGTAGTGAACGATTTCGTTCAGCTGCTGCTTCGCCGGTGTCTTTTCGAGCGCTGGCGCTCGGTTGTCACCAGCGCACGCAGCAAGCGCCAAAACCGCGACAACGCTGCCATATCTCGGGATGTTCGCCACGATCCTATACGAGCAGATCATGGACGAAGCTGACTGCCGATCCGATCGATCCGGTACCATGGGTGGGTCGTACAGTTTGGCACACCAACTGAGGGGAAATTTTTAGGATGAAAAAGAAACTAATGGAATTGGTCACCGTGGCTGCCGGTCTGGCAGTCCTGGGGGCCGGAACGATGACCTTCGCGTCGGACCATGATGATGGCGAGACCGACTCGAAGGCGCGCGCACTGAACTTGACCGATCACTTCGCGTACAAGAACGCCGCGGGCGATGCCCTCGTGCTCACGATGTACTTCAACCCGCGATCGCTGCCGTCGGTCAACTACAACCTGAGCACCAACGCGCGCTACGAGTTCCACATCAGCAAGGTCGCCACCAAGACGACCGCGCCGACCACCACCGATGATTATCTGCTGCGGTTCGAAGGTGGCGCTCCCACCGCGAGCGGCGCGCAGCCGATCACGCTGACCGTGTTCAAGAACGGCACGATGACGGGCACGAGCTCGGGCATGTCGACCGACTTCGCGACCTCGAAGGCGAACACCGCCGTCGTCGTCAACGCGGGTACCGCCACCACGCTCAACGCGAAGTGGTTCTCGGGCATGCGCTCGGACGCCTTCACGTTCGACGTCCAGCGCTACTTCGAAGTGCGCTCGTTCCTCGCGGACCGCTTCTTCGGCGGCACCGGCGGCGTGGGTAACGCGAACGCCTCGCTCGCACCGAACTGCTTGGGCCAGACGTTCGCCCAGGGCTTCCTCGGCACGGGCGACACGACGGACGGCGACAAGATCAACCTGTGGAACCCGGCGAGCTGTGCTCCCGACTTCACCAAGAACTACAACGTCAACGCGATCATCGTCGAGATTCCGCTCGCGGGACTCGACGGCACCGTGTTCGACACGTGGTCGTCCATCTCGGCGAAGCAGTAAGGCGAAAGGATTTACGAACATGAAAAAACTATCCGTCCTTTTGCTCCTCACCGCGATCTCCGCTTCGTGCGGCGATGATAAGAACACCGTCGTCGACGGCCCGGGCTCGGGCTCTGGTTCCAACACGCCCGATGCACCCGGCCCCGCGGTGTACAAGCAGGTCGAGCATCTCGGTCGCCCCGGCATCAACGAGGCACTGCTGTTCACGTTCGCCTACAACAACGGGTACAACGCGACGGCGCCGAGCTTCACCGGCGTCGATACCGCGACGCTCAACCTCGTCGTTGGCCAAGCCAAGACCGTCCTCAAGGCGATCTACTACGGCACGTGCTTGACGAACGGCGTGCTCGGCTTCTCCACCACGACCGGCTTCCAGCCTGGCGCCACGGCCTGCGCCGCGGTCGGTACCGCGATCTGGACCGAGAACTCGTTGGCGGGTGTGACGATCACGCCTGCGATGGCGACGGCAGGTCAGGCCTACGCGGACAAGGTGTTCTCGCAGTTCGAGCCCGACGTGCTCCGGATCGATACGAGCGCCGCGAGCGGCTACCTCACGCCGTGTGGCGATCTCACCTCGACCCCGCTGCTTTGCGGCGGTCGTTACCTGACCGACGACGTCATCGACGTCACGTACGGTTATCTGCTCGCCGGTGCGGCGTTCTACTTCACCCCGCCGCCGAACAACGCCACGGGCACCCAGATCCGCGCCCTCCTCAGCGATGGCGTGGTCTACGACAACACGTCGACCAACTCGACGAACTCGTTGAGCCTGAGCATCCCGGACCCGAGCAATCACCAGCAGGGCCACCCGGCCCCGTCGACCACGTTCCCGTACTCGGCTCCTCCGATCTGAGCTGACTACGTAACGTTTCGCACCTGACCCACCGAGGCGACTCGGTGGGTTTTGTTTTGCCCGAGGCCCCATCGATCGCACCGTGCGCCGAGCAACGCTAGGGCGCCGGTTCGATGTGGTACGCGCCGAGCTTGTAGACCGAGATGTCACCGTGCTCGACCGTGAGTCGCCGCAGTACCTGTACGCGCTTCGCGTCGTCGGGCATCGAATCGACGACGACATCCTTCATCGTATTTTGCAGGCACGACTTCAGCGGATCCGGATACGGACTCTGTTCGGTCTCGGCGCCATCGAACACGATCTTGTCGCCGCTGCGCTTGATGTAGAAGAAGTACGAGGACACGCCATCGACGCTCGTACCGGCAGTCTTGGCCTGGTTCAAGCAGTCGACGACCGCAGGCTCGGTCGCACGAATCGCACGCATCAGCGCCCAGCGCAGCTTGTCCGTCGGCGTGTCGATATGTTTCGGCTTCGTCGGATCTTCACGCTTGGGCTGATCGAGTGCCGCCTCCGGCACCAGCGTCGGAGCCGCGGTTGGCGTCGCGCGCGCAGCAGGTGCGGTCGGTGCCCGCGCCGCGACCTGCGTCGGGGCCACTGGCTGGGTGACCGGAGCCGGGGTCGCCCCCGGCCTACTGACCTGCGAACTTGCCGCCACGGACTCCGAGCCGTGCGTGACCATGTAGAGCAACGCGAATCCCATCGCGACGACGACGAGGCCGCCAAGAACAAGCAAACGCATGGCGGCCACGTCTTAGCATCGATTTGGACCTATCTGCCGCGCTCGATCGATAGGTTGAGCCTATCAGAGCCATCACGCACGGGTGGCTACTTCCGTGTCGTGGATGCTCGTAGAGTCTGGGACATGTCGACCGAAGCCAAGTGCCCCTTCAAGCATCAGTCCGGCGGAGGTAACCAGAGCCGTGACTGGTGGCCCAAGACCCTGCGGCTCGAGACGCTGCACCAACGCTCGCCGCTCTCGAACCCGATGGGTGGCGACTTCAACTACGCCGAGGAGTTCAAGACCCTCGACTTCACCGCGCTCAAGGCAGATCTGCGCGCGCTGATGACCGACTCGCAGGCGTGGTGGCCCGCCGATTTCGGTCACTACGGCCCGCTGTTCGTTCGCATGGCGTGGCACAGCGCCGGGACGTATCGCACCGGCGATGGTCGCGGAGGCGCCGGCAAGGGCAGCCAACGCTTCGCACCGCTCAACGCGTGGCCCGATAACGTCAACCTCGACAAGGCGCGCCGCCTGCTCTGGCCGATCAAGAAGAAGTACGGCCGCAAGATCTCGTGGGCCGATCTGATGATCCTCACCGGCAACGTCGCGCTCGAGTCGATGGGCTTTCCGACCTTCGGCTTCGGCGGTGGCCGCGAAGATATCTGGGAGCCCGAAGCGGACGTGTACTGGGGACAGGAGAAGAAGTGGCTCGAGGACCAGCGCTACTCCGGCGATCGCGAGCTCGAGAAGCCGCTCGCCGCGGTGCAGATGGGCTTGATCTACGTCAACCCCGAAGGCCCGAACGGCAAGCCCGATCCGCTCGCCTCGGCGCGCGATATCCGCGAGACCTTCGCGCGCATGGCGATGAACGATGAAGAGACCGTCGCGTTGATCGCGGGCGGTCACACGTTCGGCAAGACCCACGGCGCCGCCGATCCGGGCAAGCACGTCGGCTTCGATCCCGAAGCGGCGAACATCGAGCGCCAGGGCTTTGGTTGGGAGAACAACCACGGCATCGGTCACTCCGGTGATGCGATCGGTAGCGGCATCGAGATCACGTGGACCTCGACGCCGACCAAGTGGGGCATGGAGTACCTACAGAACCTCTACAAGTACGAGTGGGAGCTCACCAAGAGCCCGGCCGGTGCGCACCAGTGGACGCCGAAGAACGGCGGCGGTGCGAACACGGTGCCGTTCGCGCACGACGCGACGAAGCATCAAGCCCCCGGCATGCTGACGACCGACCTCGCGCTGCGCGTCGATCCCGCGTACGAGAAGATCACGCGCGACTTCCTCGCGAACCCGGCGAAGTTCGCCGATGCGTTCGCGCGCGCGTGGTTCAAGCTGTGCCATCGCGACATGGGCCCGAAGGTTCGCTACCTCGGACCCGAAGTTCCGGCCGAGGACCTGATCTGGCAGGACCCGATTCCGGCGGTGAACCACCCGCTCGTCGACGCGAAGGACATCGCGACGCTGAAGTCGCAGATCCTCGCGACCGGGCTCTCGGTCGCGCAGCTGGTCTCGGTCGCGTGGTCGTCGGCCTCGACGTTCCGCGGCTCCGACAAGCGCGGTGGCGCGAACGGTGCGCGGGTCCGGCTCGCGCCGCAGAACCAGTGGGAAGCGAACGAGCCGAAGCAGCTCGCGAAGGTGCTCGCCGCGCTCGAGGGCGTGAAGCAGGCGTTCGATGCCACGGGCGCGAAGAAGATCTCGCTCGCGGATCTGATCGTGCTCGCCGGCAATGCGGCGATCGAGCAAGCCGCGAAGGCGGGCGGTCACGTGGTGACGGTGCCGTTCACACCGGGCCGCATGGATGCATCGCAAGAGCAGACCGATGTCGCATCGTTTGACGTGCTCGAGCCGATCGTCGATGGCTTCCGCAACTATGCCAAGGATCGCTACTCGGTGCCTGCCGAGGAGCTGCTCGTCGATCGCGCGCAGTTGCTGACGTTGACCGCACCCGAGATGACCGTGCTTGTCGGTGGCCTGCGCGTGCTCGGCGCGAACGTCGGCGATAACCAGCACGGCGTGCTCACCAAGCGCGTCGGTACGCTCTCGAATGACTTCTTCGTCAACCTGCTCGACATGGGCGTCGAGTGGAAGGCCGTGCCGAACACCGACACGTTCGAAGCCAAGGATCGAGCGAAGGGCTCGGTCACGTGGACCGGAACACGCGTCGATCTGGTGTTCGGATCGAACTCGGTGCTGCGTGCCCTCGCCGAGGTCTACGCGAGCGAAGAGGACACGTTCATCCACGCGTTCGTCGCTGCATGGACCAAGGTGATGAACGCGGATCGCTTCTAGCACCCGGGCCAAACCGCCCCAGACGTGTGCGAGGATGGCCGGGCTCCATGCAAGTCAAACAGCCCGGCCTCTTCTCGCGCGGCAAGGTCCTCCTCGGTCAGCCCGCACCGCACGTCACGCCCGATACGCTGTTGCAGGAGCTCTCGAACGCGTGGGCGCCACGGGGCTTCCAGGTCTACAAGAGCGCGCTGATCGGACTCGACGTCGCGCTCAAGAAGAGCGCGTGGACGGGCGTCGCGATCAAGATCAAGCAAACCAACACCGGCACCGAGCTGCACTACAACGCGTTCATGCCGTCGGCTGGCGCGCGCTTGCTCATGCTCGGCCTGATCCCGATCATGATCATCAACTCGACCGCGTGGAAGCCCTTGCTCCGCCAGTTCGAGCAGTACGTGCAGGGCTCGCCGTACTTCACGCACGGTCAACTCTCCGGGGGCCAAGCGCAGCTGCCGCAAGCGGTCGCGAGCTATGCGCGAGGTGCGCCGCCGCAGCAGCAGCAGCAGGCCCAGGCGCCGCAACAGTATCCGTGTCAGCAGTGCGGCACGTCGTTGCAGTTCGTCGCCGAGTACCAGCGCTGGTTCTGCGGTCGCTGCCAGCAGTACCGCTAGGCGCGCGCGAGCGCACGGAGCGACTCGATCAGCTTCGCGAGCATCCACGGATGCAGCCGCATGAAGCCGCGCTCGGTCAGCAGACGATAGCTCTCGTTCGCGTGGAATCGGACCATCGCGCCGTTCGCGAGCTCGATCCGGCCGATGACGTCCTCGGGTGGGACCTGTGCCTTCGGTGTCGCCGTGCGTGCATCGACGACCTGAATGAAGCCGGTCTCGGTCGCTCGCGCGACCTCGGCGAAGCCGGGCGCCAGGTGTGCGTGCTGCGCGAACACGCCCTCGAGGAACGCGATGAAGCTCGCGTTCGGCCGAAACTTCGAGGGATCGAGCTTCGCGTCGACCGCGGGGCGCTCGGTCACGAGCAGCTCGCCCATGATCGCTTCACGCGGCAGGGCGCCGATCGCCCGCGAGTCCTCGGGCGTGAGCGGCGAGACATAGAAGTGCTGGACTCCGTCCGCACCGACGACGTCGTAAACGTTCACGCCGCAGAGCCTCGCATGGAACTCTCGCGCATGTATTCGGTCCGCCCGCGCAAGCGAAGTCACGCTATCCAGAGGCATGGAGTTTCTTCGACCCGAGATCCGAGGCATCGCGCTCGGGCTGTGGTTGCAAGTGGCGCTGATCGCGATCTCGATCTGCGCACTGCCCTTCGATACGCGCAAGGTGCTCGGCATCAACCCGTGGTTCAAGCCGCTCAAGTTCGAGCTCTCGGTCGCGATCCTGCTGCTCACGTGTGGCGTGTTGTCGAACCAGCTGGCGCGCACGCCCGCGCGCGACCTGGTCGGTTGGACGCTCTCGGTCGCGCTCTGCGCCGAGACCCTCTTGATCGCGATGCAGGGCGCGCGCGGCGTGCGCTCGCACATGAACTTCACGACCCCGTTCGACCATCGCATCAGCGCGCTGATGGGGCTGTGCGTGCTCGGGATCCTCGTCGGGCTGGCGGGCCTCTTGGTGATGTATCTGACCTCGGAGGTCCGCTGGCCACCCACGCTCGTGCTCGCAGCGCGGCTCGGGCTCGCGGTCTTGATCGCCGGCAGCCTCGAGGGCTTCGCGATCATCGCTCGCGGTCAACATACGGTCGGCGGTCCCGATGGCGCGGGCGGCCTGCCCTTCGTCGACTGGAGCCGCAGCCACGGCGATCTGCGGGTCGCGCACTTCTTCGCGATCCACGCGCTGCAGGCGTTCCTCGTCGCGGGCTTCGCGCTATCGCGCACCCGGTTCGCGATCGCCACGCAATCGATCGCGATGGTCGGCGTTGTGGTCGCGTACTCGCTACTGTGCTTCTGGCTATTTCGTGGCGCGCTGCTCGGCCGCGCGCTGGTCTAGCAACGTGATCGGCACGGTCGGATCGAGCAAGTAGCCGCGCTCGCCCGTGAGGAGCACCGTGCGCAGGCCGAGCTTGCGCAGCGTCGCGAGCGCGACGTGCAGCCGGTTGACGGCGGCCTCGTGTGCGATGTGCTCGCCAGGCCAACCCGCTTCGAGCAGATCGTCGAGGCCGAGCGCCTCACCCGGAGACTCGACGCGATGGCGCGCGAGCGCGAGCACCAGGCGGCGAAGCGGCGCACGGCGCGCCAGATCGATCACGTCGTCACCCTCCGGCAGTTGAAAGGTCGCTCCGTCCTCGCCGATGACGAGGCTGCGCTGCCCAGGCGCACTGCGTAGCCGTGCGCGGAGCAGCCGGCGCGCGAACCGGGTATCGTCATTCTCGATCGTGCTCGGCGTCTCGATCGCCGGATCGGCCGCACCGACCGGTGCGAGATGCAGGCGATGGAGCCGCACCGTCGCCGCGACACCGGGCTCGCTCGCACACGCGAGCGCGGCCACATCGGCGGCATCCGCGGCACGACGAGCGAGCTCGTCCCGACCGCGACTCGCGTGCACCACGCACTGCAACCCGCGGATCAGCGCGACGTAGCGAGAGGCGCCGACCGCGGTCGCGAGCGAGACCGCTTGCTCGAGGAGTCCGTCGGCCTGCTGGACATCACCCCGTTCGAGGTAGGCGCCCCCGAGGTAGTACAGCGCGCTCGCTTCGCGGTGACGGTTACCGAGATCGCGAAACACCTGTACGCCCACGGCGCACGCGGCGATCGCCTCGTCGAGCGCACCTTGTTCCTGCGCGATCTCGCCGCGACCCGTGATCAAGGCGGCCTCGAGCTGGCGAGCACCGAGCGCGCGCGCGAGCTCGAGCCCTTCGCTGAACCACTCGCGCGCGACGGCGAGGTCACCGCGAAACCACGCGACCACTCCCGCTTCGTAGCAAACCCCGGCGATGCCCGCGCGCTCGCGGATCGCGCGGTAGAGCTCGAGCGAGCGCGCGAAATCGCGATCAGCCGCTTCGAGCTGATGCTCGCGCCGCAACGCGTGCCCGCGATGGGCGTGCAGCTCCGCGGTGAGGATCGTCGTCGCACGGCTCGGTGGAGCCTGGGCGATCGCGGCGAGCCCGCGCTCGTAGTGCTCGCGCGCTGCCGCGGTATCGCCGGCGGTCTCCGCCATCGTGCCGATGTGCATCACCGCGATCGCCTCGTTGCGGACATCGCCGCGCTCCGTCGCGAGCTCGAGGGCCTCCGCGAAGTCGCTCGCCGCGCGCTCGATCTCGCCGAGCTCGGCCAAGGTCGCACCACGCGCGAGCAAGACGCGAACGCGCTCGGGATGGGGCGTCCCGAGCGTTTGATCGAGCAAGCGCAACCGGATCCGGAACAAGCCGCGCTTGGCCAGCAGTGGATCGAGGCCGAGCGAGATCGCGTGGGCATGCTCGCCGCGATGCGCCGCGATCAAGTTCTCGAGCTCGAGCTCGAGGCCATCGAGCGCCGCTTCGTCGCCTGCATCGAGCTGCTGGGCGAGCCTCGTCGCCAAGCCAGCGAAGTACACCGCGTGACGCTCGACGACATCGTCGTCGGGCGCGCGCAGCTCGAGCGCGACCTCGCGCATCATCTCGAAGAGCTGAAAGCGCGGCGGATTACCAGGGATGATCCGCAACAGCGAGTGCTGGCACAGCGTATCGAGCGTGCTCCACACCTCGGTGCCCGGCAGGATCGCTTCGGCCGCGGGTAGCGCGAAGCCACCGCGAAAGACCGAACAGCTCGCGAACACCGACCGTGCCTCGTCGGGCAGCATGCGATAGGAGTCGAGCACGATGCCGCGCATCTCGAGCAAGGCGACGGGTTGCTGGATCCGCTCGAGAATCTGCGCCAGCGACATCGTGCGCGCGCGCACCGCGGCTAGCTCGATCGCGAGCGGCACGCGATCGAGGCGGTTGACGATCTCCGCGATCGCGGCTCGATCCGCCTCGGTGATCTCGAATGCGGGGTGTTGCTGGCGCGCGCGGTCCGAGAACAGCTCGATCGCCGGAGCCTCGTCGAGTGCGCCTAGCTGATAGGTCTGCTCGCCGGCGATCGCGAGCGGCACACGCGAGGTGACCAGCACGCGGAGATGCGGTGCAGCGGCCAGCCAGCCGCGCACGGTTTCGGCCACGGCGGACGCGATGTGCTCGCAGTTATCGAGGACGAGCAGCAACCGCTTGCGACGCGAGAGGTTCGTGCCGAGCCGGGCGATGACCCGATCCTCGTCGAGGCTGGGATCGAGGCGCCACCTCAGCGTCGAGGCGAGCGCCGCGCACACCGCCATCGCGCTCTTGGCCTCGGTAAGCTCGCACCACCAGGCTCCACCACTGCCGTCGGCCGTGTACTCGTCGCGATGGCGAGCGACGACCTCTGCGGCCAGCCGGCTCTTGCCGATCCCACCGGGACCGACCAGCGTGATCACCCGCGCCCCCGCTTCGAAGCCGGCGACCACGCCGAGCAGGTCTCGCTCGCGACCGACGATCACCCGTTGTCGGTACCACGAGTGACCCGCAAATTAAGTGGGTTTAAGTGTCTCCGCGCGCGGGCTTCGCCGACGTTCTGCCCATGCGAAGCCTTTCGGTCCTGCTGCTCTTCATCGTCGCCTGTTCGAGCCACGCCCAGGAGGTGCCGCCCGATGCGACCCCCATCACGCCGGATGCGCTCGGACCGTACGAACACGTGGTCGAATCGCAGGACGTCTCGTTGCTCTATCCCCTGCCTGCCGCCGCACAGGACGAGCTGCTCTTGCAACCCACGGACTCGGGTGCGTACGGCGCGCTCCTCCCCCAGTTCATCGGCACCGGTGCGACGCAGGATGTCGGCAGCGTCGGTAGTGGCACCTATCAAGCACTGCGCCTGATCGCGGTGCGTCTCGATCCGTGTTCGGCGCGGAAGGGGTGCGGCTCGGAGGTCCGCGCGGTCTTCCAGCCGATCTCGAGCGCCGCTGGCGGGGGGGCGCTCGACGGTGCGGTGCACGTGTTCTACGCGGTTCCCACCGACGAGCTGGTGGTCATGCTCGAGGAGATCCTGGCACTCAAGCACGCGTCTGGCGCGGGCATCGCGTACGGCGCTCAGCTCGGGGTCCAGCCGATCCTCGCCGCGACAGGCCTGGATGGAGATTTTGCCAAGGGACTGCGCAAGGTCTTGCTGAAGCACCTCGGCACCCAGCGGATCGAGCGCGTCACGCTGATGGACCACATCTTCCCGGATGAAGATGGTTGGCTGTTCGAGATCTTCGATCGCGTCGGCACCGACCTCGTCCTGCAGAAGGTCGTCAACACGAACAAGGTCCAGCAAGTGATCCTGGGCGGCAGTGCGATCGACGGGATGATCGCGGGGATCAGCGCCGACGCTCAAACGACGCCGACACTGCCCGAGCTCGGATTGATCGCCGCGCGGAGCCGCCCGGCGACGGTCACCCCGCAACTCGAGATGGGCTTCGCCGAGGCGATCGCGGCACAGCACCCGCTACTCCACGATTCGGAGAATACCGACTGCGGATCGTGTCACGTCGCCGAGGGTGCGCGTCGCGTGGGCCTCGAGATCTACGGCCTGCACGAGACCGGCGCGTTCACGAGCGCGCGCAGCTTGACCTACGTTCGTGACAACGCCGCTGTCACGAACGTCCACGCGTTCAGCTACCTCGGCACCTCGATCTCGGTCATGCAGCGGACAGCGAACGAGAGTGCGCTCGCCGCCGATCGGCTGCAGGCGATGTTGCCTGGCGCGCCGTGAACATCGCGCGCAGCTTCGCGTAGGTGCGATTCTTCAGCGCGCGCTCGTACACGACTCGAAAGATCGCCGCCGCTTCGGCCTTGGTCTCGTCGGGCTCCCGAGGCGCGACCTGGTCGTTCGCAGACTTCGCATACTTTCGTCCGCTCTTGTGGTTCGCGTAGCGTCGCGCGCGGGTCCAGCCCATCTGGATGAACTTGCGCGCCATGTCCATGCCGACGAAGTCGCCCGCAAGGCCATATGCGACGAACGCGGCGTAGAGCTGTCGCGACGAGGTTCGAGCGATCGCGGGCGTGCGAAACTTCCACAGTGGCAAGAGCTCGCTCTTGTACGGCTCGACCGTGAGCACGCCTTGTTCGCCGCGACCGATCACGTACTTCTCGGGATGCGCGCGATAGTCGATCGCCTTGACCTCGCGCGCGCGTAACCGGATCGGCCCGCGCGCCGTGCGAAGCTCGACGGGCCGACCGCGCTGGTAGACATCGATGCGGCCCCGATCCTGGAGCTTCGCGGCGACATCGCGCACCGGTTGCATCAGCTCGCGCCAGGTCGCACCTCCGAGCTTGCGGGCAACTTCGGAGGGACACGCGGTCGCGGTGCCGCGCGCGGCGAGCAGCTCGAGGATCGCCTTCTCGATGTTCATTGCCGCGCCATCCGCCGAAGCTCGATCCTGGCTGGTCACCCCTCGACGATGACGAAGGTTTTGCGAACGGACAAGGATTCTCCGTTCAGAATCGCCGACCCGTGCTCTCGAGCTCGGCCTCATGCGACGAGCACCCTAGATCGCGGGTAGGGGCTTCTTCACGAGCGTGCTCGCCTGCGTGAACGTGAGGCCGAGCGAGTGCAGCAGCACTTCGGTCATGCGCGCTGGCATCGTGTCATTCGAAGGGCCGGCAAACCCGCTGCCGACGGCCGCGAGCACGCCACCACCGATCGCGGCGATGGTCATCTCGGGATCCGGAATCTTGAAGCGCCCACTCGCGACGCCCTTGCCGACATCGCGCGCGAGCCGCATGCCGAGACCGCGCGTGAGGGCCTGCGGACCGAGACCTTCGCGGACCAACAACCTGCCCCACGCAGGCTCGCGAAGTGCGCGCATCAGCGTGTGGCGGATGCTGACCGCGACGACCTCGGCCGGATCGGTGAGGCCCGCGATCGCACGGTCGAGCGCGTCCGCGAACTGTTCGAACGTGTCGCAGACCGCGCGGTAGATGTCTTCCTTGGACTCGAAGTGGTTGTAGAACGAGCCAAAGCCGACATCGGCAGCCTCGGTGATCTCGTTGATAGCGACGGCGTCGAGCCCGCGGTCGGCGAAGAGCTGATACGCGGCCGACAGCAGCCGCTCGCGGGTCTCGCGCTTGCGGCGCGCACCTCGCGACTCCGCCATCGATGTGATCACTCGCCGAGTCTAGCCTATCAGCTCACAGTTGACAGTTTTATCAGTTCTGGTCAAAGTGTCATTCATGCTCGAGCTCGCGACCCCCCAACCCGCGCGGCACCCGCGTCCGACCGTCAAGGCGACCGGGCTCGCGCACCTGATCTTCGAGAGGCCTGACCTCGACAAGGTGAACACCTTCCTCGATGACTTTGGCTTCGTCGTGTTCGACCGCACCGACGACGGGCTCTACGCGCGTGGCACCTCGCAGGCACCGTACTGCTATCGCGTCACGCGCGCGAAGAAGGCGCGGTTCGTGGGGTTCGGACTGCAGGTCGGAGCGCGCGCCGATCTCGAGACCCTCGCCGCGCTCCCCGGAGCGAGCGCGATCGCGCTCTCGCCGCACCCGGGCGGTGGGGAGGTCGTCACGCTGACCGATCCATCGGGCAACCTGGTCGAAGTCCTCTTCGGCCAGACGCTCGCCGACGAGCTCGCCAAACGTGCACCACTCAGCTGGAACATCGGCGGCGCTCAACCACGCGTCAACGCGGGCCACCGGCCGCCGCACGCCCCACCGCAGGTGATCCGGATCGGTCACCTCGCACTCGAAGCGGTGAACTTTCAGGAGACCTGCGGCTGGTACACGCAGTATTTCGGGTTCATCCCGAGCGACGTCCAGGTGCTGCCGGATGGGTCGCCCGCGGTCACGTTCATGCGGCTCGATCGCGGCGAGGTCCCCTCGGACCATCACACGCTCGCACTCGCGCAGGGTTTCTTGGTTGGCTACAACCACAGCGCCTACGAAGTGGTCGACGCCGACGCGGTCGGCATCGGTCAGCGCGTGTTGCGCGCTCGCGGTTACAAGCACGCGTGGGGCATCGGTCGGCACATCCTCGGCAGCCAGATCTTCGACTACTGGCAAGACCCATGGGGTGACAAGCACGAGCACTACTGCGACGGCGACGTGTACGACGCGACCGCCGCGACGGGTCTCTCCGCGGTCAGCCTCGAGGGCATGTCGCAGTGGGGCCAGACCATGCCCGCCAAGTTTCTAAAGCCAAAGCTCACGCCCGGCAACGTCCTCAAGCTGATCCGTAACGTTCGCCGCAGTCCGGATCTGTCGTTCAAGAAGCTGCGCATGTTCCTCAAGGTGATGGGCTAACCATGGCGACCAACCTCATTCATTACGAGTACGAAGGTCGCGCCCGATGGGGCGTGATCGACGGTGGCACGATCACCCCGATCGCGGGCGCGTTCGCGACCACGGGCGAGGTGCTCGCCGCGCAACGCGCACTCGAGCTGACGACCATTCGCGAAGCCGCGGTCAAGTTGCTCTCGCCGGTCACGCGCAACCAGCAGTTCATCTGCCAGGGCGCGAACTACCGCCAGCACATGATCGAATCGGGCATGGATCCCGATGCGAAGAAGTTCAACATGATCTTCACGAAGGCCGCGAGCTGCATCGCACCCGCGAACAGCGATCTCGTCAAGCCGCGCATCGTGAACTTCCTCGACTACGAGATCGAGCTCGGCTTGATCATCCGGCGCGACATCACGGCCCCGGTCACCGTGACCGATGACACCCTGCACGAATTTGTCGCCGGCATCGTGATCGTCAATGATTACTCCGCGCGCGACGTCCAGATTCCACAATCGCAGTTCTACAAGGGCAAGAGCTTTCGCACGTTCGGCCCGATCGGCCCGTACCTGTGCCTGCTCGAGCCCGACGACATGCGTTCGCTGAAGAACCTCGACCTCCGGCTCACGGTCAACGGCAAGCCGCGGCAGGCCGACACCACCGCGAACCTCGTGTT
>JANXOP010000076.1 GCA_025357755.1 Kofleriaceae bacterium | reverse complement strand
GACGGTCTTGCCGGTCGCGCGCCGCACCGCGGTCGTGACATGCGCGGGTGAGCGTCCCACGGCGGCCGCGACATCGCCGAGGGTGATCGGACCGAGACACTCGCGTTCGATGAAGCGCAAGGCCTCCTGTACGAACGTTGGCGGCGTGGCCGGCATCGCGGTCGCGGCGCGTGCGACATCGACGAGCACGAGCGACAACAATTGCTTCTGCGCGAGCTCGGCATGCACGAGCGGCGCATGGCTCTCGCGCGCGAGCTCCGCGCACAGGTTCTCGAGATACACGCGACACTCAACCAAAATGTGCACGAGCGAGGAGTGCTCGATCGGATCGAGCAACGCACCGAGCTCGAGCGACGACGGGTAGAATCCGATGCCCCACCCGCTCGTCTGCACGGAGCGCGACGAACGGTGCGGCTGGCCTGCGGGCACGAGCATCACGTCGCCGACCTGGACCTCGTGCCGACCGCGCTGTTCGAACAGCGTGGCGCCCTCGGTCACGTACATCAGCGAGACGTGATCGTGAACCGAGTGTTTTCCCGACGTCGCCGCCGGTTGCGTGTGCCGGCCGGCCCAGATCGCGCGTTCGTGCATCGCTACAGCATGGCCTATCGCGGCAAGGCGAGCATACGCGCGCGCGATCGGAGCTTGTCGTGGTTACACGTTGTACATGCCAGTGCGCGGATGTACACGTGATGAGCGGCTGAGCGCCGGCAATGGCCCTCTACACACTCAGCGTCACGTCGACGCCAACCGCGATGGGCCAGCTACGCGCCGGCACGCGTCGTGCGCACGCCGGTGTCGAAGCCGCGTTGCCGCTCCTCGATCCAGCCTTGACCCGGGGGCGCTACATCCGGGTGGTGCAGGCGTTCCATAGCTTCTACGCGGTGCTCGAGCCACGGATCGCGGATGCCGCGACGAGCTACGCCACCACACTCAAGCTCGCGGATCGGGCGAAGCGCCCCCTGCTCGCAAGAGATCTGGCCGCGCTCGCCGTGGAGCCCCTGCCCTCGCGAGAGGATGTCCGCATGCCGGACATCCGGACTCCTTCCCACGCGCTCGGAGCGCTCTACGTGATCGAGGGCGCGACCCTCGGCGGCCAGATCATTCGTAAGCATCTCCGCGACCGCCTGGGGATCGAAGCGGCGACGGGGGCCGCGTTCTTCACGGGCTATGGCGAGGCCACGCGCACGATGTGTCGCGGTTCGCCGAGCACGTCGATCGGAGCACCGAGCTCGACCTCGCAGCCGCCATCGCAGCTGCGATCGAGACCTTTCAAACGATGACGCAGTGGTTCCACACCGCGCTGGCGGTCTCGTGACCCCGGCGGTCGTAGTCGACTGCGACGTCGAGCCGATCCACATTCCGGGCACGACCCAACCGCATGGCGTGCTGCTCGCGCTCCACCCGTCCAACTTCAAGGTCTTGCAGGTCAGCGCGAACACCGTGGAACTGCTCGGCGTCGAGCCCACGGCCGTGCTGGGGCGCCCGCTCGAGGCGCTGCTCGGTGCCGCAGCGAACAAGGTGATCGAGAATCTTGGCCGCGCGCGCTCGTCGAGCGGCGAGCCGTTCCAGGTCCAGGTCAACGGCAATTCACTCGACGCGCGAGCTCATCTCCACCAGGGTCTCGCGATCGTGGAGCTCGAGCCCGCAGCGTCGGATGGCGCCACCATCGATGTCGCACTGCGCAGGGCCTTGGCGAGCCTGCAGCGCGAGAACACGATGAGCGAGCTGTGCAAGATCGCCGTCGATGCGGTGCACGCGCTGACCGGCTTCGACCGTGCGTTGCTCTATCGGTTCGACGAGGACGGCCACGGCGAAACTATCGAAGAGTTCGTCACGCCGGGCATGGACTCCTATCGCGGGCTCTGCTTTCCGGCCTCGGATATCCCGAGACAGGCGCGCGAGCTCTATCTGTTGAACTGGCTCCGGCTGATCCCCGACTCGAGCTACGAGGCGGTCCGGCTCGTGCCGACGCTACGGCCGGACACTGGCGCACCGCTCGATCTGTCGTTCGCGACGTTGCGCAGTGTCTCGCCGGTGCACCTCGAATATCTGCGCAACATGGGCGCTGGCGCTTCGATGAGCATCTCGCTGGTCCGTAACGGGGTGCTCTGGGGCTTGATCGCGTGTCACCACCGAACGCGGCATCGCGTCAGCTTTGCCGCGCGTGCCGCATGCGAGGTGATCGGTCGAGTGGTCTCGCTCCAGATCGCGGCCCAAGAAGAGATCGAGTCGCGCGAGCAGCGCCACATCCATCGCGGCATCCAGGCGCGCCTCGTGGAGGTGATGCGCGATACGCATGCCGACGTGGCCACGGCGTTGCTCCAGCGCAGTGATGCACTTCTCGAGCTGGTAGGCGCGACTGGCGCGGCGATCTGTACGAGCACCGGTATCAAGACCGTCGGCGCAACGCCGTCTCCCGCCCAGCTCGCCGCGCTCGTAGGATGGCTCGGCAAGCAAGGCTCCAATGGCATCCTGCACCTCGAGTCCCTCGCCGAGCGCCATCCGCCGAGTATCGACTGCGCCCAGGTCGCCAGCGGCTTGCTCGTGATGACGCTCCCCGGCGTCGCGCCGTCGCACGTGCTCTGGTTCCGGCCAGAGGTGGTCCAGACGGTCACTTGGGCCGGCGATCCCGCGATGGCCAAGGCCCCGGACGCCAGTGGCCGCTTGCATCCGAGGCACTCGTTCGAGGCGTGGAAGCAGATCGTGCGGCATCGCGCACGCCCGTGGTCGGCGACCGAGATCGAAGCGGTAGAAGATCTGCGGCGCCGCGCGATCGAATCGGATCTCATCAAGCAGATCGCGCGCGCCGAGGCCGCGGTGGCCGTCCGCGACGAGATGGTCGCGGTCCTCTCGCACGATCTGAAGAGCCCGATCCAGGTCCTCGCGATGTCGGTGAACATCCTCGAGCAGCGCGTCACGAGCGATCCGCTCGCCGCTCAAACGGTCGAGCGGATCGGTCGCGCGGTCACGCGGATGGACGGGCTCATCCGAGACCTCCTCGACCTCGCCAAGATCGAGGCCGGACGGTTCGAGGTCACCTCCGTGCCCGTCGCCGTGGACAGCTTGATCTCGGACGCCTTCGCGATCCTGCTTCCGCTCGCAGAAGTCAAACACATGAGGCTCACGTCGACCTGTAAGGGAGCGCTCCGCGTCAACGCCGATCGCGACCGGATCT
This sequence comes from Kofleriaceae bacterium, assembly GCA_025357755.1. Lineage (GTDB taxonomy): Bacteria > Myxococcota_A > Polyangia > Haliangiales > Haliangiaceae > JABFXX01. Next base: position 16,561 of record JANXOP010000076.1, on the reverse strand, counting down.
TTCAGGTGCTGTCCAATCTCGTCGGCAACGCGATCAAGTTCACGCCTGTCAGCGGCGACGTCTCGCTCGCGGTGGATCACGTCGATGGCTGGGTGACCTTCACGATCCGCGACAGTGGACCGGGGATCGAGGCGACCGAGCTACGTCATATCTTCGACCGCTACTGGCAGGCCCGCCGCGTTCAGAGCGCGGGGACCGGGCTCGGACTTTACATCGCCAAGGGCATGGTCGAAGCGCATGGCGGGCGCCTGTGGGCGCAGAGCACCTTGGGTGCCGGCGCGACGTTCTCGTTCACGCTGCCACTGGCCGATGGCGACCCACCTCACAACAGCGGCGACATCAAGCGCGCGACCGACTGAACGAACAGCGCCCAGAACGTTAGGACGCGCGGCGCGAGCTCGACACAGTGCTCGAGATCCGAGCGGAAGATCAGCTCGAGCTGCGCTGCGATGGTCTTGCCGTAGATCACCGTGGCGACCTCGAAATCGAGACGGAAGCTGCGGCTATCCATGTTCGCGGTCGCGATGATCGCGATGTCGTCATCGATGACGAGCGTCTTCGCGTGCACGAAGCGCGGCCGGTACTCGTACACGTGGGCCCCGGAGGCGAGGAGCTCGGGAAAGTAGCTGCGCGCCGCGAGATCGACCAGCCGACTATCGCCCTTCGCGGGCACGATCACCCGGACGTCCACACCGCGCATCGCCGCGCACACGAGCGCGGCCTGGATCGGTTCATCGGGCACGAAGTACGGCGTGGTCAACCACACGCGCCTCGCCGCCTGATTGATCGCGGCAAAGTACATCTTGTGGATCGCGAAGCTGTCGAGGTCCGGTCCCGACGCGACGACCTGCACGATCTCGGAACCCGCTCCGGGCTCGACCGGGAAGTACGATCCACCGAGCTCGAAGACGAGCTCTTCGCCCGAGGCGTAGAGCCAGTCCTCGGCGAAGATCCGCTGCAGGGCGAGCACGGCCGGCCCTTCGAGGCGCGCGTGAGTATCGCGCCAAGCAGCCGCTCCGGTGAACTCGCGCGTCTGCGCCTCGGTGATATTGATGCCTCCCGAAAAGCCGACGAGGCCATCGCAGACGACGGTCTTACGATGGAGCCGAAAATCGACGCGCTTGCGTCGCCACGAGACGACGCTCACTGGATTGAAGATCGCGACCTTGCCACCCACCGCGACGAGCGGCTTCCAGAACGAGCTACGCGCGCTCGAGGAGCCGGTACCATCGATCAGCACACGGATTTCGAGTCCGGCCTTCGCGCGCGCGATCAACTGATCACGGAGCCGCGTGCCGAGCCGATCCTTTGCCCAGATGTAGTACTCGAGGTGCACGTGGTGCTTCGCGGCCTCGATCGCGGCGGCGATCGAGGCGTAGGTCTCCTCGCCTTCGGTGAACAACTCGACCGCGACGCCTCGTAGCGGCGGTGCCTCACCCGCGGCGATCGCGATCTTGCCGAGCTGCTCGCGATGCGCCGGCGAGGCCGCCTCGATCGCGGTGAGCCCGCCGATCGCCTCGTCCATCATCAGCCGGTTCACGCGACGCCGCAGCTTCTTGCGCTCGAGCCGCAGCGGCCCGATGAAGCGATAGATCAACCAGCCGCCGATCGGAATCATCACGAGCACGAGCAGCCACGCGATCGTCGCGGCGGGCGAGCGTTGCTGCTGGACGATCGCTACCGCCATCACCACCGCGGACACCGCGAACACCGCGACGAGCGCTTGTTGCCAGGTCAAGGCGACGCTAGTCTACTCCCTACCTGCGCGGCGGCGCTCGGGCGCGCGGCTCTGATACGCTGATTCGAATGCACCGGAGCCTGTTCGTCCTGATCCTCGCGGCGTGCTCGCACGCGTCCGAGGCGCCACCGCCGAGCCCGACCGGTTCGGCTTCAGTCGTGGTCACGCCCGTGCTGGCCGATGCGGCGAGCCCGCTCGCGACGTGTGTGGTGCGCGACAACGTCGACCAGGCGACGATCACGCCGGCTGCCGTCGACTTCTGTGCGGGCGAAGGTGCATCGCGGAGCTGCTGGCATGTCGACATCGCGACCAAGCATGTCGAAGGCCGGTCGGTCACCGCGAAGCACGACGACCCGATGCCTGCGCAGACCGACATGCTCGGCTCGAATGGCACGCTCACGCTCTGCACCGCGGCCAAGAAGTGCTCGACGGTGACGCCGGCGATCAAGGTAGGTTCGACCGACCAGCTCGGCACCAACGCCGATGCGACGATCCTCGCGCGCCTGCCAGAGCTCGGATCGCTCGAGCTCTACGACACCGCGACCTGGAAGCGGCTCGCGAAGATCACGCCTTGGAAGACCCCGATGGGCGCCGCGATCAGTGCCTGGACCTTCGCGGGCCCGAACATCATCGTGTGGGAGAACTTCACGCCGGTCTCTAGCAAGCCTCGGATCTTCACGCTCGCTGGCAAGCTCGTCGCCGAGGTCGGCGATCGCGACTTCGGCGTGAACGTCGAGGACAGCTGGGCCGCGGAGGGCACGACCCGGTTGTTCAAGCAGCTCGATGGCACCAAGCTCCTCGCGGTCGATGTCGCGAGTGGCAAGCTCTTGAAGACCTACGATCTGGCGCCGCTCGCGCTGGCCACGAACGACACGCTGGTCATGCCCTCGGGGGAGGCCTCGAGTGCCGACACGATCGTCTATCTCGCCACCGCGGGCGTGGTTGGCATCATCGATCGTGCGTCGGGTAAGGTGGACGTGGTGTCACCGCCGGTCTGTCACTAGCGCGTGGCTTCCCACACCGCCTGGCGTAGCGCATCGGCGTAGGTCTTGACGTTGGCCTTCGACCGGAGCTGCGCGAGTAACTCTGCCGGCGGCGCCCGCATCCGCCAGGACGCTTCGTCGCGCGCCGAGTAGGTCGAGCCCATCTGTTCGATCTCGTAGTCGGCTGCCTCGACCGCCTGCTCGAGCGTCGAGAATCGCTCCATCGCGCGACCATCGAGCTCGGCGACCCAGACCTTGCCGCGACCACCGCGCTTGAGCACGGTCACGAGGCTCGTGCCTCTCAGGCGCTGAAAGTGTAGCCCGACGCCGTGGCGACCGAGCGAGAACCACGCATTGCCCGAGATGGCGCGGACCTGGTGATTCGGCGCGAGCGTCAGCGGATCGAAGCTGGCGGCGCGGTCCTGGATCTCGCGCAGGGTCAGCGCGCCGGCCTCGAGCTCGAAGTCCGGGTGATCCATCATCAGCTGGATCCACGCCTTGCGCGCATCCCCGACATCGCCCCCGAATAGATCGAGATCACGCGGGCAGCCAAACAGCGAGGGCAGCGAGCACAAGCTCAGCGTCGAGACGTCGACGAAGTCGAGGATGAGGCAATCCTTCTTGCCCTCGGCGAGCCGCGTACCTCGCCCGATGCACTGCGCGTACATGCCCTCGGAGCGCGTGGGCCGCGCCATCGCGATGCACGAAACGCCCGGATCGTCGAAGCCCTCGGTGAGCACGCCGACGTTCGCGATCACTTGCGTGCGCCCTGCGCGAAAGTCCGCGAGCGCCTCGATCCGATCCGCGCTCGCCATCGCCCCGTGGACGATGCCCGCTGGCACGCCGATCGCGTTGAGCGACCGCGACAGGTTGCGCGCGTGGTTCACGGTGACACAGAACGCGATCGTGCGGCGATCGCGCGCGAGCTCCTGGATCGAGCGCGCGACCAGCGCGTTGCGCTCCTGGATATCGACCACCTCTTCGAGCTCGTCGTCGCGAAAATCCGAGCCACTCGCCGAGAGCCGCGTGAGATCCGCGGCGGTGTTGATCCGGAAGCCCTTCAGGGGCGCGAGGTAGCCGTCGTCGATCAGATCCGGCAGCGTCTTGGAGTACACGATACGCTCGAACACCTGATCGAGCCCCTTGCCATCGCCCCGGGTGGTCGTGGCGGTGAACCCGAGCAGCGTGCCTTCCCACGTGCGCTCGAACGAGCCGAGCTGGCGCAGGATGCGAAGATTATCGTCGGCCGCAGCGTGGTGGCACTCGTCGTAGATCACGAGCCCGAAATCACGGCCTTCGAGCACCTTCGCGAGCCGGTCCGCGTGGAGCGACCTCAGCGATGCGACCAGCACCTTCGCATCGGCGGCGCCGCGGTCCGAGCCGCGTTCGAGTGCGACCACGCTCGTGCCCTCGAGAGCGTTCGCGAGCTTTTCCTTGGCCTGTCCGAGCAGTTCTTCGCGGTGGGCGAGGACGAGTACCTGCTTGCGGGCCATCCGGGCGAGCTGCGAGAAGATCACGGTCTTGCCCGCCCCGGTCGGCAAGCACACGACCATGCGCTTGATACCGCTGCGCCGCGCCGCGATCACGGCTTCGATCGCTTCCTGTTGATAGGGCCTGAGCACGGGGCTGCTCATAGGTCACTACTTTTGCACGCCCCCCTGATCGCTCGTGAGGTATAAGCCGCCCGTGACCGCGCCCGACGTGACCGGCCTGACGATGGCAGACCTCGAAGGCCTGTTGTCGAGCCGTCGGCGTGCGATCGAGGCCGCCAAGTGGATCTACGGCAAGCGCCCGTGGTCCCTCGAGCTGCCGCCCGCCATCCCGGGCGTCAACGGCGAGGCCTGGGGCCGCGTCCGGGCGTCGTGCACCGTGCCCGAGGTCCAGGTCACCGATCGTACGATCGCCACCGACGGCACGACCAAGTTCCTGATCGAGATGCCCGGCGGCAGCGTCGAGACCGTGCTGATTCCCGCGCGCGACCGCAGCACCGTGTGCGTATCGAGCCAGATCGGCTGCACCCGCAGCTGCCGGTTCTGCGCGACCGCCACGCTCGGCTTCACGCGGAACCTGCGCGCGGGCGAGATCGTCGCGCAGTACCTCGTCGCACGCGCCCACTGTGTCGAACGTCCGGATCTGTCGCCCGCGACGAACGTCGTGTTCATGGGCATGGGCGAGCCGCTCGATAACCTCGACGAGGTCCTCACCGCGGTCGAGATCCTCACGCAGACCCCTGCCCCGCAGCTCGGCAACGCACAAGTCACCGTGTCGACCTCGGGGATCGTGCCCGGCATGCGCCGGTTCCTGACCGAATCCAAGGCGAGCCTCGCGCTGTCGCTCAACGGCTCGACCGACGACCAGCGTACGCGCGTGATGCCGCACAACAAGACCTGGCCGATCGCGGAGCTCGTCGCCGTGCTGCGCGAGCATCCCAAGCGCACCCACTTCATCGAGTACGTCATGTTCGATGGCGTCAACGACTCCGACGAGGACGCGGCGCGGGTCGCCGCGCTGCTCGACGGCCTGAACGCGCGCCTCAACTTGATCCCGCACAACCCGATCACGTCGCCGATCGCGTTGCAGTCTTCCTCGGCCGAGCGCATCGAGGCGTTCCACCGCGTCGTCCACGCCGCGGGTCTGCGCACGATGATCCGCTGGCCCAAGGGCTCCGACGTCGCGGCCGCCTGCGGCCAGCTCGCGCGCATCCGTACGAAGACCTAGGTCGCCGGAAACACCAGATCGACGATCACCGGCAGGTGATCCGAGCCGACGTCGACCCCGAGGCGGCGATCGCGCACGCCGACCGAGCACGAGACGAGCAGATGATCGATCGGGATGCGCAACAGGGCCGATGCGACGGGAAAGCTCGCTTGCGCTCCGAAGCCTGCTCGGCTGTCGCATAACCCGCTCGCACCGAGCAGCCGCTGAAACGGTCGTGACCACGGGGTCGCATTGAAGTCGCCCATGATCACGACAGGCTGGTCGGATGCACGAGCGCGCGCCGCGATCGCATCGAACTGGCGGTGTTGCTGCTCGATCGCCCCGCTGCGGACCGGCGGCAGCGGATGGGTCAGGATCACCTCGAACCGTGCCCCGTGCAGCGTGATGGCGGCATCGACGCTCGGCAGCGGGCTCTCGAAGTCGGTGATCGCTCCCGCGATCGAGCCGCGCGCATACAGCGCGACACCGAAGTTGTCCGGGCGCGGCTGTTCGATCCGCGCGCTGTAGCCCGCGACGGCGGGTGCGATCGCCTCGAGCCATCGCTGATCGACCTCGACCAGCCCGATCACGTCCGGATGTTCATCGGCGATCAGTTGCCACTCGATCCACCGAGTCCGCATTCACCGACGACGTTCGCGATGCGCGTAGCACCTGATGGCACCGCCCACTTCACCGATCGTTCCAACCTGCAAGGTGCTGGTCACGCGCGCGAGGTCGAACGCGAGGTCAGCCAGACCGAACAATGGCTCGATGCGCATCACGAACAATCGAACGCGGTCGATATGAAGATGCCACCAGTGGGGGCCAGCGTCGTGACGTTCGACATGACCGACTGGGCGATGCGCGCTGCCGGCCAGGACCCGTACGCATCTCAAAAGCTGAAGCTCCTCGATGCGACTCGTGATCAGCGCGCGCAGATCGGTGCGCGCCATCGCGAACAACAGCTCGTGCAGACGCCTGCTCTCGTGCGACAGATCCTCGACCAGATCTCGCGATTGCCGGCGGCGCAGCGTGCATCTGCTCTCGCCGACTTGTGGCGCGATTGCGATAGCTCGCGCTTCGGTGATCTCGCCCGCACCACGATCACGAGCTACGTCCGTGATCACGATATCTTGACCGCCGCCGAGCGCTCCGCGCTTCGCTAAGCTCGGAAGCTCACCGCGGTACCAGCTTGAAGATCTGATTGATCGTTCGGCCGTTCGGATCAGCCTTGCGCCGATCGGCGGCGGCGATCACGAGCGTTCCCCGTGCTTGTGCCGAGCCCGTCGTATCACCGACCCACGCGAGTGCCGGTTGTGCCGCCGCGAGCGCGGCCGGAGCACTCGCGTAGTTGCAGACGAGCACATCGATCTTGGACACGATACCTGTCGCGCAATCGGTTCCAAAACTCGTTGCGGTCGGGGTGAGCGCGGAGACCTCCAGACCGCCCTGCTTCCACGATCCGACGACCTCCTCCCGTGCGCCCGGCCCTGCCGGTGCCGAGTGGCCACAGCCCGCGAACATCACGGCGATCCAGAAACCTCTCATCAGTGCCTCTTGTGCCAGCCTTCGTGGCGGCCGTTGTCGTGTTTCCAGTGCCCTTCCCGTTCGTCCCCGTCCCATTCTTCCCGTTCGTGCCGTCGCTCGCGCCGCTCGTGCACGATCACCGCTGGCCCGCCGACCTCGACCCCGATCTGCAGGCTCGGCATCGGGACTCGCACGTCGATACCCACCGCGGCGCGGGGTCCTTCGACGATCACGCCGGGAGAGATGAACTCGGCGCGCGCGCCGATCCACCCGCGCGGTGGTTCGACCTCGATGCGCGGCCGGTCGTAGACCAAGGGCCGGTATCGATCATTGATGCCGATGTAGAGGGGACGCGCCTCGATGAAAGCCTGCGTCGGTTCAGCGACGTAGAAGTAGACCTCGCCGCGTCTCTCGTACTCGGGGCCTTCCGGCGGCGCGAAGCTGTGAAAGTGTGGCCCGCGGAGGTAGCAGTATTCGGTCTCGGGTGCGCCTCCACCGTCAGCATCGATCTGGATCGGATGCGGGCCGTTGTACGAGTAACGCGTGCCATCGAATCCGTACGCGACCGGATCCCCGACAAAGACGTGGTTGGCTCCATGCTCGCGGTACTCGAGCTTGTCAGCCGCATACACGTGAACGTGAGGTCCCTCGATGTAGCAGATGCCTCCACCTTGGGATTTCGGAATCGGATGGATCCCTGCGAAGCGGACCTGCCGTCCGTACTTGGGATCGGCCGAGCCGATGTTCGGAATCGCACACGTCAAGAGAACAAGGAGCGGCCATCGGGTCATGCAACCTCCAGGCGTCTAGTGCGATCGAGGGGTCTCGAGGTCACGAGAATCGTCACACCTACGTGTCGGTGGTTTTTTTTGCGACCTCCACCGTCGCTCGGCCCACTAGATGGGCATGCATAGACTCGCTCTCCTCGCGGTTTTGTTCGGCGCGTGTACCAGCGACTCGGTCGATTCGAACGAGCAAGCACGGCGCGCCTACCTCGGCCTCGACCCCTCGCTCGAGAAGTCGCTCAACCTCGGCTTCGCGGGCTTCAACGCAGCAAACAGCGCGAACATCCCGACGCAGATGGCCAATGGTGACCTGACCGGTGCGCTGTCGATCTCGGGGCAAGTCGATCAGGGCAGCTCCGCGAACAAGCAGATGCGGCTCGTCGTTGGGCTGGTCGCGTATTCGGACGGTCCGTTCGAGATCGATGACGCGCACGATAGGATCGACATCACGTACGACACGGACGCGACGGCATTACCCGCGCTCGATCTGTCGCTCAAGAACATTCCGACCGGGACGCTGACCGGGACGCTCGCCGGCACGTATCACCTCACCGGCGCGATCGCAGGGGACGTATTGCTCGACCTGGTGATCACCGGCACGATGGCCGACGGTGGCAATGGCACGGTGGTGCGCGCGCCAGGCGCGACGACGATCACGGGGACCGCGACGCAGGGAGGTGGCATCTACGATGTCAACGTCACCCTTTAGTGTGACCTCATGATGTGGCTAAACACTCTCGTGAGATAGTCCGCGCGATCCGTGACCTCTCGTTTGCTCGTCAGCGCGATCGTCATCGCATCGCACGCCGCGTTCGCGAATCCTCGTGCGCTCGTCGCAGATGACGATGGGCAACTTCGCTCGGCGATCACCGACGCCTTACGTCCATGGTCGATCGAGGTGAGCGTTGCGGCATCGACGCCGACCACGGTCGACGATGCGATGCGGATCGCTGACAGTGCGAACGCGGAGTACGTGATCTGGCGTGACGGTGGCCAGCTCTTCGTCCTCGATCGCCACCGTGACCGCGTCGAGCGCCGGACGCTATCCGCGGGCGCCCTCGATGCGGTCGCGGCGGCAGCGGCAGCTCTGAGCGTGAAGACGATGCTCCGGTTGCCGTCTCTCACCGTCGTCGCGAATGCACCCCACGTCCCGAGATCTGAACCCGGCCCGCTACGGGTGAGCCTCTCCGGCGGAGAGCGCTTCGAGGAGGGGCTCGACAGCAATCTGGCATTGCGGTTTGGCGCCACGATCGAGCTCCGGCCGTGGCGAGGTCTGCCGTTGCGGCTCGGGGTGACAGGTGATGGTGGGGCATCGGCGACGGTCGACCAAGCCGGCTTCCGCGGCCGGTGGTCGAACTGGTCGATCCTCGCTCACACGAGTTGGGATCTCGATGGTGGTGGCTGGGTGCTCAGCCCGTGGCTCGCGATCGGTGCCGAGCATTCGTCGCTCTCGGGGACGGAGATGAAGATGGCGCGTAGCGAGGGCACGTTCGTGCCCGCGTTACGCGGAGGCGCCACTGCGCGTCACTACGTCGCCTCCTGGTTCGTTGGAGGTCAGCTCGCCGTGGAAGCCCTCTTGACGACCAAGACCTACACCAAGCTCGGTGGATCGGAGCCCGTCTTCGAGATCCCGCGAATCGGCGCCGTCTTGTCGCTCCTCGTCGGTGCCGAATTCGGGCGCTGAACTTCCTTGCGACCTTTTCCACGCACTCCCCCACTAGAGCGACGTGGGAATGCCAGCCGGACTAGCGCGCGAGGACGAGCTCGCGCTCGCGCAACGCGCCGGCTCGGGTGACCGCGCAGCCCAGCGCGAGCTCTTCCAAGCCCAGAAGCACGCCCTCCACCACGCGCTCTTCCGGGTGCTCGGTTCGAATCGCGAGCTCGAGGATCTCTTACAGGATTCATTCATCACGATCTTTCGCGCACTACCTTCGTTTCGCGGCGACAGCTCGCTCGCCCGATGGTGTCAGACGATCGCGATGCGTACCGCGTACGCCGCGATCGCGAAGCGCCGCGTCGCCCCGCTCGAGCTCGTAGATGATCAGGTCGCCGATTCGACGCCCGATGCCCAACGCGTGGTGCGCGCCCGCGACGCGGTCCGCAGGCTCTATGCCGCGCTCGACCGGATCGAGACCAAGCAGCGCATCGCGTTCGCGCTGTTCGCGATCGATGGCCGCAGCCTGGTCGAGATCAGCGAGCTGACCGAGAGCAGCGTGCTGGCCGTCAAGACGCGCGTCTGGCGCGCCCGCCGCGAGATCATGAAGCGTGCAGCGAAAGACCCGTTGTTGTCGGAGTACCTCGTCGAGCTCGGAGGTGACCAGTGAGCAAGAGCGAACGTCCACCCGTCGAACCGCTGAGCGATGTGACGTGGGCTCGCCTCGAACAGCGAGTCTGGCGCGAGCTCGACTCCGAAGCGATCCCCGTGATCGCCTCGCCGCGTGCACCCAAGAACTGGTGGCTCGCAGCGCCCCTCGCGGTCGCAGCCATCCTCTTCATCGTGCTGTTCAGGCGAGCTCCGGACCACACCGCACACGAGGGTCCGACCCGCGTCGTCTCCGAGGCCTCGTCGTCGACCATCTCGTTCAGCGATGCCCACATCACCCTCGATGCGCACAGCGCGATCGTCATGGATTCGCACGACGACGCGCCGACGGTGATGATCGAGCGCGGTGCAGCCTGGTTCGCCGTCGAACCGCGCCAGTCGAGACCACCGTTTCTCGTGATCGCCGGCGATACCCGGATTCGCGTCATCGGCACGCGGTTCAGGGTCGCTCGCGATGCCGAGCGCGTCGAGGTCACGGTCGATCACGGCACCGTCGAAGTCGGCTATCACGGCGAGCTCGTTCGCATTACGAACGGCGAGCACTGGACCACCGCCACGCAGACCGCAGCGGTCGCGCCCAGTACGGCGGTCGCGCCGGAGCCGCAACCTGCCGCGCCCGTGATCGCGCCACCGAAGGCAGTGGAAGTTCCGACGAAGACCCACCCGCTCGCAGATCGCGATGCGGTCCGCTTCACCGAGCTCACGCGGCTCGAAGCGACCGAGCCCGAAGCGGCGATCACCGGCTACCTCGCGCTCTCGAAGAGCTCCGGTCGCTGGGCACCGATCGCGCTGTACGCCGCGGTTCGGCTCGCGACCGATCGTGGCGATCCGCGAGCGCGAACGCTGACCGAGATCTACCTGCGTCGCTTCCCGAGCGGGGCGAACGCCGATGATGCCCGTCAACTACTGGACCGACTCGAAGGAGCCCATCGATGAAAACTCTTCTCGTTCTTGTCTGCACGCTCGCTGCATGCGGTGGTCACCATGGAAGCGGGACCGGCGACGACGCCGGTGGATCGGGCGTGGACGGCTCGTTCGTGTTTGTCGATGCACCTCGGTTCGACGGGACCTGCACCCCCGGCGGCCCCCAGTGCTCGAACTGTCTCGACGACGACGGCGATGGACTGATCGACGGCTTCGATCCGGAATGCACCGGACCGTTCGACAACGACGAGGGTTCGTTCGCGACGGGGATCCCGGGCGACAACAAGGACGCGATCGCGCAAGACTGCTTCTTCGATGGCAACAGCGGCGGCGGCGACGATGGCTGCAACCAGCACGTGTGCTGTCTGCTCGGCGCGACGACGAAGGCCGAGTGCCAGGCCGACCTGGTCGGACTCGTCAACAATCCCGATGTCGAGGGCAACAAGTACAACGTCGCACAGTGCTTCGAGCCGCTCGGCTCTGCAACCATCCCGGCAAAGTGCGTGATGACCTGCGCCGCGATCACCCCGCCCGGATGTGATTGCTTCGGCTGTTGTACGGTGTGCGAGCCCGGCTCGACGACGTGCTTCGATATCGCCATCAACCCGATCGCGTCGCCTGGCTGCACGCAAAACAACCTTGCAGATCCGAGCGCGTGCAAGCGCTGCACGAAGACCACGGCGTGTGGGGGCGGTGGTTGCGGTGGGACGACCTGCGTGCTGTGTTCGGGACAGAACTCGACCGACCTGCCGCCCTCGTGCAATGGCACGAATGCGTGCCCGACCGGCCAGGCGACATGCCCGACCGGTTCGGGCTGCCCCGACCAGACGTACTGCGAAAGCGGCTGCTGTATCGCCGTGATCCAGTGAACGCAGACCGCGCATCCGCTTCATGCGTTGAAGCGCCATGCGCTCGCTGCTGATCGTGCTCGCACTCATCGGCACCGCGGCAGCTGCACCGCGCCTCCACATCACGGATCCCGGGATCGTGCATGGCGACGTGTTCGATCTTCGCGGCTATCTCCAGATTCACGCCAGCGAGCTCGAGGGGCGCGCCGCCGAGCTCGATCCCTACGTGGTCGGCAACCGTCTCGGCTTCATGCTGTTCGACGACAACGAGGTGTTCGTCGGGGCGGCGATCGTCACGCGCGGCACGAAGGCCTACGACGTCACGACCCAGCGCATCGCGTTCGGAGAGGCCGCGGCGGTGAAGCGCTTCGTTGGCTCACGCCTGACCGTGACGGCCTCGTACGGTCACGGCGTTCCGCGCGACTGCGCGATGGGTGGGCATCACTGCATCCCCGAGCCGGTGAGCCACACCACGCGCTCCATCGTCGCGACGGCGGACAACGTCTTTGCCCAGATCACGTTCCGGACCATCGTGGGCGCGCCTCGACTCGCTGTCTGCGTCTACGTCGACCTCCCGTCGGCAGCGGTCGAGCGCGAGGGATTCGAGATCATCGGCATGACCGCGAACGGCTTCCCCGCCCTGTTCGACGCGACGACGGGCAAACGCCTCGGACGCGGCCCTGATCACTGCATCCAGGACTGAGCTCTCGAGCGTATCGAACTACTTCGTCGTGGCGCTGCCAGCGGCAGCCGAGCCTGCCGCCGAACCTGCGGCGCTGCCCGCCATCGCGGCCGAGCCCGTGTCGCTGCCGGCCATCGCAGGCGCGGCCGAACCCGCGGCCGAGCCCGTGTCCGTCACGATGGCCGAACCCGCCGTTGGACCGGCGCCGGCGCCGGCGCGAGCGCCATCGCGGCCTTCATCATGTTGTCCTGCTGGTCCTTGGTCAGCTTGCCGAAGCACGCCTGGGAGTCCGTCATCGCCTTCGCGTCGACCATGCACTTGATCGCATCGTCGCCCCACTTGTCGTCTTTGCAGTGTTGCAGGCCGAGGTCGCTCATCTTCTTCATCATCGCTTCGTCGGTGCCGGGCTGCTTGGCCATCTCGGCCTTCGAGAGCTCCATGCTGTGGTTGATCGCAGCGCCGCAATCGCCACCCTTTTTCTTGCAGCCGGAGGTGGTGAGCGCCAGGACCGCGACGAACGCGAGGGAGATGGATTTCATGGCCGGGACGATCGGAAACTTCGGCCCGCGCGTCAACTCTAGAACGCGGCGTCGAGCGTGACTTCGCCCTCGACGCCAACCTGATAGGACGACACGCGACGCTCGAAGAAGTTCGTCACTTCCTGGACGTCCTGCAGCGCGAGGAACCCGAACGGATTCTTGACGTTGTATTGCTTCGCCATCCCGAGCGTCGCGAGCCGTTGATCCGCACAGTACTCGAGGTACGTGCGGACCTCGCCGACCGACATCCCGGCGATCCCACCGGCGAGCAGGTCGTCGGCGAACTGCGCCTCGCACTCGATCGCTTCGTCCATCATCTTACGAATGTCCGCTTCGAGCTCGTGGTCGAACAGCTCGGGCTCTTCGCGGCGCACGGTGGCGACCACCTCGAACGCGAAGGCCATGTGCGCGCTCTCGTCGCGGAACACCCAGTTCGTGCCGCCCGCGAGGCCGTGCAACAGGCCCTTCGAGCGCAGGAAATAGACGTAGGCGAACGCGCCGAAGAAGAACAACCCCTCTATGCACGCGGCGAACGCGATCACGTTGAGGAGGAATCGCTTGCGGTCCGCGTGGCTCTCGATCCGCTCGAGCTGCTGGATCGAATCGATCCAGCGCATGCAGAACGCAGCCTTCTTCTTGATCGACGGAATCGTATCGACCGCGGCGAAGGCCTTCTGGCGCTCGGCGTGATCGGGAATGTAGGTGTCGAGCAGCGTCAGATAGAACTGGACGTGCAACGCCTCCTCGTAGAGCTGGCGCGACAAGTACATCCGCGCCTCGGGCGCATTGATGTGCTTGTAGAGGTTGAGGACCAGGTTGTTCGCGACGATCGAATCACCAGTGGCGAAGAACGCGACGAGCCGCTCGATCAGGTGGCGCTCGGCCGGCGTCATCTTCGCGAGGTCGGCGACATCGGTCCCGAAATCGACCTCCTCGACGGTCCAGGTGTTCTTGATCGCCGCGCGATACATCTCGAAGAACTGCGGATACGCCATCGGCCGCAGGGTCAGGCACATGCCCGGATCGAGGAGCCGCGCCGGGCGCGCGCTCGGGTTCGCGACGGCAAACGAGCCACTTCCTTCGGCGATCATCATTGGCAGGCCTCACAGCTCTCGGGGTTTTCGAGCGAACAAGCGACCGCGGCTTCGTCGGAGGCTTTCTCGGTGACGGGCACGAGCTCGGTGGTCGTCTTCGCGATCCGGGTCGCGGCGCGCGAGCGCAGGTAGTACGTGGTCTTGAGGCCGCGCTTCCACGCGTGGAAGTACATCGCCGAAAGTGCGCCGATGTTCGGGCTCTCCATGAACAGGTTCAGCGACTGGCTCTGATCGATGAACGCGCCGCGGTCGGCGGCCATGTCGATCAGCGAACGCATCGGCACTTCCCAGACCGTGCGAAACTTCGTGCGGACGGGTTCGGGGAGCTCGACCATCGCTTGCACCGAGCCCTCGGCGCGCAACAGGCGGGCACGGGTCGGCTCGGTCCACATACCGAGGCGCTTGAGCTCCTCGACGAGGTAGCGGTTGATCTGGATGAAGTCACCCGACAGCGTCTCGCGCTTGAACAGGTTCGAGACTTGCGGTTCGATGCACTCGTAGCATCCCGCGATCGAGGCGATCGTCGCGGTCGGCGCGATCGCGATCATCAGCGAGTTGCGGAGGCCGACGACCCTGATCTCGGCACGCAGCGCATCCCAGCGCGCGGGCTCGGCCGGGACCACGCCCCACGCATCGAACTGGAGCTCGCCGGTCGCGGCGCGGGTCTCGCCGAATGCCGGGTGCTTGCCCTTGTCGCGCGCGAGCTCCACCGAGGCGGTGAGCGCGTGGAAGTAGACCTCCTCCGCGATCTTCTTGGATAGCGCGCGCGCTTCGGGCGCATCGAACGCCCAACCGAGCTGGAAGAACACGTCCTGGAGGCCCATCACGCCGAGACCGACGGGACGCCACTTCATGTTCGAGGTCTTCGTCGACGCGATCGGGTAGTAGTTGAGATCGATCACGCGATCGAGCTGACGGATCGCCGTCCGCACGGTCGCCGCGAGCTTGGTGAAATCGAACGCGCCGTCGGACATATGCCGACCGAGGTTGATCGAGCCGAGGTTGCACACTGCCGCTTCATCGGCCGAGGTGACCTCGATGATCTCGGTGCACAGATTCGACAGGTGCACGGTGCGACCTGCGACTGCAGTCTGATTGCACGCGCGGTTCGAGGCGTCCTTGAACGTCATCCAACCGTTGCCGGTCTGCGCGAGCGTGCGCATCATCCGTGCGTAGAGATCGCGCGCCTTGATGGTCTTCGCGGCGAGGCCCGCCGCCTCCGCGGCCTCGTACGCGCGCTCGAACGCGGCGCCCCACAGGTCGGGCAGCTCCGGCACGCGTTTCGGATCGAACAGGCTCCAGTCCGCGTTCGCCTCGACCCGCTTCATGAACAGATCCGGGATCCAGTTCGCGATGTTGAGGTTGTGGGTGCGGCTCGCATCGTCGCCGGTGTTATCGCGGAGCTCGAGGAAGGGCTCGATGTCGGCGTGCCACGGCTCGAGGTAGACGCACGCGGCGCCCTTGCGCTTACCGCCCTGATTGACCGCCATCACCGACGCGTCGAGCGTCTTCAACCACGGCACGATGCCGTTCGAGTGACCATTGGTGCTCTCGATCAAAGAGCCACGGCTGCGCACGCGGTGATACGCGAGGCCGATGCCACCGGAGAACTTCGAGAGCAGCGCGACGTCCATGTACTTCTGATAGATCGACTCGAGATGATCGGCCGGCGAGTCGAGCAGAAAGCAGCTCGAGAGCTGCTCGTGCGAGGTCCCGGCGTTGAACATCGTCGGCGAGCTCGGCAGGTATTCGAGCTGCGAGAGCAAGCGATACAGCTCGAGGGTCTCGGCCATCGTTTCGGTCAGCGCACACGCGATCCGCAGGAAGAACTGTTGTGGGGTCTCGAGCACGAGGCGCGTCTCCGGGTGACGCAGCAAGTAGCGGTCGTAGACCGTGCGCAGGCCGAAGTACTCGAACTCGCGATCGCGCTCGGGGACGATCGCGTCGTTGAGCTTGCGCGCGTTGAGCGCCACCATGTTCGCGAGCCGGGCATTGACGAGCCCGAGGCGATGGGCGTTCGCGATCGAGGCACTGAACGCGTGGATCTCCTGGTTCGCGACTTCCTTGCCGATGTATGCGGCGAGCAGGCGCGCGGCGAGGCGACCGTACTGCGGCTCCTCGGTGATGAGCGAAGCAGCGGTCTGGATCGAGAGCCGATCGAGCTCGCTCGTGGTCGCGCCATCATAGAGCCCGCTGATCGTCTTGGTCGCGACCCGCATCGCATCGACTTCGGGCAGCCCGACGCAGCTGCGATTGACCGCACGCACGATCTTGTTGAGGTCGACCGCCTCGGCCGAACCGTTGCGCTTGGTGACCCGCATCGTGGTCTGCGGCGCGCTGTCGCTGCGCTCGCGCACGAGGGGAAGGGCCGGGATGGCGGTCGGAAGCTCGCTCGTGGTGACGGTAGGTTCGGTCTGCATC
>JANXOP010000438.1 GCA_025357755.1 Kofleriaceae bacterium | reverse complement strand
GCGAACCAGAACGATGGCGCCGGCAGCCAGGTATTCAACTACGCCGCCGTGGGTGCCCGCGTCGAAGTCGCGCTGTCCTACGCGTTCGGTAACCACCTCGAGCACGTGATCAGCGCCGAGCTCGGCGCGAACTTCTACACGGCGGTGTTCTCCGAGCCCCAAGGTGGGACCCGCGCGGCCGACTACGGCCTCGATACCGGCGGTGGCGCAGGCTACCTGGGCCTTGGCTACACGTATCGGTTCAACACTCCGTTCGGTTCGGCGCCGTTCGTGTCGTTGGAATAACCGGCGTAACGCGCTGCGTTTTTCGGTCGGCGCGGACGGGTCTCGTAAAACGAGATCGGGTATCTTCGCGGCATGGCCGAGAAGCAAGAAGCCAAACTCACGCTCCCCGACGGCAAAGAAGTAAAGCTGCCGGTGATCGTTGGCACCGAAGACGAGCACGCCGTCGATATCAGCAAGCTCCGTGCTGAGTCGGGCTACATCACGCTCGACACCGGGTTCATGAATACGGGCTCTACCAAGAGCGCGATCACGTACCTCGATGGCGAGCAAGGCATCCTGCGGTACCGCGGGTATCCGATCGAGGAGCTCGCCGAGAAGTCGAACTTCGTGGAGGTCTCGTACCTCTTGATCAATGGCAAGCTGCCGACCGAGCGCGAGCGCAAGGATTTCGGCACGAACCTCACGCGCCACAGCCTCATCCACGAGGACATGCACAACTTCTTCGCCGGCTTCCCGCCGACGAGTCACCCCATGGCCGTGATCTCGGCGATGGTCACGTCGCTGTCGGCGTACTACCCGGACAGCCTCGACCGCGACACCGATGTGAGCATCCACATCACGCGCTTGCTCTCGAAGCTCCGCACGATCGCGGCGTTCGCCTACAAGAAGAGCATCGGCCAGCCGCTGATGTACCCGAAGAACTCGCTGAACTACTGCGGGAACTTCCTGCACATGATGTTCGCGGTGCCGAGCGAGGACTACGAGGTCTCGCCGATCCTCGAGAAGGCCGTCAACCAGCTGCTCATCCTCCACGCCGACCACGAGCAGAACTGCTCGACGTCGACCGTGCGCATGGTCGGAAGCTCGGGCGCGAACCTGTACGCGTCGATCGCCGCTGGCATCCTCGCGCTGTGGGGACCGCTCCACGGTGGCGCGAACCAGGCGGTCATCGAGATGCTCGAGGGCATCCAGAAGAGCGGCATCAGCTACAAGCAGTTCCTCGAGGACGTGAAGTCGAAGAAGGACAACACGCGCCTGATGGGCTTCGGCCACCGCGTGTACAAGAACTTCGACCCGCGCGCGAAGATCCTCAAGAAGATGTGCGACGAAGTCCTCGCGCACCTCGGCGTGAACGATCCGTTGCTCGACATCGCGAAGTCGATGGAAGAAGTCGCACTCAAGGACGACTACTTCATCTCCAAGAAGCTCTACCCGAACGTCGACTTCTACTCGGGCATCATCTACCGCGCGCTCGGCATCCCCACGAACATGTTCACCGTCATGTTCGCGCTCGGGCGCCTGCCCGGCTGGATCGCCCACTGGAAGGAGATGGTCGAGGACAAGGACACCAAGATCGGTCGTCCTCGCCAGATCTACACGGGGGACAAGCTTCGTCACTACGTGCCGATCGATCAGCGCTGAGCAGCGCCGAGCAGCGCCGAGCGCTCTCGCGCGTTCAGACATGCGCCGGGTTGGTCACGACCCGGCGCTTCGTCGTTTCAGGAAAGCTACGACTTGCAGCCGAGCGGCAACACGTTGTCGCGGTACTGGCCTTCCCAGTTACCGGCCATCTCGTAGTTGCACACCCAGATGTCCATACCGTTGCAGGTCGACTTGCCGCAGCCAACCTGGCTCGTTCCCTTCCAAACCACCTGTGTGAAGTGGCCGGTCTCCATCGAGAAGCCACCGTCGGGGAACTTGTACTTGGAAATCTCGTCGTACCACATCTTCACGGTGGCCTCGGGATCGAGGATGCCGCTGCTCCCCGCGGCCAGGTTCTCGCCGTAGCTGTTGTTGCCGCTGTGGCCGAACTTGCACCCCTGGTCGCGCAGCGAGTCGGCCCACTTCTGCGCGACCTGCTCGAGCTTCGGCGACCACGTCAGGGGCGGCGCGCAGTGCTTCGCGCGGTCGGCGTTGTGCGCGGCGACGAAGCGCTGCGCGATCGAGCCGCCCGCGCTGGACGCTGCCGGCGCGGCCATCGGGACCGCTTCGACCTGCCCCGAGGTGCTCGGGGTACTCGGTGCGAACTGCGAGTCACTCTGCGTGGCGGGCGGAGATGGGGGGGGCGCGGGTGGCGGCGAAATCGGTCCACATGCCGCGACGCTGACGAGAAGTGCTACTCGAAACACGCTGTTGCTTTCCGACGGCCCATTGCCCGAGCATGACACAGCGGTGGTGCTTGCATCGTCAGGCACGGCAGGGGAGATTCCCGACCGTGCCTGTTGTCGCCGAATCCACATCCTCCGCGCTGACTCAAGGCATCCGCGTGCGCGTGCAGTCGCTGTACCTGCCCGAGCAATCGAATCCGCGTGATGCTCGCTACGTCTTCGCGTACACGATCACGATCTCGAACGAATCACAGGCGACCGCGCAGCTCCGCACGCGCCACTGGATCATCACCGATGGTCGCGGCGAGGTCGAAGAAGTTCGCGGCGACGGCGTGGTCGGCGAGCAACCGAAGCTCGCACCGGGTCAAAGCTTCCAGTACACGTCTGGCTGCGTGCTGACCACGGCGGTCGGCACGATGACCGGGAGTTATCGGTTCTGGCGCGACGACGACAGCTACTTCGATGCCGAGATCGCCGCGTTCTCGTTGGCCTCGCCCGTCCGCAACGAAGACCTCAACTAGATCGCGTAGTTCTGGCCCCGCCGACATGTCGAGACATGTCGAGACATGTCGGGGAGGAAAATCTCAAAGCATTCGCTTAGGCTAGGCGTCTATACCTCGATGACGAACGCCGAGCGCGAAGCAGCGACCGCGACCGCCCTGGTCGCGGCGGCCAAGGCCGGCGATCAGCGCGCGTTCGATTCGCTCGTGAAGCGCTACCGCAAGCGGATCTACGCGCTCGCGCTCCACATCACCGGCTCGGCGCACGAGGCCGATGACATCGCGCAGGAAGTCTTCTTGAAGGCCTTCCGAGCGCTGCCGGAGTTCGAGGGCCGCAGCCAGTTCTTCACGTGGGTCTATCGGATGACCGTGAACCGCTCGTTGAATGCGCGCCGCGATCGCGCTCGGCGCGGCGAAGATACGATCGATGATCCTCGTCTCGAGCTCGCAGTGCAGGTCGATGCGCGCCACAGTCCGGGGCGCGTCGCCGAGCTCCGCCAGACCTACGCGCGGCTGCTGAGCGCGCTCGATTCACTCCCCGGCGACATGCGCACGACGGTGATCATCGTGTCGCTACAAGGCATGTCGCACGGCGAGGCCGCGGTGATCCAGAAGGTCTCCGATGGCACGATCGCGTGGCGGATGCACGAGGCGCGGCGACGCCTGCACGAGGCGATGGCGCCCGACAAGATCCTGCGCAAGCGGGGCGCGCTCAGCGCCGATCTCGCGCGCGTCCTCGGCGAGTACGGCCTTCCGGTCTTGAACTAGAACTCGGTCTTGCCGCCGCGCTCTTCAGCGCGCTTGAACGCCGGGCGCTCCTGCACGCGCGCCACCCACGCGCTGATCGTCTTCGGCACGTCCGGGTAGCGCGCCGCGAGCGCGCCCATCGGATAGACCATCTGGATGTCCGCGATCGAGAGCTCCTTGCCCGCGAACCACGCCGACTTCTGCAGGTGCTGATCGATGAACGCGACGTGGCGCTCGAGGTTCGGCTGGATAAAATCGCCCTCGACCTGGCCGACGATCCTCTTCGTAATCGGCTTGATGAAGAACGGCACCGGCGCCGTGCGAATGCGATTGAAGATCAACCGGAGCAACAACAGCGGCATCAGCGAACCCTCGCCGTAGTGCATGAAGTAGCGGCAGTCGAGGTAATCCTGCGAGCCCTTGCTCGGCACGAACTTGCCGTCACCGTAGCGATCCGCGAGGTGCTCGATGATCGCGCCGGACTCGGCGAGGACATCGGTACCATCGACGACCACCGGAGATTTACCGAGTGGATGGATCTTGGCGAGCTCGGGCGGCGCCAGCATGGTCTTCTTGTTGCGCTCGTACTTCACGAGCTCGTATGGCGTGCCGAGCTCTTCGAGCAGCCAGAGCACGCGCTGCGATCGCGAATTGTTGAGGTGGTGGACGGTGAGCATCGCCCAGGGTTTTAGCCTAGGATGCCCCGCATGCGTGTCGCTCTCGCCCTCGTTGTCGCGCTGACTAGCTGCGCGTACATCATGCCGGAGAAGAAGCAGGAGCCGTTTCCGACCATCGAGGTCAAAGCGACCCAGCCTCCGCCCGGTCCCGATCGGGTCGTTTTGACCGCGTCGAACATCGCGATCATGGACAAGGTCCAGTTCGATGTCGGCAAGGCCTCACTGCTCGCCGCCTCGTACCCGCTGCTCGACGAAGTCGCCGGCGTGATGAAGAGCAACCCGCAGATCGAGACGATCCAGGTCGAAGGTCACACCGACTCGACCGGCTCGCCCGAGCTCAATCGCACGCTGTCGCAAGCGCGCGCCGAATCGGTCGTGAAGTACCTCACCGGCAAGGGGGTGAAGGCCGCGCGGTTCACGGCGAAGGGCTTCGGCCCCGATCGTCCGGTCGCCGACAACAGCACCGATGCGGGTCGCGATGCGAACCGTCGCGTCGAGTTCAATATCGTCAAGCAAGGCCCGAAGAAGACGTTGGTGAAAGATGAATAGGCTCGTGCTCCTCACGCTCGCTCTCTGTGGTGCCTGCAAGTCCGCTGGCATGACGCCGACGATGCGCACCGAGATCCAGACCAAGGTCGAGAGCGCGCAGCCCGCGATCCAGAGCTGCTACCAGCGCTCGGTCACGACGAACCGCAAGCTACGCGGCATGATGGTCGCGACGTTCTCGGCCGCCGCCGACACCGGCAAGTTCCAGGAGATCACGTTGCGCCGTGACGAGCCGAACGATCCGGTGCTGCGGTTCTGCGTGGTGTCCGAGATCGCGAAGCTCGGCCTCGACAAGCCTCCCGGCTCGCGCGTCGTGATCGATAGCTATCCGATCAAGTTCGATTGGACGACTCCGTGAAGACACCTACCCGTTCGCCCACGCACGCCGACATCGACATGAGCCGCCTCGCGACGATGGGGGTCGAGGTCGAAGAGATCGCAGCACCCAGCGCCGCCGGCCAGATGGAGGTCACCATCCCTGCCCTCGTCGAGCTCTCCGAAGATCGTGGCCGCCCGGTCAGCCACTACCTCGCCGCGATTCCGCTCGGCGACGACGTCAAGGTTGCGGGGACCGGTCCCGTGCTCAAGGTGTGCGCGGGCTCGTGTCAGCAATGGGGTGCGCTCGACATGCTCGAGCACGTCGTCGAGCGATGGCAGAAGCATCCGAGCTTCCAGTTGCTGCCGGTCGCGTGTCTCGATCGCTGCGATCAAGCTCCCGCATGCGAGCTCCACGGCGACCACGGACAGCTCGTCCTCGCGCCCGCCACGAAGGCGTCGCTCGACGAGGCGCTCGATTCGCTGACTTCGTAAAGGGGATCGAGACCGGCTGTCGCGCCTGCCGCGCCGGGCTGTCGCAGGTGTCGCACGCAGTCACAGTCTGGCGGGTTGCACCGAGAGGCGCTAGGTTGACCTCGACTCGTGCTGCGCCTCTCGAAGCTCAACAAGTACTACAAGGTCGGCACGCATAGCCTGCACGTCCTTCGCGACGTCGATCTCGAGATCGGCGAGGGCGAGATGGTGGCAATCATGGGCTCGTCGGGCTCCGGTAAATCGACGCTGCTCAACATCCTCGGCATCCTCGATGACTACGACTCCGGCGAGTACTGGCTCGGCGACACGCTGATCAAGAACCTTTCGGAGACCAAGTCCGCGAACTATCGCAACCGGTTCCTGGGCTTCGTCTTCCAGTCGTTCAACCTCTTGCCGTTCAAGACCGCGATGGAGAACGTCGCGTTGCCGCTCTACTACCAGGGCGTCAATCGACGTCGGCGCAACCAGCAGGCGATGCAGTACCTCGAGCGTGTCGGGCTCGCCGACTGGGCCGATCACACGCCCGCCGAGATGTCGGGCGGTCAGAAGCAACGCGTGGCGATCGCGCGCGCGCTGATCGGCAAGCCTCGGATGATCCTTGCCGACGAACCGACCGGCGCGCTCGACAGCACCACGTCGGGCCAGATCATGGAGCTGATGTCCGAGATCAACCGGTCCGGCATCACGGTCCTGATCGTCACGCACGATCCCGAGGTCGCCGCGAAGACGCCGCGCACGATCCGGATCCACGACGGCAAGATCGTCAACGCACCGATCAGCTCCGAGAAGGTCATCAGCGAGCCCGCGGTCCTGTAGATGGGCCTCGCTTTTCTCCCGCTGCTGCTCTTCACGTTCACGGTGCTCGTGAGCGCGCTGCTCTACATGATCGGCTCGCTGCCCTCGGTGCGACCGCGCGGCGTGTGGTCGCTGTTTGGCGTGTTCTTCGCGGTGATCCTCTCGATGTTCTCGCTCGATCGCTGGGGCGAGGTGTTCGACACGATCAAGCGCAACAAGCTGCGCACGGTGCTGACGTGTGTCTCGGTCGCGTGGGGCATCTTCGTGATGGTCGTGTTGCTCGGCCTCGGCCAGGGCCTCAACAACGGGATTCGCAAGAGCTTCCGGCGCGAGGCCGCGAACGGGATCTATATCTCGGCGAGCAAGACCTCGATCCCATTCGCCGGCTACGGCGTCGGCCGCAAGCTCACGTTCAACAACCGCGACTACGAGACCGCCAAGGAGGTCGAGGGCATCGACCATCTCGGCGAGCAGTACTTCATCCATGGCGGCCGGTTCGGGGGTGGCGAGATGAAGACCCAGAAGGGCACCAAGTCGAACTTGTTCGGCGTCAACGCGGTCAACCCCGCGGCGTTCTACCTGTCGACGAGCGATATCTCGCAAGGCCGGTTCCTCAACGACCTCGACCTCGAGCTGCTGCGCAAGGCGTGCGTGATCGGCGAGCCGGTGCGCGACTTCTTGTTCGGCCACGCCGACAACAATGGCCACGGCGACGGCACCGTCGACGATCCGATCGGCCAGTGGGTCGTGGTCGGGGGAGTTCCGTTCCAGGTCGTCGGCGTCTTCCACGACGACAATGAAGAGACCGCGCGCCAGCTGTACATCCCGGTCTCGACCGCGCAGCTCGCGTTCAACGGCGCCGATCGGCTCGGCATGCTGATGTTCACGGTCGGCGATTCGAACGCCGAGGAGGCGGCGGTGATCAAGCGCAAGGTCGTCGCGCAGCTCGCGGCCTCGCACCAGTTCTCACCCGACGACAAGCAAGCCGTGCGGATCTTCGACAACGTCGAGGGCTTCGCGAAGTTCCAGCAATTCTTCAACGTGATCTCGTTGTTCGTGCTCGTGATCGGGCTCGGTACGCTCGCCGCAGGCGTGGTTGGGGTGTCGAACATCATGATGATCGCGGTCAAGGAGCGCACGAAGGAGATCGGGGTTCGCAAGGCGCTCGGCGCGACCCCGCAATCGATCGTCGCGATGATCGTCCAAGAGGCGGTGTTCCTCACGAGCGTCGCTGGCTTGCTCGGGCTCTCGGCCGGCGTCGTGTTCCTCGGCATCCTGCCGAAGCTGATCGACACCGAGTTGATCGATAACCCGTCGATCAACATCGGCGTCGGCGTGCTCGCCGCGGCCGGACTCATGGTCGCCGGCGCCCTCGCCGGCTTCGTACCCGCGCGCAGCGCGGCGAAGGTCAACCCGATCGAGACGCTGAGGGATCAATAATGATCTTCGACCGCGATAACTGGTTCGAGATCTGGGCGGTGTTGCGCGCGAACAAGCTGCGCACGGCGCTCACCGCGTTCGGCGTCGCATGGGGCATCTTCATGCTGATCGTGATGCTCGGGTTCGGCTCGGCGATGCAGAGCGGCACCAAGCGCAACATGGGCGGCATGGCCACGAACATGCTGTTCTGCTGGGGCCAGACCACGACGCTCGCCTACGAGGGCGAGAAACCCGGGCGCTTCGTCGGGTTCAAGACCGACGACATCGAGGTGCTGCGCCACATGCCGGGCATCGATACCGTCGCGCCGCGCGTGCAGCTCGGCGGCTGGCAGAGCGGCTTCAACGTGAGCTACGAGGGCCAGACCGGGAGCTACAACGTGTTCGGCGATCTCCCGGATCTCCAGCGGATCGTCGCGTTCGAGTACAGCGCGGGTCGCTTCATCAACCAGCGCGACAACGACGAGAGCCGCAAGGTGGCGGTGATCGGCCACGCCGTGATGGACGAGCTCTACGACGAGGGCGTCAACCCGATCGGCACGTACATCAAGATCAGCGGCGTGTTCTATCAGGTCGTCGGCGTGATCAAGACCGCGCGCCAGGGCCAGCAAGGCGACCGCGACGCGCACTCGATCTACGTCCCGTTCACGACGCTGCGCAAGGCGTTCCACATGGGCGACAAGGTGAGCTTCTTCGCGATCACCGCGGCCGAAGGCACCGATGGCCCCGAGCTCGAGCGCCAGGTCCGCGCGGCGCTCTCGGATCGCCACCACATCGATCCCGAGGATCACCTCGCGATCGGCTCGTTCAACCTGTTCGTGCTGTTCTCGAAGTTCGATTCGGTGTTCTTCTGGCTGTGGGCGATCAGCTGGATCGTCGGCGGCCTGACGCTCGCCGCGGGCGTGATCGGCGTGTCGAACATCATGTTGATCGCCGTGAAGGAGCGGACCAAGGAGTTCGGCGTACGCAAGGCGCTCGGCGCGACCCCGGGCTCGGTCGTCGGCATGGTGTTGATGGAGACCGTCGCGCTCACCACGGTCGCCGGCCTGATCGGCATCGCGTTCGGCTGCGCGCTCTTGTTCGGCGCGGATAGCGCGCTCGCCAATGTCACCGATTCACCGTTCGGCCCGCCCACCGTCGGGCTCGCCACGGTCGCGCAAGCGCTCGCAGTCCTCGTCGGCTGCGCCGCGCTCGCCGGCCTGATCCCCGCTTTTCACGCCGCTTCGATCAAACCGATCGAAGCGCTTCGAGCCGAGTAGAGATGAGGAAGTCATGAAGCGCATCCTGATGGGCCTGTTGATCTTGCTGGCGAGCATCCCGATCCTGGGCTCGTTTGCATACCTCTACAAGAAATCGCAGGCGAAGCCGACGGTGTTCAAGACCGAGTCGGCGCAGACGATCGACATCCGCAAGAAGACCGTCGCGACCGGTTCGGTCGTGCCGCGGCAGTCGGTCGACGTCAAGCCGAAGATCACCGGCGTGATCTCGGAGCTCAATGTCGATCCGGGCAAGGTCGTCAAGAAGGGCGATCAGCTGGGCAAGGTCGAGATCATTCCGGATGCCCAGACCGTGAACGCCGCCGAGTCCGGCGTCCGGACCGCGCAGATCACCGCCGACAACGCGAAGCGCGAGCTCGAACGTGAAGAGAACCTCTACAAGCAGAAGGTCGTCGCCGAGGCCGAGCTGTTCAAGTTCCGCACCGACTACGCCCTCGCGAAGGCGCAGGCCGATCAAGCCGGCTCGAACCTCCAGCTCGTCAAGGATGGCCAGACCCACGGCCAGGGCAAGAGCTCGACCTTGATCGTCGCCGCGACGGTCGACGGCATGGTGATCGACGTCCCCGTCAAGGTCGGCTACTCGGTGATCCAGGCGAACAGCTTCAACCCCGGCACCACGGTGGCGACGATCGCGAACATGGGCGACATGATCTTCGATGGCCATGTCGACGAGTCCGAGGTCGCCAAGATCAAGGAGGGCATGAAGCTCCAGATCAAGGTCGGCGCGATCGAGAAGGAAACCTTCGAGGGCAAGCTCGAGTACATCGCGCCGCAGGGCAAAGAGATCGATGGCGCGATCCAGTTCGAGATCAAGGCCGCGATCACGCAGAAGCAGAACCAGTACATCCGCGCGGGCTACTCGGCGAACGCCGACATCGTGCTCGACGAGAAGCCGAAGGTGCTCGCGATCCGCGAGGCGCTCGTCCAGTACGACAAGGCCAAGGACAACAAGGACAACAAAGACAAGGACAACAAGGACGCGAAGGACAAGCCGTTCGTCGAGATCGAGACGACGCCACAGACCTTCGTGCGCCGCGAGGTCAAGCTCGGGCTCTCCGACGGCATCAACGTCGAGGTCCTCTCCGGCGTGACCGCGACCGACAAGATCAAGATTCCGGAGAACGCCGGACCCGCCGAGCCCGACACGGCAGGTGGCGGTAGCGGCAAGGTCGGCAAGCCGCCTTCGAAGAAGTAGGGATCACTCGTAGGGCCGGCGCGGCCCGGCGGATCGAGGCTGTGCGGTTACGTGTTAGTTTGGCCAGCGATGCCACTTCGTACCCGGCTCGGCGCGATCGACGCGGGGTCGAATGCGATCCGAGTCGTGATCGCGGAGCTCGTCAACGGCACCGATCTGGTCCGCATCGAAGCGGAGCGTATCCCTGTCCGCCTCGGGCACCACGCCTTCACGACGGGCACCCTCGACGACACCACGATCGACGAAGCGGTCGCCGCGTTCGTGCACTTTCGCGAGCGCTTCGATCATCACGAGGTCGGCATCTATCGCGCGGTCGCGACCAGCGCGGTCCGCAACGCGACCAACCGCGACGTGCTGCTGCACCGGCTCTATCACGAGGCCGGCATCGAGCTCGAGGTCGTCGAGGGCGAAGAAGAAGCGCGCCTCGTTCGCAAAGCGGTCATCCAATCGTTCGCCGCGTCGGCGACACCGCCGCGCGTGATCCTCGATCTCGGTGGCGGTTCGCTCGAGGTCAACCTGCGTGTCGGCTCGGCATGGCGCGGCACGTCCCTGCCCGTCGGCACCGTGCGCTTGATGGAGACGTTCGGGCTGACCGGCGTGATCGCCGAGGCCGAGGCCGGCATGGTGCGCCGCTACACGGCCACGCTGTTGCAGCCGATCTCGCGCAACGACGCGACCGTCGCGGCGATCACCGGCGGCAACGCGGAAGCGCTCGCGAAGATCTTCGGCGATGCGAGCGCCCAACCGAGCTTCGAGCTCGCGGATCTCGAGAAGGGGCTACCCGGCCTGGTCGGCGCGACGGTCGAAGAGCGGATGACCAAGTACGGCATCAAGCGCGACCGCGCGGAGGTCCTCGGCATCGCGGGCCTCGTCTTCGCATGCGTGGCCCGCCAACTCGGGCTCGGCAAGCTCGTCTCGCCCGGTGTCGGCGTGCGTGAAGGCGTGCTCATGGAGCTCGCCGAGACCGCACGCGAAGAGCTCTCGAAGGCCGAGGGTGCGCACGACAAGGCATTGCTCACCGCGGCGCGCGGGTTCGCGAACCGCGTCGATCACGACACGACCCACGGCGAGCACGTCCGCTTGCTCGCACGCGGTCTGTTCCACCAGCTCCGCGATGTCCACGGCCTGCCCGATTCGCTCGGCGTGCTGCTGGAGGTAGGCGCCCTGCTCCACGATGTCGGCGAGGTCGTGAACAAGCGCGGCCACCACAAGCACAGCGAGTACATGATCCGCTGGGGCCGCATCCCGGGGCTCGACGACATCGGGCGCGAGATGGTCGCGCTGATGGCGCGCACGCACCGCAAGGATGCCGCGCGTGCCAAAGAACTGATCAACGCATCGTCGGTGCTCTCGAAGGAGCAGCGAGCGCACCTCCGCAAGCTCGTCGGCTTCTTGCGCGTGGCCGATGGTCTCGATACCGATCACCGGTCGCGCGTAGAGCAGGTGGTGTGCACCCGGATGGGCGAAGCGATCGTCCTCGACCTCGTGGTCCGCGACGGGCCGCTCCGCGACGACACCCGCCTGCTCCGCAAGGCCGACCTGCTGCGCGACGAGCTCGGGTTAGAGATCCGCGTCACGGTCGCACGCCCCGTCGTGACACCGGTCTCCGAGCCTTCGGGCTCCGGCGCAATCGTCGCTCGCGCCAAGTTCCGCTAGCGTGATATGCGAGGGCATGCGCAGCCTGCTGTTATGCCTCGCCGTGGCCGCTTGCGGCAGTGATCCAGGCCCGACTGGCGCGATCACCGCGCATGTCACCCATTACGATTACAAGCTCGACCTCGCGACCCGGCTCGCGCACTCGAAGATCACGCTCGTCGCCGATTCCGCCGGCAACTGCATGACCCTTCCGTTCCGCGCGACCGACCTCACCGCGGTCGCGTTCGATGGCGGCACCGCGAACGGGACGCAGAACGCAGATCAAACCCTCACGATCTGCGGCGACGGCGTCGCCAAGGACGCGACGTTCACGCTCGAATCCGATCAGAGCATCGCGCTCGCGACCCTCTCGACGAGCGACGTCGGCTTCTCGATCACCAAGGACAAGGAGCAGAACTCGTTCACGTATCTCGTGAGCTGGGTCAACGGCTGCGATCAGTTCGGCCCCTGCGATAACCGGCCCGATCAGTTCGCGACATACACGTTCGACATCACGCACACGGCCGACCTGATGGTGCGCTGCTCGGGCACGGTCACCGATCCGAGCCCGACCGAGACCACGTGCGACTTCGAGAACCTCGGCGGCCCCACCTACTCGACGTTCGGGATCGCCGCATATCCCGCGTGGACACAGACCGAGAAGGGCACGTGGTCCGGCGTGCATGTCACGGTCTATGATCGTGCCTCGACCGGCATCGCCGCGGCGATCGATCCGGCGTTCCACACGGGCTTCCTCGATTGGATGCAAGCGCAGTTCGGCACGTTCCCGTACGGCAGCGAGCTCCGCGTGCTCACCGCGCCGACCTACTGGAGCGGCTTCGAGCATCCGGGCAACATCGTCCTCGATGATGGCCTCGCCAAGCAGGTCGGAGGCTACCTCCACCCGGTCGCGCACGTGCTCGATCACGAGATGACGCATATGTGGGCTGGCGATCAGACGACGCTCGCCGCGACCTACGACTTCGTGTGGAAGGAAGCGATGGCCGAGTACCTCGCGTACGTGTGGGAGGACATGAACGATGCGGCGAGCTCGACCGCCACGACCACGCTGTGGAAGGCCGATAGCAAGATCGCGAAGTACTTCCCGGTGCCGCAGGATCAGCCCGCGTTGTTCGACTACTACGGCGATGTCTACGGTCCGGGCCCGATGGTCCTCTTCCGCCAGCTCGAAGTGCTGAGCTCGCGCGCACAGGTGCTCGCCGGGTTGAAGACCGTCCTCGGTACACCGCACGCGCTCTCGGTCGACGAGCTCGTCACCGCGCTCGAAGCTTCGACGGGCCTGGATCTCACCGCGTATGTCACCGCGTGGATCAAGGGCTCGGGCGCGCCCGCATGGCCGCTCGTGTCGACGTCGTACGCGGCGGGGATGCTGAACGTGGCTGTGACAAACAACACTGCCACGCCACGCGGTTGCAAATTTCACGTCAACCTCACGGACGGGGCAGCCAACAGCGTGAAGGTCGAGGTCAACACGTTCGCAAATGGCCCGACCCAAGCCATTCCCGTCACGCCCACGTTCACCGTGACGAAGATCGATCTCGATCCCGATCACGAGTGCCTCGTGTTCCCTGCCGCGAGCGCGGCAAAGACCGTCGCGACCGGAGCACATCCGTGGGTATCCTCGACCCACTCGCACGTGGATTGATGTTATCCACGGCGCATGAAACTTGGATCGATTCTTCTTCTTGGTGCCGTAGCAGCGTGTAGCCATCTCCCGGGCAAGCCGGGCGTTCCCTCGGGCGTGCCCGAGAAGCCGAACGTCCCTGGCGGCCTCGGTGGTGCGTCGGGTGAAGTCGATCCGAACACGTGTGGCAACTACGCGGCGCAAGACGCCGGTGCGAAGCTCAAGATCTTCCTCCAGGCGACCAAGGATCTCGAGACCACGACGACCGAGACCGCGAAGATCGTGAAGCAGAGCTGCATCATGATGGGCAACGAGCTCGGCATGCCGCAGGGTGACCTCGCCGGCGACGACACCAACGGCATCTGCGCGAAGGTGATCACGACCTATCAGAACAACCTGAAGGTCGAGCTCAAGGCGAACGCGAAGCTCAAGATCAAGTACGTCCCGGCCAAGTGCACGATCGACGCGAGCGCGTCGGCGGGCGCGGGCGCGGCGTGCTCGGGTGGCGCTTCGGCGGGCACCGGCGGTTCGGGTGGCGGTGGTCAGTGCGCGGCGGCCGCGAAGGTCAACGCGTCGGTCAATGCCAAGTGCACCGAGCCGGAGCTCACGATCGGCTTCGAGGCAAAGGCCGCCATCGATCCGACCAAGCTCGAAGTGACGATCAAGGCGATGCGCGACGGTCTGCCGAAGTTGCTCTCGGTGGCCGCTCGCATCAAGCCGATTCAGGACGCGATGGAAGCGTGGGTCAAGGCCGCCGCGGATCTGAAGGACATGGGTCCGAAGTTCGTGAACTCGTTCGGCGACCAGGCGCTGTGCATCTCGGGTCAGATCGCGGCCGCCGCGAACGCCTCGACGCACATCCAGGCGAACGTCTCGGTGTCGGTCAGCGTCTCGGCGTCTGCCTCGGGCAGCGTCGCTGGCGGCTCGTGATCGTCAGCGCCGCCTGACCTCGTTCGGCGGCAGATTCAGCGCCGTGACTGCCTACGGCTACTAGCGATTTCCCATGGTTTGGTGTAGCTAGCCAGACATGAAGACGCTCACCGAGTTCTCGACGCTAACCCTTCGCAAAGCTGCAGCCGCAAGGGCTGCCGCGGGTGGAGGTCGGGCGCCGGCGCCGGCAGCAGCGACCGACGCCGCGCCCCCCGTAGCGGAGGCCGCATTTGGTGATGGCGGCGAGGCTCCTCCGGAGGCGTCGACGTCGGCCGAGGCAGCTCCCGCCGTCGAAGGCGAGCCCGCGGCTCCGGCCGCCGAAGCTGGCGAGGCCGCCGACGGTGATGCGTCCGCCGAGAGCGGCGAGCCCGAGCCGATGCAGGCGACCGAAGAAGCCGTCGCTCCGACGCCCGCCGAGGACGATCCGATCGTCAAGGCCGTCGCCGAGGCGATCAACGTCCAGCCCGACAAGGCGCAGCGCCTGCTCGAGGCCCTCGACATCATCGGTGATCGCATCGACCAAGTTCGGCTCGTCCGCGTGTTCCAGGGCGAGAAGGGTCCGCATAACGCGGTCGCCCGCGGCGAGTTCCACTACGTGATCGATCGCGTCGCAGGCGCGCAGCGTCCGCGTCGTGACGACCGTGCCGGCGGCGGCGGCGGTCGCGGCGGCGGTGATCGCGGTCGTGGTGGTGGCGGCGGTGGCGGTGGCGGCGGTGGCGGTGGCGGTGGTGGCGCACGCGGCGGTGGCTTCGGTGGCGAGCGTGGCCCCGCGAAGCCGCGTGGCCTCGGCAGCATGATCCACGGCGCGAAGGTCGAAGAGAAGAACCCCGATGACGAGCGGATCGGTCGCGGCGAGACGCCGCGCGCCGGTATCGGCTGGCAGCTCACGGCCGCGCCGCGCGACTTCTCGAAAGAGGGCGGCGAGCGTGGTCGCGGTGGTCCGCGCGGTCCGCGTGGCCCCGGCGGTGATCGCGATCGTCGCGGTCCGGGTGGCCCTCGTGGTCCCGGCGGTCCCGGCGGTCCGCGTGGCCCTGGCGGCGGTCCCGGCGGCGGCGGTCCCGGTGGTCCGCGCAGCGACTTCCGCGGGCCGCGTCCCGCGGGCGCCCCCGGCCCGCGCACGGAGTTCCGTGGTGGTCCCAGCGGTGCGAGCCGTGGTCCCGGTGGTCCCGGTGGTTTTGGCGGTGGTGGCGCCCCGCGGGGTCCTCGCCCCGAGGGTGCGCCCGCGCCGCACGAGCCGCGTCTGGGTCCCGATGGCCAGCCCCTGCCCCCGCGCAGCAAGCGTCCTCGCAAGGAAATCGGTCCCGATGCCTCGGGTCTGGGTCCGGACGGCCAGCCGTGGGATCCCGCTCGTCGCGCACAGCGCCAGGCGGAGCGTGCGACCTCGAATGGCGCGCCCTCGAGCCCGATGAATGAAGCGGTCACCAAGCCCGTCAATGACGGGACTGGCAACACGCCCGAATAAGACTCGAAACTTTCGGGCCGTGGCGGTGTCATCGTCATAGAATTCTCTCTGGAGGACCTGATGTCGCGCACCACCATGACTGCTGCTGTTTTCGCCGCTGCTCTGGTAGCTGGCGTCGCCGGGCGAGTCGCATACGCGGATCTCTCGCGCGGCGTCATCTCCACGTTCCACGGTCAGCTCGTCGTCAGCAAGGACGAGCTGCCCGAGGGCAAGAACGACAAAGAGTCGGTCTCGAAGATCAAGGCGGCGACGCTGACGACGCTCGAAGGCGCCAAGAACGATGACGTCACGTTCTGGCACTTCCACTACACCGCATTCCTGACCAAGACCGGCAGCGCGAAGCTGACGCTCGAGTTCATGAAGGACGGCAAGCTCGCCGCGAACCAGCAACTCGACGGCATCGATCCGAAGAGCAACGTGCTCACGGGCGACATCTCGATCAACGAAGACGAGGGCCTGAGTCCGGGCAAGACCTACACGGTCCAGCTCGTGACAACAGGTGACGCGGTGGTCGCAAAAGCCACCGTCACGATGAAGTAACCGGCCCGGTTTGCAGCAAGTTCGGGCCCGCATCGAGTAGCCACGATCATGGTGCTACGATGCGGGGGCATGCGGAGCGCGTGGGTTCTCGTCCTGTTCTTTGCCCTGTTCTTTTCCCTGGTTTTTGCGGCGTGCGGTAGTCCATCGTCGGGCCTGCCCGTCGAAGCTCCGACGCCCAGGCCATCGCCGCCGATCCTGTCGAAGGTGGGCGCGAGCTGCCCGGCGACACCCGAGGTCACCGCGCCGGTGGTCTCGCAGTTCACCGTGCCCGATACGCACGAGGTCGAGTTCTTCGCGCCCGCGTGGAAGAAGGTCGGACTCGGTCAGACCATCTCGTTCTCGACCTCGGTGATCGATCAAGATCTCGACGAGACCCGCGTCGAGGTCACGAAGCTGCCGGGCTCGGCGCGCTTCGATCCGATCACGCAGACCGTGATGTGGACGCCCGCGATCAGCGATCAGCCGAAGGCCGACTTCGAGGTCACGATCACTCAGCCTGGTCGCGGCAAAACCACGAAGAAGGCGTTCGCGATCGAGGTCGTCAAGGATGCGCAGCCCGCACCGATGGCAGCCGAGCAGTCCCCGATCATCGAGACCCTGCTGCTCGTCCACTCGCAGAAGCGCCTCGAGCAGGTCAACAAGGACTGGCCGATCGATCGCTTGCTCGAATTCGGCGCGCAGACCTTCAAGTTGCAGATTCCCGAGCCGCAACGCTCGCAGTTGAAGACGCCGCTCTCCGCTCAGCTCGCGTACGAGCAGATGCTCGTCGGCCTCGCCGAGACCCACAACAATCCGCGCCTCGATCCTCGCTCGCCCCAATTCGACCGCGCGTCGTTCGGCGATCCGAAGGGCTGGCACCTGGTCGCATTCCGGCCGCGCATCGACAAGGCGTGGACCGAGCTTCGCGTCGTCTACAAGGCCGCCTCGATCGAGCCCGTCTACGCGATGTTCCGGCTCCGCCCGGTGGTCGAGTACGTACCCGCGCTCCCGCGTCCCGATGAAGAACGCGACGCGAACAACAAGATCTTCCTCGGCATGGTCGCGAAGCATCTGATGAAGAACGGCGGCGTCAATCCGGCGTACGTCAAAGATGAAGTCGCGCATGGCAAAGCGCTCTCGGCGCTGATGACCGACCTGCTGATGTTCGACGACACCAAGACCAAGCCGTACCTCCACGGCTTCGAGATCGGCATCGCGATGGAGGGCCGCATGGGAGGCGGCTCCGCACGCAACGGTGACGGCAGCTACAAGAGCGGCGATGGCTGGGGCTGGAACGCGATGAAGCCATTCCGCACGAGTGATGGCGCGACGCAGGCGTACGTCAACGTCGCGATTCCCGGCTTCTGGACCGATACCCAGCCGAGCAAGGACGGCTCGACGTGGGAACCGAAATGCGCGACGAAGTTCAACCCGAACGAGAAGCACGATCCGGGGTTCGAGATCCTGTGCCGCAAGACGATGGGGTTCGTCGATCTGCCCGACATGAAGAACGGCAAGCCCGTCAACGGCAAGCGCGACGCGGTGAACCTCTACGTCGAGCACAAGCTGAGCTGGATGGTCTCGACGATGCCGCTCGCCGATGGCCGCCGCGACCTCGGTGAAGAGAACGGCGTGACCTGCGCGCAGTGTCACATTCGCAACTTCGGCATGCACGACTACGGCGATCCGGCGAACACCGATCCGCACGCCGGCGTGCCCAAGGCGGTGAACCACGCGATTCCCACGCTCGACTTCCAGATCGTCCCGACCACTGGGTGGTCGGCGTTCACGCTCGAGTTCCTGCAGCACCAGGAGTGCCGCGGCAAGAAGCTCTTCGAGCAATTCCTCGGCAAAGACGCCGGTAAGGGACTCACCTGCCCGCTCGCGAAGTAAAGAAGCTGCCGGTCGTCGAACCAACCGTCAGCAAGAAAGCAAAGACCGCTGCGGGCGGTTGGGCTGCCTTCACCGACGGTGGGACTGCGCCACGTTGGGTGCTGGCCGCGCGCATCGTGATGCTGCTCGCGTTCGCGGCGACGATTCCTGTCGTCCTCGGCGTGGAGCACGGCAATCGCCTCGTGTGGACGGTGTGCATCGCCGCGCTGCCGTTCTTCTGGATGACCGCCGGCTATCACGTGTGGCGTCGGATCTGCCCGCTCGCGGTGATGGGCCAGCTCGGTCGGCTGATGGGTCGCCCGGGCGCTCGCAAGATGAGCGACTGGATGGCGACGAACTATCTGAACGTCCAGCTCGCGCTGATGGTCGCGTGCTTGTCGCTGCGCCTCGTCGCGACGAACGGAAGCGCGGTATGGCTCGCGGGCTTCTTCGGTGTGGTGATCGTCGCGGCGGTCGTCACGAGCTTCGTGTACGGCGGCAAGACCTGGTGCAACTTCCTGTGTCCGGTCGGCCTCGTCGAGAAGATCTACACCGAGCCTTCCCGCTCTTCGACGGGCCGCCCGAGCGAGATGACGTCGCAGTGCGCGCCATGCGTCGCGTGCAAGAAGCACTGTCCCGATATCGATCTCGAGCAGGGCTACTGGAAAGAATCTGGCGAGGCTCCGCGTCGGATCGCGTACTTCGCATGGCCTGGCGTCGTCGTCGGGTTCTACGCGTACTACTACCTGGTCGCCGGCAGCTGGAGCTACTACTTCTCGGGCGCGTGGACGTATCAGCGTGATCTGCCGAGCCATGCGCTCGATGCAGGCTTCACGTTCGCGCCGTTCATCCCGCGGATCGTCGCGGCGCCGCTCACGCTGGTGGGGTTCGGCGCGGTGAGCTTCGTGATGTTCGCGGGCATCGAGCGGCTGATCGCGACGCGGCGAATTCGCAGCGAGCTCGCGACCGACGCGACGCCCGAGCAGAAGAACGTCCTGGTCACGCGCGTACGTCACGGCATGCTCGCGTTCGCGGGGCTCGTCGCGTTCAACGCATTCTACTGCTTCGCGGGGCAACCGAGCCTGCAGAAGCTGCCGCCCTGGATCGTCACGGGCTGGGGCCTCCTCGTCGTGTTCAGCTCGACCGCGATGTTCATGCGCCGGCTCGGCCGACGCGAGGACCAATACGTCCAGGAGAAGTTCGCGCAGAAGATCCTCAAGAAGTGGGAGTGGGGCGATGCCCCGCCGTCCGACGATCTCAAGGACATCTATCTGCTCCATACCGAGCGCACCAAGCAGCGCGAGGCGCGGTTGCGCGCGTACAAGGAGACCGTCCGCGAGATGGTCGCCGATGGCCTCGTCACGCGAAACGAGATGGTCTTGCTCGATAGCCTGCGCGCGCAACTCGGCATCAGTGACAAGGACCACCAGAAGATCATCGGCGAGCTCTCCGCGGAGGAGCGCCAGCTGTTCGATCCGGCGTATCAAGGCTCGGTCGAACAACGCCTCGCGAAGCAGCAGTATCGCAAGGACCTCGAGCGGATCGTCGTCGAGGCCGCGCGCCAGGGCACCGAGCCCGCGACGCTCGCGCAGCTGCGTGCCGAGCGTGGGGTGAGCGCCGAAGAAGAGCGCGACGCGCTCGCCTCGTTGCTCGCGCCGGGTGGCCCGATCGCCGCGATCTACGATGCCGAGCTCGCGCATATCGCCTTGCTCGCCGAGGCTGCGGAGGTCGCGAATTCGCCGAGCTCCGGTACCCAGGAGTCCGCGAGCCTCGCGCTCGTCGAGCATCTGTGTCTGCGACGCGCGCACGAGCATGTCGCGCACGCGCTCGGGGTGCTGGCGGTGATGACCAAGAGTGCCGAGGTCGAGCAGGTTCGCCACCTCGCGAAGCAGCGCGGCGTGTTGCGGCCGATCCAGCTCGAGGCCCTCGCCAAGCAGGAGCCCGCGCTCGTCGAGCCGCTCTTCGAGCTCGTCAGCCGGCTCGCGCGCAACGAGGCCAAGCCGCTCGCACTCGCGCCGATCCTCGCGGTCTTGCCGGATGGCTCCCGGCATCTGCGCGCCGCCGGTGCGGTGTTACTCACGCGCTTCGAGGGGGACGACGCGCGCGCCGCCCTGCTCGCGCTGATCGACGATCACGATGCGATCGTCCGCGAAGCCGCGGTCCGCGCGATGGGCGCCAAGCAACGGCTCACGCGCGACGTGCTCGCGAAGGTGCTCGACGATCCGGATCCCTCGGTCCGTCACGCGGCGGTCCGGGCGGTCTCGGGTGGGACGAATAGCTCACCGAGCATGCCCGCGATCGATCCCGCGATCCTCGCACAGACCACGAGAGGGCTCGGTCAGGCCGGCGTCTACGCGACGCTCGATGCGAACGCCGCGATGGCCTCGCTCACCAAGATCGAGAAGATGATGTTGATCCGCCAGGTGCCGATCTTCACGAAGCTCGATGCCGAGGATCTCGAGGAGCTCGCCACGATCGTCGAGGAGCGCATGGTCGACACCGGC
This sequence comes from Kofleriaceae bacterium, assembly GCA_025357755.1. Classification (GTDB taxonomy): domain Bacteria; phylum Myxococcota_A; class Polyangia; order Haliangiales; family Haliangiaceae; genus JABFXX01. The sequence goes on along the minus strand of JANXOP010000438.1, from coordinate 6,691 downwards.
AAGGATCTCTTCCGCGAGGGTGAGGTCGGCGACGCGGTCTACCTGATCGTGAAGGGCAAGCTGCGCGTGTTCGTCGGCGGCGATGCGGTCGAAGGTGGGCGGCCCGAGACCACGATCAGCGAGGCGGGCGCCGGTGCGTGCATCGGCGAGATGGCGGTGCTCGATTCAGCGCCGCGTTCGGCGAGCGTGCGTGCGCTCGAGCGGACGCGCACGTTGCGCGTACCTGGCGAAGGCTTCAAGCGCCTGCTCTCGGACCGGCCGGAGATGTCCGAGGCGATCGTCGGCGAGCTCGTGTTCCGGATGCGCGGACTGATGGCACAGACGACGGGCGCGGCACGCACGAGCATCTCGATGCCGATCGTCCCGAACGAACCTCCGGCCTGACGAGCGGACACCTGGAAGCGTTGACGGTTGCGCGCGGCTGGCGAGGCGTTTACGCTTTCGGCTCCATGAAGAGCGAAACCACTCGAACGATCTGGCGCACGGTCGTGTTCGCCGGCGCGATGCTCGGTGTACCGGCCTGCAAGTCCAAGCCGGCTACGACGACGCCGACACCGAACAACACGGCGGCCCCCACCGCTTCGACAGATCCGACCGCGAAGCCCGATCCGCATGCGGGCTCGGCGACCGATCCGGCTGATCCGTGCAACGCTCCCGATTCGCCGAATCGTCCGCGTGGCGCCGACGACGATGGCGGTGGTGGTACCGGTCGCGGCTTCGTGTTGTCGTAGCTGGCAATCAGTCGGGTGCGATGGCATCGTCAAGGCCATGGCCAAACACAGCGAGACGAGCGGGAAGATCTGGCGGACGGTTGTCTTCGCAGGGGCGATGCTCGCCGCGCCGATCGGTTGCGGCGGTAGCCCGAAGGCCGGGCCCGCACAGCCGGACCAAGCGGCTGCCGACAAGGCTGCTGCAGATCAAAAGGTCGCTGACGACAAGGTGGCTTCGGACAAGGCCGCCGCCGACAAGGCCGCTGCCGACCAGAAGGTCGCCGACGACAAGGTCGCGGCCGACAAGGCAGCCGCGGATCAAGCGGCCGCCGTTCAGAAGGCCGCCGACGATCAGGCCGCAGCCGATGCGGCCGCGAAGAAGCGTCCCCGTGGTGGTGGTGGCCGTCCGACCGGTCGCGGCTTCGTGCTCGCATGAGCTCGATCTTCCGGACGGTCGTGGTTGCAGGCGCGATGATCGGTTCGCCACTGATCGCGCGCGCCGATACGCCGCCGCCCGCGAAGAATGCGCCGGTCGATAAGGCGAGCGATCCGCCGACCGACAAGGCGCCACCCGGCACCAAGCCCGTCGACAGGGCGCCGGCCGAGAAGGCGCCGCCTGGCAAAGATCCAGCCGGGCAAGGTTCGGGCTCGGGCACGCCCGCGCCGAACAAACCCGTCGAGAAGAAACCCGCACGGCCGCGCGCGCAGGGCGATCGTCCGATCGGTCGCGGCTTCGTCCTCGCTTGAGCACACCTATGGACCTCGAAGAACCAGCCTCGCACGGCGACGAGAGCTACGAACCCACGAGCCCCTGGTGGCTCTCTGGCACGCCTCTCGAAGCCGAGCACCATCGCCTGATGCGGCGGCGCTCGGTGCCGATTCCGTGGGCCCAAACGACCGCGGCTGCGCTCACGGCGGCCGAACGTGCGCGGCTCGCGGGCACCTGGATGCGCCGCTCCGAAGCCGAGTACCTCGCGGTCTCGACGTTCGCGGTGCTCGCGATCGATCTTGTCGCTGCGATGGCGCCCGCCGATGTCCTATCGCTATGCCTGCGCGCCGGCATCGACGAGGTTCGCCACGCCGAGATGTGCCTGCGGATGGCGCAGATCTATTCCGGCGAACAGAAACTTCCAGCGCCCGCGATGTCTTCGCTGCCCGATGATCCGCAGCGGCCGAAGCTGCACCAGGCGCTCGCGAACACGATGCTCGTATCGTGCGTCTCGGAGACCTATGCCACCACGGTGCTCTCGGAGACCCGCGATCTCACGGTCGATCCGGTGGCCCAGGCGGTGCTCACGTCGATCTATTCCGACGAGGTGATGCACGCACGGCTCGGCTGGTCGTACTTACGTCACTCGATCGAGCACGGAGGCCAGGGCGTGATCGACGCGGCCGCCGAGATGTTGCCACGCGCCTTGCGCGGCGTCGCGAACGTCGTCGAGCGCGAACGTCCGGTCGGTGAGGTCACGTCCGCGGTGCGAGATCACGGCTTGATGACTCCGGCAGAAGAGCGCGTGATCTTTTCGTCCTGCGTCCGTGAAGTGCTCGTGCCGGGCTTCGCAGCGCTCGGCATCCCCGTCGGTTCGGCCCTCACAGATTACGGTGACACGTGGGCGCACGCAGCGTAGCGCTCGCTCTCGTCACCGCGTCGGCCTGCGCGCCCACGCAGCCGGAGCATCCCGCACCCGCGGACCTCGCAGCACGGGTTGCCGCGGACTTCGAGAAGGCGGTGTTGAACGACAAGGCCTCGTACGTCTCGCTGTTCGATTTCTCGGCAGTCGGCGAGTACGAGATCCTGCTTCATCGCTATGACTTCAACGGTCGGATGAAGAACCTCGAGGACGATCAGAAGGCGCAGTTCGCCAAGGAGGATGGCACGCCCTACCCCGTCACCCGCGAGCGCCGCAACGTCGGCAACTTCTATCCGATCCTCGCGCAGCGTACGGTCGGCACGGGCGGCTGCATCGCCGCGGCGCCGCGCACGCACTACGGCCAGCTCCTCGGCCAGCACTTCGAAGACCTGCCTGCGTGCACGCCGCCGAAGTACGAGCTGCTGCGCACCGATGCGAACTTCTGGCTCGATCACGGCGGCGTTGTCGGCATCAAGTGCGCCGGTGGCTCCGGCGGCATCGCGATCGTCTACACCGAAGCGCCGAACCAGCGCGGCTACAATCTGATCACCATCTACGACGACTGAGTCGCAGTTGATCGCGCGAGGTTCGGCGGAGCAAGAACCGAGCGTCCTTACGACGAAGGAGTCCCGTAGGACGATTGAGTCGCAGTTGATCGCGCGAGGTTCGGCGGACGATCTCGCAACGCGCCTCAGCTCGCCGAGCGGATCACCGCGCGCAGCCGATCGAGTGCCGCATCGCTGTTCGCCCGACAGAGGAGGCGAGACATCGAGAGCGAGAGCTCCCCGACGGGCTGAAAGTCTTCGCGCCAGCGGAGCCAGACCGCGGCTTCACCGCGCACGTGATCCGCGAGCTTTTCGGCATAGCCCGGCGCGTCGGAGGCGAGCTCGATCGCTCGGATCTCGCAGTGACCGTCTTCGCTGCTCAGATGCGTGCCCACGCTGAAGCCCCGCGGCAGCTGGAGATGAAAGCCGAAAAATTCCACCGAGCGCAAGGGAGGGCGGATCGCGCGTACCGCGATGTCATGCGCGATCGCGATCCAGCCCTGTCGCTCGTCCGGTTCGCGAGCATCGCTGTAGAACGCGATCAGATCGATCTGGCGCAGATCCGGGATGTACGCCGCCACCAGCAAGCGCTGAGACTCTCGATCGCCCCGGCCTGGGAGCACCGGCGTGACCACGATGGCGTCGTCGATCGCCTCGAACCGTGCACCTCGCAACTCGATGCCGCGAGACCCCAGATCCGCTCGTACGAGCTTGGCGGTGACCTCCGTATCGAGCCCCGACGGGACCACGCGGATGGTGAAGCGCGACGTGCCCCAGTCAAACGTCGCGGTACCCGCGTGGGTGTCAATGACCGAGTGGGCGAGCGTCGGCACGTCGACCGTCGATCGGGTCGGCAGCGTCACCCGCGGATCGAGCGCTAGCCCTACCGGCGTATCCGCGAGCGCCACCCCGAGCCCGGCATACAGACTTCCGACGATCAGCCATCGCATCACATCAGCGTCGCAACACCTGGACGCCGAGGTGTCATGGAGCTGCGAGCGATTGTCACGATCTGGTACCTAAGTTAGTGCCGACGCCGAGCGCGCGTACGAGCGACCAGCCTGGAGCGCGCCGCGCTTCACAGGCCGAAGAACTCCTTGATTCCGCCGAGGATTCGCGCCGCTTCGTTCTGGTGATGACGCGCGAGCTCGGCCTCGTTCATGTCCTCGGTGCGAGTGTTATTCGCGCGGCGAAGCGCCAGCTTGTCAGCGAGCTCCTTGGCCGCATCGGGGCGCGCTAGCAGCACGCGCTCGAACGTTGGCTTGTCGAGGCGCAAGCACTCGACATCGGTCTTCGCGACGACGTCGGCACCGCGTGGCGTGCCGGTCATCAGGCCCATCTCGCCGAAAACTTCGGGTGCCTCGAGCGTCGCCATCACGCGAGGCTCGCTCGCCGGATTGTCGAGCTTACGAACCTTGACCTCGACGGTGCCCTTGGTCAGGACGTAGAGATAGTGCGCGGTCGCGCCCTGCCGCGTGATCGTCTCGCCCTTGGTGTAGATGACGGCGGTGACGCCCTCGGCGAGGACGCGCAATTCGTCCTCGGTCAGGCCGCGAAACATGTGGACGACATGGAGCGCCGCGAGCCGCGCTCCATGATCGCGTTCGCGATGCGTTTGCTCGCGCTCTCGGTCGTTGACCTGCACGAGGTTCATCACCGCGGGTACGGCGAGCGGAATGTTCGCGCGCTTGAGCGCGGTGAAGATCCGCGCGCGCACGCGCGAGCTCGTCGGATCGTCGGCCGCGAGATCGATCAACCAGTAGCGCACGGCGTAGAGCGCGACCGAATCCTTGCCGTCGCGCGCCAAGTCCATGCAGATGACATTCGGCTTCGGATCGCCAGCGACGTTCTCGATCGGCGAGCCGAGCACGCCATCGGTGACGATCTGGATCACATGGTTTGGCGCGAATCGGAAATCGACGTTGAAGTACACCCACATCCGCTGCGGCGCCGGCAGGCCCTCGCGGTACCCGAGGATCGTGATGTTGTTCGCGAGCAGCGATGCATTCGGCACGACGATCGTCGACCAGTCGCGGGTCTCGATCAGCGTATGGCGCCAGCGGATCGCGCGGATCCGGCCCTGCTTGCCGTTCTCGAGCTGGATCCAATCGCCCTCGTGGATCGAGCCATCGAGCTGCAGGGCGACGCCGCCGAGGATGTTGCCGAGCGTGCTCTGCAGCGAGAACGCGAGGATCGCGGACACCGCGGCGCCAGTCGCCAGCGCACCGACGGGATCGAGGCCGTGCTGCGAGAACACGCCGACCGTCGCGACGATGTAGCCGAGGCCCACGAGCAGGTCGCTCGCGATCGTCGGGACCTTGAGGCCGAGCCCGCGTAAGAGCAACCGGAACACCAGCGTCGCCGACAGATTGACCACGAGGAACACCCGCAGGATCTCGGTCGCGATCACGGTGCGCCGCGCCCAGTCCGGCTCGCCGAGGTCGGCGAGCAGGTGGCTCGAGCCGAGCGCGAGCAAGTACATGACGTAGAGGATCGCGATCGTGCGCAGCCGCGAGCGGGTCTGCGGCGCGAACCGATTGACCAGCGCCGCCGTGAAGACGATCGCGATCGCGAGCCCCGCGGCCCACAGCACCTCAGGAGTCATCATGGAGAGCTACGGGCCGCCCGGTAATGGAATCCCGACCGGAGGCGCGGGTGGTGCATCCGGTTTCGGTTTCGGGGTGGGCTTCGGCTTCACCGGCGCGGGTACAGGTTTCGCTGCGCCATACGGGTTCGCCGGGACCGCCGTCGTCGGAGGCGCGGTCGTCGTCGGAGGCGCGGTCGGCGTCGGCGTACTCGGAGGCATCGCCGGCGTCGGGGTCGCCATCGGCGTCCGCGTCGGCTCGGGCACGGGCGCGACGACCGGCGTCGGGAGCGGCGCCGCGACCGTCATCGGCACCGACAGCGGCACCTCCTCGACGCGCGGCTGCGCATCGCGGCACTCCGACGTGCGCGTATAGCCGTAATACATGCCCGCCGCACCGAGCAGCGCGAGGGGCGAGAAGATCAGCGCTGCCCCACCCTGTGAGAACGCCGGCGTGCAATTCGGATCATTGGCGTCGCACAGCTGCTTCTGCCAGTCCGCATCGTTCGTCGCGAGCGACTCGACCACGGTGATCAGCATGACCGCGGTGAACACCGAATCGAGGATCGGTGCGAGCCGGCTCGTCGTGCAATCGCTCACCGCAGCCGGCGCCGGCTTGGGGCCATGCACGAGCGCGAACGAGCAACCGCTGACGGCGATGGCGCTGGCGATCGACACGGCCATGCCCGACGCGACCCGACGATGCATGCCCACGCGCATCCCTCGATTATCGCACGCCCTGCCGCTCGGCTGCATCGAGCTCGATCACGAAGCGCGCCCCCGGATCGGCGTGCTCGAGCCAGATCCGTCCACCCATGGCTTCGACCTGGCTCTTGACGATCGCCAGGCCGAGCCCCGAACCGCCACGATCGCGACTGCGGCCCGGGTCGATCCGATAGAACCGCTCGAACACCCGCTCCTCCTGGCCCTTCGGGATCCCGGACCCGGCGTCGGTGACCGAGAGGCGAACGCGCTTGGCGTGGCGCACGGCCTCGACGATCACCTGCGTGCCACCGCCATAGTTGACCGCGTTGTCGACGAGGTTCTGGACCACGTGATCGAGCCCTTCACGGGTGCCGAGGACCGCGAGCTCGGTCGCGACCACGATCTGGATCTGCGCGGTCGGCGTCACGCCGCGCGTGGTGCGCGCGGCATCGTCGACGACCTGTGCGAGCGGCACCAAAACACAATCACCGACAACCGCATCACAACCACCAAACC
>JANXOP010000421.1 GCA_025357755.1 Kofleriaceae bacterium | reverse complement strand
GACCGTGGAGACCTTGCGCTCCATGACTTCGGCGACGACCGTATTGCGATCGACCCGACCACCCATCAACTGATGGAGCAGGTCGCTCTCGGTCAAGATGCCCGCGAGCTGCTGCTGATCGAGCACTGGCATCTGCGAGATGCCGTGCTCCTTGAACATGTCGGTCGCGCGGCTGACCTTGTCGTTGACGTCGAGCGCGATCACCTCGCGGCGGCCGATCGTGCGCATCACGTCGCCGACCGTGCCGACCTCCCAGTCGGCCTTGAAGAAGCCCTGCTGGCGCATCCAACGATCGTCGACGAACTTCGAGAGGTAATTGCGGATCGAGTCCGACAAGATCACGACGACGCGCTTGCCCGGGCCGAGGTCGCGGCAGATCTGCATCGCGGCCCACACGGCCGAGCCCGACGAGCCGCCGACCAGCAGGCCCTCCTGGCGGATCAGCTGGCGCGCGACGAGGAATGAATCGCGATCGTTGGACTTGACCCAGCGATCGACGAGGCGCCGATCGAGGACGTCGGGGATGAAATCGTAGCCGATGCCCTCGACCTTGTACGACTTGATCTCGCCGGGGCCGGCGAGGATCGAGCCCTCGGGATCGACGCCGATGATCTGGCACTGCGGGGCGACCTTCTTGATCGCGCGCGCGACGCCGCTGATCGTGCCGCCGGTGCCAGCAGTCATCACGACCGCATCGACCCTGCCTTCGCACTGCTCGAGGATCTCGACGCCGGTGCCCATCTCGTGCGCGCCGGGGTTCGAGGGGTTCGAGTACTGATCGAGTATGTGCGAGTTCGGGATGATCTCGCGGAGCCTGCGAGCCACGCCGATGTGGCTCTCGGGGGCATCCCACGCGGCCTCGGTCGGGGTCCGGATGATCTCGGCGCCGAGCGCCTCGAGCACGACCTGCTTTTCCTGGGACATCTTCTCGGGCATCGTGATGATCACGCGATAGCCCTTCGCCGCTGCCGCGATCGCGAGGCCGATGCCGGTGTTGCCCGAGGTCGGTTCGATCAGCGTGTCGCCCGGTTTGATCCGGCCCGACTTCTCGGCGTCGATCAGCATCTTGACGCCGATGCGGTCCTTGATCGAGCCGCCGGGGTTCAAGAACTCGCACTTCGCGAGCAGCTCGCACGGTAGATCGCGACCGATCCGTGCCAGGCGGACCATCGGCGTGGAGCCGGTGGCGTCGAGAATCGAGTCCAAGATGGGGCCAGGGCTACGGGCGTTCATCGCCGCGAAGTCTAGACGATCGGGGGAATCGACGTCTGCCTTTACTAGTGGTAATCACGGGCGATGTCTTCCGTCGACGAGCTCGTGGATCTGCTCAATCGTCGCATCGTCGTGCTCGATGGCGCGATGGGCACCATGATCCAAGGTCTCGAGCTCAAGCACGAAGAGCTCTGGCGCGGCGAGCGGTTCGCCAATCACCCCACCTCGGTGAAGGGTTGTACCGACCTCCTCGCGCTGACCAAACCCGAGGCGATCGAGGAGATTCACTACCAATTTCTCGCGGCCGGCGCGGACATGGTCGAGACCAATACGTTCACCGCCACGTCGATTTCGCTCGCCGACTACGATCTCCAGGACGCCGCGCACGACATCAACATCTCGGCCGCGGGCTGCGCCCGTCGAGCCGCCGCGCGCGCGACCGAGGGTGACGGCAAGCCGCGCTGGGTCGCTGGCTCGATCGGCCCGACCACGAGGTCCGCGTCGATCTCCCCGGACGTCAACGATCCGTCCAAGCGCTCGATCACGTTCCAGGAGCTCGCGGCCTCGTTCAGCGCGCAAGCGCGCTCGCTGATCGAGGGCGGCGTCGATCTCATCCTAACCGAGACCCACCTCGACACGCTGAACTGCAAGGCCGCGCTGTACGCGATCGAGGAGCTGTTCACCCAGGGTGTCCGCCGCGTGCCGGTGATCGCCTCGGTGACCATTCCCGACCGCTCGGGCCGCACGTTGTCGGGCCAGACCGTCGAGGCCTTCTTCAACTCGATCTCGCACGCGAACTTGCTCGCGGTCAGCATCAACTGCGCGCTCGGCGCCGAGGATATGCGGCCGCACGTGATGGAGCTCGCACGCAACGCCGGCATCCGCGTCGCGTGCTATCCGAACGCGGGCCTGCCGAACGAGATGGGCGGCTACGACGACACGCCGGAGCAGATGGCGGGCGTGATCGGCAGCTTCGCGCGTGAAGGTCTCGTCAACCTCGTCGGCGGCTGCTGCGGGACGCGTCCCGAGCACATCACCGCGATCCGCGCCGCGATCGAGGGCGTCAAGCCGCGCACGATCGCGGTCCCCGCGAAGTACATGCGGCTCTCCGGCCTCGAGCCGCTCACGATCACGCCAGAGACCAACTTCATCATCGTCGGCGAGCGCACGAACGTGACCGGCTCGGCCGCGTTCCGCCGCCTGATCAAGGACGAGAAGTACGAAGAAGCGGTCGCGGTCGCGCGCGACCAGGTCGCCGGTGGCGCGAATATCCTCGATGTCTGCATGGACGAAGGCATGCTCGACGGCGTCGCCGCGATGCGCCGGTTCATCAACTTGCTCGCCGGCGAGCCCGATGTCGCGCGCCTGCCCGTGATGGTCGATAGCTCGAAGTTCGAGGTCATCGAGGCCGGGCTCGAGTGCTTGCAGGGCAAGGGCATCGTCAACTCGATCTCGCTCAAGGAAGGCGAGGAGCCGTTCATTCGCCACGCGAAGATCGTGCGCCGGTTCGGCGCGGCGGTCGTGGTGATGGCGTTCGACGAGACCGGCCAGGCGACCACCGCCGATCATCGGCTCGTGATCGCGCATCGCGCGTACAAGATCCTCACCGAGCAGGTCGGCTTCCCGCCCGAGGACATCATCTTCGATCCGAACATCCTCACGATCGGCACCGGGATCGAGGAGCACGATGGCTACGCCGTCTCGTTCCTCGAGGCGATCAAGCGGATCAAGGCCGAGCTCCCTGGGACCAAGGTCTCGGGCGGTGTCTCGAACCTGTCGTTCTCGTTCCGCAGCTCGCCGCGCGTGCGCGAGGCGCTGCACTCGGTGTTCCTCTATCACGCGATCCAGGCCGGCATGGACATGGCGATCGTCAACGCCGGTCAGCTCGCGGTCTACGAGCAGCTCGATCCGAAGCTGCGCGAAGCCGCGGAAGACCTCGTGCTGAATCGGCGGCCGAAGCAGGCCGAGTCCGGACCGGAGCTGACCGCGACCGAGCGCATGCTCGCGATCGCGGCGGAGTTCTCCGGCAACACCGTTCGCAAGGAAGACGAGCTCGAGTGGCGCAAGGGCACCCTGCCCGAGCGGCTCGCGCACTCGCTCGTCAACGGCATCACCGATTTCATCGATCCGGATATCGCCGAGGCGCTCGCCACGTATCCCAAGCCGCTCGACATCATCGAAGGTCCGATGATGGACGGCATGAACATCGTCGGCACGCTGTTCGGCACTGGCAAGATGTTCCTCCCGCAGGTCGTGAAGTCGGCGCGCGTGATGAAGAAAGCGGTCGCGATCCTCGAGCCGCTGATGGAAGAGGAGAAGCGGCGCACCGGCGATACGACCGCGAAGGGCAAGATGGTCATCGCGACCGTCAAGGGCGACGTCCACGACATCGGCAAGAACATCGTCGGCGTCGTGCTGCGCTGCAACGGCTACGAGGTCGTCGACCTCGGCGTGATGGTGCCCGCGCACAAGATCCTCGATACCGCGATCGAGCTCGGGGCCGATCTCATCGGCCTGTCCGGCCTGATCACCCCGTCGCTCGACGAGATGATCAATGTCGCGGCCGAGATGACACGCCGGGGCATGACGATGCCGCTATTGATCGGTGGCGCGACCACGAGCGGCAAGCACACCGCCGTCAAGATCGCGCCGGCCTACACGAAGGGCACGGTCCACGTGCCCGATGCATCACTCGCGGTCGGCGTGCTCGGTAAGCTCCTCGGCAGCGATCGCGCGGGCTACCTCGCGGAGATCAGCGCGAAGCAGGAGACCGCGCGCGCGCAGTACGCGGTGTCGCAGAAGCGACCGATGCTCACCTACGCCGAGGCGAAGGCGCGGCGCGAGAAGATCGACTTCACCTCGATCGCCAAGCCGGTCTTCACGGGCGTCCACAACCTCGATCTCGATCTCGCGGTGCTCGCCGAGTGGATCGATTGGTCGCCGTTCTTCCACACCTGGGAGCTCAGCGGGCGGTATCCCGCGATCCTCCAGGATCCGAAGAAGGGCGATGCCGCGCGCAAGGTGTTCGCCGACGGCAAGGAGCTGCTCGCGAAGATCATCGACGGCAAGCTGCTGCGCGCGAAGGCGACCTACGGGTTCTGGAGCGCGGCCTCGAACGGCGAAGACATCACGGTGTTCGACGGCGAGCGCGAGCTCGCCAAGTTCCCGATGATGCGCCAGCAAGAAGACAAGGAACTCTGCTTCTCGCTCGCCGACTACATCGCTCCGGCCAGCGGCGGTCGCCCGGTCGACTACCTCGGCGCGTTCATCGTGACCGCCGGGCTCGGCACCGACGAGCTCGCCGGATCGTTCGACAAGCAGCTCGACGACTACAACGCGATCATGTCCAAGGCGCTCGCCGATCGGCTCGCGGAGGCCGCGGCCGAGTACATGCACCACCAGGTGCGTGAAGACTTCGGCTACGGCAAGGCCGAGCAGCTCACGCGCGAAGATATCCTCGCGGAGAAGTACCGCGGGATTCGCCCGGCTTTTGGCTATCCGGCCTGCCCGGATCACACCCCGAAGGGCACGCTCTTCGAGCTGCTGGGCAACGCCGCGCACCACGGCGTGACGCTGACCGAGAGCTACGCGATGATGCCGACCGCGTCAGTCTCGGGGCTCTACTTCGCGCATCCCGACGCGAAGTACTTCGCGATCAGCCGGATCGGCACGGACCAGCTAGCGGACTACTCGAAGCGCCTCGGGGTTTCGACCGCAGATGTCGCGCGCATGGTCCCGCAGCTGCTCCACTAAATTCAGCTCGCGACGAACATGATCACGACGGCGAGGACGAGCACCGCGCCGACGCCGAGCGCCGCGAACACGCGCTTGCGACCGGCCTTGAGGTCCTTGACCATCAGGCCTTCGTTGACCTCGTCGGCTTCGTCGAGCGGCGCGTGCTGGCCGGTCGCGAGCTTCGGCATGTACTCGGTCTTGCCGGTGTGGACCCCGAACGCGACGGAGTCGACCAGGTTGACCGGCTCGGCCCCATCGTCGTAGCGATCCTCGATCGGCATCATGTCGGCCGCCTTGGGCGCCATGATGTCGTGCGGATCCGCTTCCTGTGCGGCCTCGGCGTCCTTGACGCCCTTCTTGAACCACAACGTCTCGCGAAATTTCGGTCGCATCACCCCGAGAGTCGGCCGCGGGCCACCGGTGTTGATGCCGTGAGATGTAGGTGGGCTAGCGCGCGAACGTGCGGAGATCGAACGTCGCGTCCTGGACACGCCCGTCCATGCCCGCTCCGGCAGTCCAGGACTTGGCATCGCCACACTCCTGGCAGATCCGGATATCTCGGCCGCCGGAGCGCCCCGAGATCGCAAAGATCACGACGGCGTTCGCCTTGCAAGCAGCGCACTCGTGGAGGAACAGGTCGTCCTGGCGAAACCCGCGCTTCCGGAGCTTGTTCTGCAGGGTCTCGAGATCGTCGGGCGCGGGCATTTTGCCAAGTCTATCAGTCTCGATAGCTGCGATCGATCCGATCGAGCTTCCGCAACAGGCCCGGCCACGCCAGGCTCCCGCCGGCCGAGCGCGTGACCTGCTTGGCGGCCATCTGTGCGCCCGCGACGATCTTGGGATCGATCGCGATGAGCTCGCCGTGGGTCGACTGCGCGCGGACCTGGATCGTGCAGCAGGCCTCGAACAGATACATGAACAGGAACGTATCGGCGATCGAGCTGCCGACCGTGAGGAGCCCGTGGTTGCGCAGCATCAGGAAGTTCTTGTCGCCGAGGTCGCGCACGAGCCGCGGCTTCTCGCCCTCGTGCAGCGCGACGCCTTCGTAGTCGTGATACGCGAGCGACGCGAGCACGAAGATCGATTGCTGCGAGATGGGCAGGATGCCTGGTTTGGTCGCAGAGATCGCGACGCCGTCGAGGCTGTGCGTGTGGAGCACGCACTTGGCATCCTCTCGCGCCGCGTGGATCGCGCTGTGGATCGTGAAGCCTGCTGGATTGATCTCGTAGGGGCTATCCATCAGCTTCTTGCCGTCGAGATCGATCTTCACGAGCGACGAGGCCGTGACCTCGTCGAAGGTCATGCCGTACGGGTTGATCAAGAAGTGATGATCGGTGCCCGGAAGGCGCGCCGAGATGTGCGTGAAGATCAGATCGTCCCAGCCGAAGTGAGCGACCAGCCGATACGCCGCCGCGAGATCGGTCCGGAGCTTCCACTCCTCTTCACTGACCCGCGACTTCACATCGTTCATACCGCGGATCCTACCGCAAGCGCCTAACCGTGTCGTTCGGCGACATGCTCGCGCCGCTCCGCCAGCTCGTCCTCGGCGAGGATCCGCTCGACCTCTTCAGCCTCGGCCGCGCGCACCGCCCATCGATAGACCGCGACGAGCGCGAGGATCACCGCTCCACCGATGGCCGTCGCGATCCCCCACATCACTTGCAGGTAGTGCGCGCTGTGCCCGGCGAGGCTCACAGATGGAACCCGTCGAGGCCGAGCTCGAACGTCGTGCCATGCACTCCAATAATCGGTGATGCGAGCGCGACGAACTGGAGCAACGCGGCGAGAAAGATCGCGACGAGCACCACGACGGCGACCAACGATCCGCGCTTGTGCTCGCCGAGCCGGCGCGCGACCGCACGCGCGAACAACATCGATGCGGTCGCGAGCGACACGAACACCGAGCCGAGCGCGAGCGGCACGCCGGCCTTCGCGCTGGTGTGATAGTAGATCGCGACGAGCGGCGCGAGCGTGGCGAGCACGAGTGTGCCGCCGAAGATCGAGGTCGCGAAGGCGCCCGCGAGCTCCACCGCCGAGAGCTTCGCGTTCGCGATCCGCAGCATCAAAAGGCCCGGCGGCAAGGCGGTGATCGCCGATAACAGGATCACCATCGGCACCTTGTACAGGTCCGCGATCGCGAGCTCTGCCGACGAGCTCCCCGCGGCGAGTCCCCACATCGCGGCGAGCGCCAGGCCCGTGACGAGCGCGATCACCGCGAGCCTCGTTTCGCGCGCGCGCGTCGCGGGACGCTCGCTACCGAACGTGACGTTCAAGAGCTGCGATAACCCGAACGAACCTCCGAGCGTGGATTCCATGCCTTGCCAATCAGCAACGCGCGCGCCAGCCACTTCGTGCTCGGCCCTGCCAACCCGTGCCGGGATTTGTGACGCGCCACGAGTACACTGGGCCTCCGGCGCCACGCCTCCGCGGTCCCCACGAGACGGCTAGCGCGGATCAGCGGACGTGTGGTCGTGGACGATCTTCCAACCGTCCGCGCCGCGCTCGAAGGCGACGGAGAACACGCCACCCGCGGCATTCGGCGTGTCGGTCAGCTTCCAGCGCCCGAGGACGATCGCGCCATCCGCACCGAGGTGCTGGATCGAAAGCAGCTCGAAGCCGAGATGTCCCATCGTCGCTTGGTCGGTGCCGTACTTCGCCTTGTACTTCGCGATCGTCTCGTCGTAGCCGTGGCGAATATTGCCACCCGAGGTGAACACGAGGTCCGGCGAGTGCGCGTAGCCCGCCATGAAGCCATCGAGGTCGCCGCGATTCCACGCCGCGGCCTGGCTCGCCAGCACGGTGCGGAGCGCGGCATCGTCGCGCGGCGTGAAGCTCGAATGCTGGGGCCCAGCGCAGGCGACCAAGCACAGCAGCGCTGCCCGCACTAGCTGGTCTGCTTCGGCTTCGACTTGGACTTCGTGGTCTTCTTCGAGTCGCGAGCGATGGCGTCCTTGTCCTCGTTGCCGAGGTACTCCCAGTGCCACGCCTCGCCCGGCACGGTGCGGTGAAAGCCGTAGGTCGCGCCGTGCTCTTGCAGCCAGTCGAACGCCTTGTGATCGGTGACGTAGAGATCGAGCGCCCGACCACTCTCGTGGTTCGAGTAGCCCGGCGGCGCGGCGAGGTTGCCCTGACCGCGGCGGTACTGCTTGTAGAGCTTCTCTTGCTTCGCGAAGCTGCGGAAGCCGGATCGAATCTTGAGATCTACGCCCTTCTTGCGCGCGGCCTTTGCCATCACGCGGAACGCCTTCGCGGTGCGGATCTCGACATCCTTGCCGTTGATGTCGGTCAGCTTGATCGGGGTCTTTTCACCGGCGACGTAACCGACTGCTTTGCCGGCGCTCGCGGTCGACACCGCCAGACAGACCGCTACGACCAGAGTCAGAACGCGCGTCACGGGAACAGCCCGATACTCCACATTTCACCCGCCCGAGGCAACTAGAGACGCACCTACAGATCGGCCGCCTTGGCGACCACCCGGGCGTCCTCGGGGTCCTCGATTTCGGGATCGTCGTCTTCGGGAACGTCGAGATCTTTCGAGCCGATCCAGCCCTTCTGGCGGAACCAGACGAAGCAGCCGGCCACGATCACGCCCATCAGGCCGAGCGCCGCCGGATAGCCCCAGACCGTGTGGAGCTCCGGCATGTGGTCGAAGTTCATGCCGTAGACCCCCGCGATGAACGTGATCGGGAGCATCACCGTCGACATCAAGGTGAGCGTCTTCATGATCTCGTTCATCCGGTTGGACTGGACGGACAGATAGGCCTCGAGCGCGGAGGTCACGAGGTCGCGATAGCTCTCGATCAGGTCGTTGATCCGGAGGAAGTGGTCGTAGACGTCGCGATAGAACGGCGTCATCTCCTTCGGAATCTCGTCGAACTCCCCGCGCGCCAAGCGGAGCAAGATCTCGCGCTGGTGGATGCTCATCCGGCGCAACGTGAGCAGCATCCGCTTGAAGCTGAGGATCTTGCGCAGGATCGGCGGGCCCTGCTTGGTCCCCGCCTTGCGCAGCACGTCGTTCTCGAGCTTCTCGATCTGGGTGTCGAGGTTGTCGACCACCGGCAGGTAGCGATCGACCGCGGTGTCGAGGATCGCGTGCGCGATCCAGGCAGGTCCCTTCGCGAGCAACTTCGGGGTGCGATCGAGCTCCGTGCGCACCGCCTCGACGATGTGCTCCGGATCGTGCGTGATCACCCAGGTCGGGCCGATCACGAGATCGAGCTCGATCAGCCGGATCGAGCCCGACTTCTTCGCCTGCGCGATGCCGTGAACGATGATGTAGAGGTATTCGTCGTAGTCCTCGAGCTTGGGCTGGCTGCGGTTCGCCCAGATGTCTTCGATCGTGAGCGGATGGAGCTCGAGCTGCTTCGCGAGCAGCACGTCGCAGGCGTGGTCTTTTTGCTGGAGCTCGATCCAGATCGGCTTGCCAGCGTCGAGCGCGGCATGGATCTCCGTCGGGTCCTGGGTAACCCGATACTGATCGCCATCCAGGATGCGCGCCTCCATCCCACTGTCTTACCATTGCCGCATGTCTGATCTTGCTCAGCGGTTCGCAGATGCGCAGGCCCGCATCAAGCCGGTCACCGGCCTCGGCAACGACGTCCTGCTCGAGATGTACGCGCTCTACAAACAGGCGACGGTCGGCGATGTCGCGGGCTCGCGCCCAGGCATGCTCGATCTCAAGGGCCGCGCGAAGTACGACGCGTGGACCAAGCACGCGGGCGAGACCAAGGACGCCGCGATGACCGCGTACATCGCGATCGTCGAGAAGCACGCGCCATGACCGGGGCGATGATCGGTTGGGACCTCCGCGGCAAGCACGCGGTCGTGACCGGTGGCACCAAGGGCATCGGCGCCGCGATCTGCGACGAGCTCGCCGGACTCGGCGCGACGATCACGACGATCGCGCGCAGCGATGCCGATATCTGTGCGGACCTCGCGACCGAACGCTCGAAGATCGTCGCGGCGCTCGCGGGTAAACCGATCGACATCCTGGTCAACAACGCCGCGACGAACGTCAGGAAGTCGATCGTCGACTACGACGACGAGACGTGGGAACGGATCCTCGCGCTCGATCTCAGTGCCGCGGTGCTGCTCTCGCGTGACCTCCACCCACAGCTCCGCGCCGCGCACGCGAGCGTCATCCATATCGGCTCGGTCGCGGGCCAGCTCGCGCTGCCGACCGGCGTCGCCTATGCCGCGGCGAAGGCCGGGCTCGCGCAAGCCGCGCGGGTGATGGCCCTGGAGTGGGCGCGCGATCAGATCCGCGTGAACACGGTCGCGCCCTGGTACACGCGAACCCCGCTCGCGGAGCCGGTGCTCGCCGATCCCGTGAAGCTCGCCGCGATCGTGGCGCGGACGCCGATGGGCCGGGTCGCCGAGCCGCGCGAGGTCGCCAGCCTGGTCGCGTTCCTCGCCCTGCCGGTCGCCTCGTACATCACCGGCCAGTGCATCGCGGTCGATGGGGGCATGTCGGTACAAGGATTGGCGTTCACCGGTTGAGCTGGCGGATCGACTAGCCAGGCCAGAAGCTGCTGGGGTCTCGCGGCTCTAGCGGAAGTAGTGAAAGTCTTTGCACTTCATGCTGGCAGGGTAGTTGCTCTATGTCCGTGTCATGCGAGCTGTACTGACCGGGATCCTGTTTGCAGTGATGACCAATGGTTGCGCCGGCGATGTCGGCGATTCCACCGGTCCGCAAGGCGGCGCCATCGATCAATACATCGAAGGGTTGCCGCTCCTCCCCGTCGACCCACCTGCCATCGTGCAAGGCACGACGTCGGCGCAGACGACCGATGGCGACTACCAGTGCAGCACGCAGAACCTCCAAGAGACCCGCGACTACGATCAGATCGTGGCGTTCGCGGCCAACTCCGATTCGCTGTGGCCGGGGGCGCTGGTCAGCGCCGACTCGGTACTCACCGGGTTGTTCACCCAGATCGTGATGCCGCGAACGGCCGGCACCATCTCGGTCAGCCTCCAGAACATCGCTGGCACCAAGAAGGCAACGATCGCCAACCCGAGTCTCGCGACCTATCGCGACGCGCTCAGCGGCATCCTCGATACCGACATCACGGGTTCGACGTCCGCCGATATCTCTTCCGAGATCGAGCAGGTGCACTCGCAAGAGCAGCTCAACATCGCGCTCGGCGTCAAGGCGAGCTGGGGCCTCGGCGTCGCGAGCCTCAAGACGAGCTTCAACTTCTCCAATAACCAGACCCGCTCGCGCTACCTCGTGAAGTACATGCAGACGTACTACACGGTCGACTTCGATGCGCCGTCCTCGCCAGCCGCCGTGCTCGACGGCACCGTGACTCTCGCCGATGTCAAAGCGCACATGGACGAGACGCGGCCGCCCGCGTACGTGTCGTCGATCACCTACGGCCGCATGGTCGTGTTCACGTTCGAGTCGGAGTACTCGGACGAGGAGATGGGCGCCGCGCTCGACTTCGCCTACTCGGGCGGCGCCGATGTCTCGGGCAATGTCTCGGTCACCTACAAGGACATCCTCTCGAAGTCGAAGATCACCGCGTTCATCCTCGGTGGCGACGCTGGCACCGCGGTCCAGGCGATCGACAGCTACGATAACCTGATCGCGTTCATCAAGGCTGGCGGCAACTACTCCAAAGACTCGCCCGGCGCTCCGATCGCGTACAAGCTGAACTACCTCAAGGACAACTCGCCCGCGCGGATGTCGGAGACCACCAACTACGACGTCAAGACGTGCGACCGGATCTCGCAGCAAGTCCAGGTCATCTTGCAGAACATCACGGTCGACAAGGCGAACGACTCCGACGGCAACATCGAGATCTACGGTGACATCTCGGTCGAGGGCACGAGCTCCTCGACGGTCTGGCACAAGGACTCGAGCAACTACGTCCAGGTTCACCAGGGCACCTCATTCGGGCAGGGCCTCGCCAACGCGATCGTGAACGTCTCGCCGACCGCCGGCTCGACCATCAAGCTCAAGGCGCACCTCTATGACAAGGACACCTTCTTCGATGACGATCTCGGTACCGAGATCACGATCGACCCGTTCGAGACCGGCTGGCGCAAGGATTCCGTCGTGATCCTCACGGGTTCGGGTGCCCAGGTGAAGGTGAACTTCTCTCTCGCTCCGATCTGATACGCTTGACGCACGTGATCGAACGAAGCGCGTAGCCAGATGTTCTGGCGCGTGACTTCGAATCCCAGCGGGGGCTCGAATCACACACCCAAGAAAGCGGGACGGAATGAAGGCGCAGCGCGTCACCATCCACACCCTCCGGCAGATGAAAGAGCGCGGCGAGAAGATCGCCATGGTTACCGCCTACGATGCGACGTTCGGGCGGCTCTTTGATGAAGCTGGCGCTGACGTTCTCCTCGTCGGTGATTCCCTCGGCATGGTCATCCAAGGCCATGACACCACGCTCCCCGTCACCCTCGAGGAGATGTCGTATCACTGCCGCGCCGTCGTTCGCGGGGTCGCGCGCGCCCACGTGGTCGGCGACATGCCGTTCATGTCGTATCAAGCCTCGATCGAGCAAGGCCTGACCGCAGCCGGTCGCCTGATCAAAGAAGGCGGCTGCCACTCGGTCAAGCTCGAAGGCGGCGCTCAGCACGCACCGCTCGTCGAGAAGCTGGTGGCCGCGGGCATCCCGGTGATGGGCCACATCGGCCTCACGCCGCAGTCGTTCCACCAGTTCGGTGGCTTCAAGGTCCAGGGCCGCGATGCGGGTGGGCGCGAGCGCTTGCTCGCCGATGCCCTCGCGCTCGAGGCGGCCGGTGCGTACGCGATCGTGCTCGAAGCAATTCCCGCGGATATCGCGCACGACATCACGGCGGCGCTGCAGATTCCGACGATCGGGATCGGCGCGGGCGTCGACTGCGATGGCCAGGTCCTCGTCTGCTACGACATGCTCGGGATGAACGAAGAGTTCAAGCCGCGGTTCGTGCGGCGGTTCGCGCAGCTCGGCGCCACGATCAAGCAGGCGACCCAGCAGTACGTGAGCGAGGTCCGAGCCAGCACCTTCCCGTCGGATGCCGAATCGTTCGCGGTGACCGAGAAGCAGGCGCCCCAAACCGCGCTGTACTCGACCATCGGCAAAAAGCCGTAGGCCTGCTAGACCAGCAAGGCGTGGCGCCTGGTCTCGAGATCGAACAGCTGGTCGAGCTCGCGCGCGGTAAGCGCATCGTCGCGCTGACCGGTGCGGGCATCTCGACCGAGAGCGGGATCCCGGACTATCGCGGACCCGATCGGCCACCGCGCGTCCGCGATCCGATGCAGCACCGCGAGTTCGTCGACAAGCTGGTGATGCGGACGAAGTACTGGGCGCGCTCGATGATCGGGTGGCCACGGATGGCGGAGGCCAAGCCCAACGCGGGCCATCGCGCGTGCGTTGCGTTGGAGGAGCGGGGCCTGCTCGCCGGCATCATCACGCAGAATGTCGACGGGCTCCACACGAGCGCGGGCAGCCGCAACGTGGTCGAGCTTCACGGTGCGCTGCGCCGCGTGCGTTGCCTCGCGTGCGGCGAGCTCACGTCGCGCGATTACATGCAGCAGCGGTTGATCGAAGCGAACCCGCGCCACGCCAATGATGCGCGGATCCAACCCGATGGCGATGTCGAGCTGCCCGATGCGCTCGTCGCAGATTTCGAGATCGTGGCGTGCACCGCGTGCGGTGGCGTGTTGATGCCGGATGTCGTGTTCTTCGGCGGCAGTGTGCCGCGTGCCGTACTCGATGCAGCGTGGGCGCTGTTCGATCAGGCAGAGCTCCTGCTCGTCGCGGGCAGCTCGCTCGCGGTGTTCTCCGGTTATCGCTTCGTGCGACGCGCGGCGGAGCGCAGCGTCCCGGTCGCGATCGTCAATCGTGGACCGACCCGCGGCGACGAGCACGCGACGCTCCTGATCGATCAGGCGACCGGGCTCGTCTTGCCGCAGCTCGTCGACGCGCTCTGATCGAAGAAGCGAGCGGACGCTTGCCTACCCCATGGCATGATGCGAGCGAGCGGACTCGCCGGACCTGACTCGTACGCGTTCGTCGCGTCGGGGGAGCGGCGCAACGCATGCGTCACGGTTTCGGCTCGCGGAACCCAGATCATCAGATCAGCGGCGGCGGCGGCGACGCTGGCCCGAGGGTTCGCTGCCGGTCGTCGCCGGAGATGCGGCGCGCACATCTCCCACGGTCTGGGGCGGGCGCGGTGCACTCGGACCCGCGTTGCTCGATCGCGGCTCGGTCGGCCGCGGTTGGAAGGAGCGCTGGTCGTTGAATCCTGACCTCGGCGGGCTCGGCGGCCGCGGCGCTGGCGGGCCCGCGAAGCTCGGACGCGCATTATCGCGGCTCCCCTGGCGCGGCGTGCTTCCTCGGTACTCGCCCGGACGCGGCTGGTTCGGACCGTTCGAACGCTGGCCATTCGGACTATTCGGACCGTTCGAACGCTGGCCATTCGGATTGTTCGGGCCGTTCTGGCCATTCGGGCCATTCGGGCCATTCGGGCGCCGATCGTTCGGGCGCCGATCGTTCGGGCGTCGATCGTTCGGGCGGTTGCCCGGCGGAGGTCGGCTGGTGTCCTGGCCAGTCCAGCGCGGATGCAACTCCGCCGGCTTCGCGGGCGCTTTCGGTTCCGCCTGCACCGGTGGCGGTGGCGGTGGCACCGCGATGTATTTGTTCGGACGCGGCCTCGCGCTGTAGTCGTCGACGGGCGGTGGCGTCGCCACCGGCGTGTTCGGGCGCTGGGAGAAGGAGCGCTGATCGCTATTCGAGGTGTTCGAATTGTTCGGGCGCTGGGAGAACGAGCGCTGGTCGCTATTCGAGTTGTTCGAGCGCGGCTGGAACGAACGCTCGTGGCGGCGCGGCGGTGGAAGTGGCGGCGGCAGCGGTGGCACGAACTGCGGCGTGAGATCGCGACGCACGTACGCCTGCCAGATCGCTCGACCGTCGACGCGATGTACCGCGAGCCCGGGATCCATCG
>JANXOP010000203.1 GCA_025357755.1 Kofleriaceae bacterium | reverse complement strand
CTCGGAGATGTCGTAGATCAAGACCAGGCCATTGGTGACCGCGACGAAGCGGTTCTGATCGTGCTGGCCGACCAGGTACGCTCTCGACATCGGTACCGGCGTCGCGATCCGCCCCTCGATGAAGTTGCCCGTGTAGTGCAGGCTCCCGTCGCTGGCGGCGCGGATGTCGACCCCTTCGCCGATATCGCCTGCGATGTTCGCCTGCACCACGCTCGTTGGCTCGGTCCAGATCAGCTCGTGGTCGGTGTAGCGATTCGTGAACGATCCGGTCGCGACCTCGAGCATGCGCCCGCGAAATCGCGCCTGCATCACGAAGTTATGCTTGGCGAGCTGGATCGGATACTCGTAGAGCTTTGGAGCCGGATCCAGATCGATCTCGATCGCGCGCTGAGGCTTCGAGGTCGGATCGATCGCCGCGATCCGGCGCGCGTCCGAGGCCTGGAGCACGAACCGGCCGGCCTGGCCGAACAGCTGAGCTCCGGCTGCATCGAGTACGACGAGGCCGTCGTGATCGGCGAGAGCGATCCAGCTCCCGTCGGGCGCATATTGGAGGGTGTCGGACTTGTGTCCGACCCACATCGGCGTCCACTTCTTCGTCGCGACCTCGAACACGCCGGCGTCACCCGCCTTGCCGAGGATCGCGACGCGATCTCCCGCCGTTGTCGCGACGCCGCGCCACGCGGGCGGGAGCTCGGGAAGCTTCTCGAGCGCTCCGGAGCTCGGATCGAGCAGCTGGCAACCCGCCGAGCGCAGCAGCAACAGCCGATGGTTCGCGACCCACACCGGGTTCGCCTCGGGCATCGCGCGATCGTAGAGCGAGCGGTGTGTCACCAGATCCCAGACGCGCAGCGTATCGTCGCGCGTGACCACGGCGAGATGGCTGACATCGGCATCGACCACGACGTGCCGCGGTTCACCATCGGAGCGCATCCCGTACGCGACCCCGTGGCTGACCGCAGAGGTCGCGATCGCACGCGCATCTTCGGTGCGCGCCGAATTCGGACGCAGCTCCTTGAGGAGCGCGAGCGCCTCGGTTGGATTGCTCTCGACGAGCGCGCGCGCCCGCGTGACGAGCAGCTGATCAGCGCGCTCGACGAGCAGCGCATTCGCTTTCAGCGTTTGTTCGCGCTGGGTCTCGGCCTCGCCGCGCGCCGTGTTCGCGGCATCGCGCTCGGTGACGATGCGATGGACACCGATCCATGCCATCACCGCACCGGCGACGAGCGCGAGGGCGGCGACCGACAGGGGCGCGCGGTGCTTGCGTGCGAATCGCGCGAGCCTCTCGCGCCTGGTATAGCGATGCGCCGCGACGAGCTGGCCGGTGAGGAAGCGCCGGACATCTTCGGCGAGGCCGCCAGCATCCGGATAGCGATCCGCGGCCTCGTACGCGAGCGCCTTCTCGACGATCGCGACGAGCTCGGCCGGTGCGGTCGGTGCGGCCTGCACGACCGGCTCGATCCGCCGGATGATCGAAGACGCGATCGCGTCGGTCGCACTCTTGCCACCGATCGGCGGCCGGCCGACGAGCAGTTGATAGAGCGTGGCGCCGAGAGCGAACACGTCGCCACCGGGCCCGAGCTCTTCGCCGCGCGCTTGCTCTGGCGGCATGAAGCCCGGCGTGCCGAACACTGCGCCCGCGACGGTCTGCATCCCATCGGTCGCCGCCACCATCGCGATCTGCGATCCCGCGTACGCGTCTTCCTCGCCGATCACCTTCGCGAGGCCCCAATCGATCACGATCGTCTCGCCGTTCTCGCCGACGAGGATGTTCCCCGGCTTGAGATCTCGGTGGATGATGCCGCGCTTGTGCGCATGCGCGATCGCATCGATCGCCGCGAGCACGTTCGGCAAGAGGCTCAACCGACCCTCGAGCCCATCGTGCTTGCCGATCAGCTCGTCGAGGGGGCGACCCGTCACGCGCCGCATGACATAGAACGGGCGGCCATCCGGCATCGTGCCCGCGTCGTAGAGCGGCACGATCGAAGGATGCTCGAGTCGCGCGGTGATCTGGATCTCGCGCTCGAACCGCTGGTCGATACCAGCGCGCGGTAGCACCTCCTTGAGCGCGACCGTGCGCCCGAGCTGGGTATCGAAGGCCTCGACGACGCGTCCCATGCCGCCGCGCCCGAGCTCGGCACCGAGCCGATAGCGCTGCGCGAACGGCGGCGCGATCTCCGGCATCGTCGAGCGATTCGGGCGTTCGGGACCCGGATCCGAGGTCGCTGGAAGCGTGTCGGAAGTCGCCGGCAGCGTATCCGCTGGCTCCGGTTCCTCCCGCTCCGTGGTCACTTAATCGAGGTCCCAGTCGACGTCGGTCATGTTCGGATCATTGCGCACGTCGACCAGGCGCGTGCGCTCGTCGCGCGACGGAGATGGTGGCTGCGGAGCGCGACCCATCGCGGCGATGCTATCCATGCTCGTCATCCGGGTCGCTTCGTCGGCGTTGTCTTCGAACGGCAGCTGGTTCTGCTCGGTGATCGAGGCAATGAACCTGTCCCCAGGCATCGTGGCGAGCGCCTCTTCGATCACGTTTTCATCGAGCAGCCGCGCATCGACATTGCCGAGCCGCGTGGGCTCGGCATCGAACGGGCCCGGGACGCGACCCGGACCCGGTGCACTGCGCACCGCGGCCATGAGCTCGGCGTCCTGCACCGAGCGCGTCGCGCCTCCATCCTCGAACGGCTTCGGCAGCGCCGCGCGTGCACGGTTCTGCGGCGGTGATTTCTGCTTGGGTGCACGCTCGATGGGGCGCGGCGCACCAACCGGCATCGGCGGCAGTGCCGAGGCCTTGCCCTTTTGTCGGCGCGCTTGCTGGAGCCCTACGACGACGGCGGGCTTGGCCGGGACATCTGGGCGAGACACGGGCGGCGGCGGCGGCGCGGCTCCGTCGTCGAAGTCGAAGTCGTAATCTTTGGGCGCGGGTGGTGCGCCATAGAACACCTGCGACTCCTCGTCGGCCACGCGGCCGCCTTCATCGCGGAGCATGCGGAGGATACGGGTACGCTCGCCCGCGGTCAGCTGATCGCGACGCCCGGTGCCGGTGTGCGTGTGATGATTGGTCGACGCGCGACCTGTTCGCTTGGCAAACTCCGACAGCGGCACCGGCGCATCGAACTTCTTCTGTTTGCCGGGCTTGGTGTCGACGCGGGGTGGCGGGGGCGGCAGGGCATTGAGGTTGTGTAGGCCGGACTTGCCACCCATCGAGAAGATGCTGGTCGCCGAGCGCAGCCACTTGCGCGGACCGCTGACGTTGCCATCGACGCCGATCGCCGGGACCGACGGCTGACGCGTGGTCGTGACCTGCGGCTCGATGCCGGTGGAACCACCGAGCACGGCGGCCGCGGCGCGCGCCGCATCTTCGGAGCACTCGACGACGCGCGGGATCAAGCGACGCACGATGTCGTCGGTCTTACCCATCTGATGCTGGTGTGGGCGCTGGACGAACTGGATGCCCATCTTCTCGAGCCACTGCACTGGCGGATCGGCACCGATCAGCACGAACGCGCCTTCGTTCGGATAGCGCTTCTGCTGGCCATCGGCGAGCGCGAGCGTGACGCTGTCGGGCTCGAACTGGAGGACCTGCGAGCCGAGCTTTGCCTTGATCCGGCCCTCCGCTGCGTAGGCTTCGATCGCAGACTTGTTCTTCGGCGCGGCGCGGTTGAAGCCCTTGCCGCGATACGAGATCATCACACGCGCACCCGCATCGGAGAGCGCGAGGGCAGCCTCGACCGCCGAGTCACCGCCGCCAATGATCAGCACGTTCTTGCCGCGCCAGTCGTCCGGATCATCGAGCAGGCTGAAGATCTTCGGCAGGTTCTCGCCGGGGACTTGCAACGTACGCGGTTTGCCGCGCGTACCGATCGAGAGCACCACGCGCTGCGCGCGATAGCCGGCAACCGTGGTGCGAACATCGAACGAGCCGTCGCCGGTCTTCTGGATCGTCTCGACCGATTCGCCCTGGTGGACGACCATGCCGACGCGCTCCATGAGCTCGGTCCAGATCGGGATCAGCTGCTCTTTGCTCGAATCGAACACGGGCAGGAGCGATACGTTCTGCGTGTCGTAGGGCTCGGCCATGACGAGCTTGCCCTTGGGATACCGCGAGATCGTCGAGGCGATCAGCTGCTCCTTCTCGAGCACGACATACGACAGGCCACGCTGGATGCACGACAGTGCCGCCGACAAACCGCCCGGGCCCGAGCCGACGATCGCGACATCGACCGCACCGCCACCGCGACCGAGCGCACCCGGTTGCATACCGCTCTGCATCATGTGCTCGACCACCGCGCGGCCGAGGTTCGCGGCGCTCTTGACGAGTGGCTTACCGGCGACTTCGCCGATCAGATACTGACCAAGCACCGCGGTCTGGAAGTTCTCGTCGATCTCGGGGACCTTGAGCGGCGGCGGTAGCCCACCTTCGGGGAACATCACGAGCGCTTCGGTCGGGCACGCGAACATGCACGCCTCGCACTGAATGCAGTCTTCGAAGCGCAACACCCGGCTCTTGTTCGCTACCAGATCGAGCACGTTGGTAGGACACACCGCGACGCAGGCATCACAGCCGGTGCAGCGATCGTCGTTGATATCGTGGATAAGGACGCGGGGCCCCACGACGGCTGCCGGTGCAGCATGCGCGTGATGGCGTTTTCGGGCGGACAACATCGTGAACGTCACCATCAAAAGGATGGCGAAGCCCCCGAGTGCCAACGGCACAACCCAGGTCACGGTACAAAGATACCGCAGATCACGGCAGTGGGGCAGCTCTCGACGAGCCTCGATGACGCAATGCGAGGCCGGCGGGAAAACCTCGTAGTTGTAGCTACCTCTCGACGTTTTCGATCAGAAACGAACGGACCTCGGCCGCGAGGTCGTCGAGCGAACGGCCCTCGACGGGGATGGGCGAGCCGATCGTGACGTCGACGCGTTTGCCCTTCTGCATCGCCTTGGTCCCGCGGGGCAGGATCCCGATGGTGCCCCGGATCGCGACCGGAACGATCGGGGTCTGGGTGGCGGTCGCGAGGTGGAAGCCACCCTTCTTGAGCGGACCGATCTTGCCGTCGAACGAGCGGGTGCCTTCGGCAGCGAGCCAGACGCTCACGCCATCGCGAATCAAGTCGGCCGCTCTCGCGATCGATTGAACCGCGCGCACATGATTCTTGCGATCGACCTCGACGAACTCGGCGGCACGCAGGGCTCTGCCCCAGACCGGGATCTCGAACAGCTCTTTCTTCGCGAGCATCCGGAGCGTCGGTGAGGGCAACGATGCGTAGAGCATCGGGATGTCCAGGTGGCTCTGGTGGTTCGACGTGTAGACGTAGGCACGTCCAGGTGGCACCCGCTCGGCACCCGTCACGTGGAGATCGACCTCGAGGAGCTCGATCACTTGCTTCGCGAACCACCGTGCCTTGGCGTCGACATCCTCGCGAACCAACGAGCCGCGGAGCGCGTTCCCGATGATCGGGACGCTCACGCGGGCCATCGCACCTGCCACCTTGAGGCTGTCGAGGATGCTCACCTTGCACGCATTCTACCGATAAGTGGGATACGCGGGTGCGTGTAACGGGCGCGTCGTCGCGTGTTAGATTTTAGAGGTATGTCTCGCGCGCTGGCGGTGTTCACCGCTTGCTTCGTCGTGCTCGGCACTGCGCGCACCTACGCCGATTCGATCGATCAAAACGTTCGCGAGCTCTCGGTCAACGGCAAGAGCTACAAGGTCCGGCTCGCCGCCGCACTCGCCCTCTCGAAGTCCAAGGATGCGCGCGCCGTGCTCGCGGTCGCCGACGCGCTCGATCAAGATGAAGACGCGACCGTACGCCGCGTCGCCGCGATCGCGCTCGAGAAGATGATCGACAGCGAGACTCCGAAGGATGCGCTCGGCCTCAGCATCACCGCGCTCGAGAAGGCCGCGAAGACCGATGGTGATTCGAAGGTCCGCGAGACCGCCAAGCGCGCGCTGCGTGCGGTCGAACGCTTCAAGAAGAAGGGCGAGCCTGCGGTGGCGACCAAGACGACGACGGACCGCGGCAGCGCCGTGTTCGTCAATGTCGACAAGGCGCTCGATCAATCGAAGAAGGCGCCGGTCGACGGCCCGGATCGGGTGACCAAGGTCGTCAAGCGTCAGGTCGAGAGCATCGGCTACTCGACGAACTGGCCGGGTGGCCTGCCGACGAGCGCGGAGCTCGATACGGCCAAGACCCGCGGCTATATCGTCGCGTCGACGGTGAAGAAGGTCGACATCACGCGCAGCGGTCACCAGACCCAGGTCGCGTGCACGGTCGCGATCCGGGTCTCGCCGTGGGCCGGCAAGGATGGCGGCGAGAAGTGGGAGGCGAACAAGGTGGCCTCGGCCTCGGGTTCGGCGAAGGCGATGACCGGTAACACCGAGCGCGAAGTGCAGGGCGGCGTGCGCGACTGCCTCGAGGCGGTCTCCGAGGACGTCACGTCGCGCCAGGTCGTGCCATTCCTCAAGCATCTGACCGCGATGTGATTTGCGATGCGGCGTGCTGGCGACCCCGATCGACGCGAGCTACAAGCGACGACGCATGACGGACGACGAGCTGCTCGAGATCGCGCGCGGTGTCTTTCCGATCAAGGCGGCGCATGTCTCGGTCGAGCTCGACTCCGCTCAGATCGACGGTGACGGCAATCTCGCGCCGCGGATCCGCATACTCGCGCACGGGCGCGAGCTCGCCGCACAGACGCTGATCCTGGTACCGGCCGCGGATCGGCTCGCCGAGCGGGTTGTCCCGTACTTCGCCGCGATCCGCGCCGACATCTGCGCTCGCACGCCCGACGAGCTCGAGCAGTGCATGCCGAGCGATCTATTCGTCGGCGAGTTGCTCGGCGAGCGCGATCTCCTGCCGGAGGCATTTCCGCGCATCCTCGCCGATCCGCGCGCGCGGCTGCTCGTGACGGTGCCTCCGGCGAGGCGCGAGGGTGTGGTGATCGATCCGACGTTGCGGATCGCACCCCCGGTCCTTGCCAACGGCGAGCTCGAAGCGCGCATGACCGAGGACGATGTCGAGCTCTACGGCGTGTATGCCGACTGGCTCGCGGATCGCGGCGATCCTCGCAGCGAGCTGATCGCGGTCCAGCTCGCGCGCGCTCTCGATCCAGCGGATATCGACCTCGCGGCTCGCGAGCGATGGCTGCTCGCCGAGTACGCGTACGAGTGGCTCGGCGGGTTCGCCTGGATTCCGGACAGCGACTTCTCGGTTCGCTGGCACTACGGCTTCATCCACGGGATCACGCTCGGCTCCGACGACGAAGCCGCAGCAGATAGCATCGGCGACCTCACGTTCGACGGACTGGTCGAGCTGCCGAGTGCGAACTTGATCCGCGAGCTGATCGTCCGACCGCACGGCTTCTGGGACGAGGGCGCCTTCGCGATCCTCGGTACGCCTGGCTTCCCGAACGGCTGGCGGTTGCTCGACATCAAGACGCCGGACTTTACCGAGCTCGGCACGATGGAGCCGGGCTATCGCAACCTGGCAAACCTCCAGACGCTGCGGCTCGAATCGAACGTGATCACGCTCGGCAAGGTACTGTTGCCAGCGCTCCTGTCGTGCGAGCTCGTCACGCCCGGCCTCACGGTCGTGAACCTCGACGAGATGCGTGGAGCGGTGTGGCCGAAGCTCGAGCGGCTCGTGCTGTGGCTCGGCGATGCCGGCGTCGCCGATTGCGATGTCGAGCTCGAGGACCTCGAGTGGATCTTCGCGGCGACTAACCTCGCGAACGTCACCGAGCTCGGCCTGTGCGGTCGCGATGCTGGCGAGCTGTTGTGGCGCCTCGCGGAAGCCCCGATCTTGAAACAGCTCGTGATCCTCGATCTCTCGGGCTGCTACTTCGACGATGCCGCTCGGCAGTTCTTCGCCGATCGCGCCGCTGACTTCGCACATCTGAGAGTGATCCACGTCCACGAATCCGGCGATGGCATCGCCGCGAACGCGGTGGTCAACGAGCGCTGGTCCGACTAAACAGACCAAGAGCGCCGCGGGGTCTACTTCGGAGGCGGCGCACCATCGGGGGTCGACGTCCTTACCAGGATCTCGGCAGCGCGTAGCTCGACAACATCGACCGCACTCGAACCGCCGACATCCTCGTGCGACGTCTCGAACGTCTCGGCTTCGACGTCGAGCTCGAGCCTTCGAAAACACAGGAGACCGCGAGCGTATTTTCGTAGCAGAATCGCGCAGGTTGAGGATCCGGCGCCGCGCATGCGCCGAACCTGTCCGGACAGGATCACCGCGTCGATCCCCAGACTGGGGTTTCTCAGCAGCCTGCTAGCGGAGATCTTCTCGAGTCACACACTGTCCGCGTTCCGGACACCATTGCACTCGATCGCGATCGCGCGAACGCCCCACCTGGGGCGCGGTCACGTCGCTGCCTCGATGGCGCTCTTTCGAGCCGTTATGGCGTGTCGTTGACGAAACGATCTACAAGACGAGGACGAGGCCCTGGCACCTCGAACGAACCATCGCCACGAACATCTACGACCTGCCGGTTGTTGCGAGGTCGTGCTGCGGTCGAGTGACGGTCCGAGCCATGCCGCGCCGCGCAGAGCTCGGTGGTCGGACGAACGCGAGCGGTCTGCTCGCGCTCGTCACGTCCTCGGGCGCGGGCGCCGCGTATGGGCGGAGGCGCTTCGTTGCTTCGTGACCGTCCACGCACCCAGGCCCGCGTACGCGCGGCGCAGCCGACGAGACCGTTCTGCTTCGTGCCGGTCTTCGGATCTTTCTGCCTGCTTCGGTACGCAGGGCTGCGGACGCGCGGCGGAGCCGCCAAACAAGTCTTCGTTCCGGTCTCGCTGCGCTTCGTTGCTTCGTGACCGTCCACGCACCCAGGCCCGCGTACGCGCGGCGCAGCCACCGAGACCGTTCTGCTTCGTGCCGGTCTTCGGATCTTTCTGCCTGCTTCGGTACGCAGGGCACCTCGGCCCGCGCACGAATCGCGGCGAAGCTGCACCGCAGACCAGGGCTAGGACTTCTTCGCGGCGAGCCGGGCGTACACGAAGGAGATCACGAGGAGCAGGACGCCTCCGACGACGAACGTCAGGATGCGCTGGGGCGCCGAGAGGTGGGCGAGCTCGACGAGCATCAATCGGCCGGCCGCTACGGCGAGGACGCCGAAGCCGGCCCAGCGATACGCGACGACGCGGATCGCGAAGCCGATCGCGAACATCACGAACGCGACCACGACCCACGCGATCGCGTGAAAGCCGGCAGGTACGAGCGATGGCACCAGCTGCATCAGCGCGATGGCCATGCCGACCGTGAGCACGGTGCGTAGCTGCGAGGTGCGTGCGATGGGCGCGTGCAGCCGCTCGGTGGCGAACCACGCGAGCACCACGACGAGGTGGGCGGCGATGCCGTGACTTGCGAGCTCGGCGGCGACGAGCGAGAGCAGCGCGAGCGCGCTGAATCCATCGGAGCTCGCACGGCGCGCGATCACGGTCGCGACCGCTGCGAGGGCGAGGTAGCCGCCGACCAGCTGCTCGCCCGCGAGCTCGAGCGGCAGAGCACAGGCAGCAGTGACGATGGCGATCGTTGCCAGGATCGCGCTAACCGTCCAGGCCGCGTTGCGCGACCGGGCGAGGATCGCGAGCAGCGCGTGAACGATCGCGAAGGCGGCGAGGAAGTAGAACAGTGCGTGCGGCTCTTCGTGCAACGCGACACTACCGAGGCCGATCGCGCCGACCCCGTCGAGCAGGGCGAGGGCGACGACGTGGCGTGCTTCGCGATCGGTCCGGAACACTACGGCGATCGCGAACAGCGCGAAGTCGCAGCACAGGAACGCGACGCTGAGGTCCGGGCTGACGTTCGAGTGACCGAGTAGCAGCGTCGCGTGCGTCGAGTACACGGCGAAGACGGTCGAGAGCGGGACGTAGACCCACTTGTTCGCGACCAGGAAGAAGCCGGCACCCGCGGCGAGCAGGGTGGTGCAGACCAGCGAGAGCGCGGTGACATCCGAGAGCAGGCCGGTGTGCAAGCCGAGGAACAGCGCGATGCCGGCAACCGTCTCGGAGCGCATGCGATGCGCGATCAGCACGACCCCCGCGATCGCGAGAGCGACCAGGACCACGCCGAGGGGCTCGCTCGTGACGACCTGCATCGAGGGCACGAAGTGCAGTGCGTAGGTCACGAAGTAAGCGATCGCGAGCCCGCCGCCGAACACGACCTCGCCGAACGTCGCGTGTTTCTGTGCGAGCCGCAGCCCGAACCACGCGAGCACGCCGGCCATCGCGTAGCCGAGCCCGATGCGTAGCGCCGCGCCGAGCTCGCCGAAGTACGTGATGACGAGCAGCGCCGCGCCCGTGATCAGCGAAACGATGCCGACCCGGCTCAGCCAGTAGGCACCGAGCTGCGCCTCTGCGCGCTCGGCAGCTGCGAGCACCGGCGCGGCGCGAGCGACGAGCGGCTTCGGGAGCCGCTGCTCGATCTTTGCCAGCCGCGCTTCGAGCTCTACAAACCGCGCTTCGACATCCACGACGTGCAGAGTTGCACGAGGTGCGCCACGCGGGCGACCGCAACGATTTCAGCGCGCTACCGAGTGTGTTGCACGCGCGATACGGGTCGCGCTGTCGCGGGTGCGCGCGCCGCTACGCAGTTACCAGACGACGCAGGCGTTCTTCGGCCGCATCTTCGAAGCGGCCTTGCAGCGGAACGTCTTCGCGAAGTCGGGGGTCGCCGAGAGCGCGCCATCGACACGCCAGTGTGCGGGCGAGTGCGGATCGGTCGCGACGCCCATCTGCTCGTACTGCGGGCGCGCCTTCGCGCACCACGCCTGGCCAAAGCCGAGGAAGAACTGCTGGTCCTCGGTGAAGCCGTCCGCGACCACGGTATCCGGCGCGTTCGCGCGCAGCGAGCGATACGCGGCGAGCGCGAGCTTGACGCCACCGATGTCGGCGATGTTCTCACCGAGCGTCAGCTTGCCATTGACCTTGGAGCCCGAGACTTCGTACGTCGAGTACTGATCCGCGACGCACGAGGTCCGCTGCTGGAACTGCTTCTGAGTCTCCGGTTGCCACCAATCCTTGAGGTTGCCATCGAGATCGTACTGCGCACCCTGATCGTCGAAGCCGTGCGTGAGCTCGTGACCGACGACGACGCCCATGCCACCGAGGTTCACGGCGACCGCTGCATCGACGCTGTAGAACGGCGGCTGGAGGATGCCGGCCGGGAAGACCATGCCGTTGAGCGACGGGTTGTAGTACGCGTTGACGGTCGGCACGGTCATGCCCCAATCGTCCTTGTCGACCGGCTTACCGATCTTCGCGACATCGCGAGCGATCGCGAAGCGGCGTGCGGCGAGCACGTTCGCGCCGTAGTTCTTCGGGTCGAGCTTGAAGTTGTAGGTCAGCCACTTCTTCGGGAAGCCGATCTGATACGTCATCGCGTTCAGCTTCTCGGCGGCCTTCTTCTTGGTCTCGGCATCCATCCACGGCAAGACGCCGAGGTTCGCCGTCATCGCTGCGACGATCGCATGGACCTGCTCCTCGGCCGCGGCCTTGCTCTGGCCACCGAAACGGTCGCGCACGAAGGCCTGCCCGAGGAGATCACCGAGCGCGTGATCGGTGCCACCCGTGCAGCGCTTCCAGCGCGGCGGGAGCTGCTCCATGCCCGTGATCGCCTTGCCGTACGCGAGCGACTGATCTTCGAATCGCTTGTCGAGGAAGCGCGCGGCCGAGCGTGCAACGGCCACCGTGAGGTAGTCACGCCACACGTTCATCGGGGTCTTCTGGATCAGCGTGTCGACGCCCGCGAGGAACGCCGGCGAACCGACGGTGACTTCCTTCACGGTGCCGAGGCCCATACCCTTCCAGAACGCGTCCCACGCGAAGTGCGGCATCGCCTTGGTGACGCCGTCACGATCGAGCTTGTTGTACATCGCCTTCGGATCGCGCTGCTCGACGCGGGTCTTCGAGACCTTTGCGAGCTCGGTCTCGAAGGCGATCACGTCGTCGGCCGACTTGGCCGCCGCATCGGGCTTGCGACCGACATCGCCGAGGAGCGCGATCACGTACTCGCGATACGCGACCTGGATCTTCTTCGATTTGTCGTCGGAGTTCAGGTAGTAGTCGCGATCGGGCATGCCGAGGCCACCCTGCTCGATATCGGCGATGACCTTGCGGGCATCGGCTGAATCCTGGGCCGAGCCCATGTCGAACAGCGCGTCGATCCCGTTGACGTGGAGCAGCGTGATGGTCGCCGTCAGCGACTTCGCGTCCTTGACCTTGTCGACCGAGGCGAGCAGCGGCGTGATCGGCGCGATGCCGGCCTTGTTGATCGCGGTCTCGTCCATGCACGAGCCGTAGTAAGCGCCGAGCTGCTTGAGGATCGCGTCGTTACCGGGCTTGGTCGAGGCGGTCTCGAGGACGGTTTTTTCGTACTCGAGGTTGCGATCGCCGATGTCGACAAAGCTGCGCATCGCGATCGGCTTGTCGGCCGGAATCTCGGTCTTCGCGATGTAGCCACCGCACGCGAATTGATAGAAGTCGTCGCATGGGTCGGCGGTGCGATCGAGCGAATCGGGATCGAGGCCGACCGCTTGCAACGTCTTCGTGGTGTCCGGCTTGCTCGACACGGGCAGCGGCGGGAGATCGTCGTCGGCCGGCGGCTTCGGCGCGACCTGCGCCTGACCGGTCGTGGGCGGCAGCGTGGCGGGGGCCGCCGGCGGCTGCGACGAGCCGCATGCAGCGGCGAATAAGATCAACGGCAGAGCACTTCGCATGGCTGGTGCGATAACACGAGGCCTGGAGCCGATCTACGCGCGACGCTGGTGCGACACCTGCGACAGCGCTAAATCTTGAAGAACCGGTGCAGCGCGGGCATCTCGCGTGCGACCTCGGCGATGCAATGGTCGGTGAGCTCGAGGCCGTGGGTCACTTCTTTTTGCGCGCCATCGATCTTCGCGGCGCGCGGCAGTAGGAGTTTTGCTGCTGCCTCGCGGTGCGTGGCATCGCAGAACGAGCTCGCGAAGCCACCGAGCAGCCACGACGCTTCGTCGTCGCGCATCCGTGCCAACAGCTCGTCGAGGTGACCGGCGAAGAAGTCGAACGCGCTGTTGCGGGTGGTGTGGCTCGTGAGCTGGGTCCACAGGATGGTCTGCGAATCGCGTAGATCGAACTCCTTGCCGAGCACGATCTCGTGGGCGCGCTCGACGAGCGCTGGATCGCTGAACGATCCGAGTCCCACCATCATCCGCGTCAGCTCGCTGGCATCGCGCGGCTTCTTCGCGACCGCGAGATACCGATCGAACCGGGCGCTATCACCGCGATAGGCGGCCGCGCCGAGCACGGTATTGACGAGATCGTCATCGATGCCCTTGCGGTCGCTGGTCCAGCGATCCGCGAGCTTCTCGGCGGCCGCGCGTGTCGCCGGGTCCCAGTATGCGACGTGGCGGAGCGCCGTCCGGCGCAAGCGCTGCAGATCGTCGGAATCGCCCGCGCGGCGCTGCCACCCGAGGCGCCGGACGAGCGGCTGGTAGGTCTTGACGCCCCAATCGCGCGCGGCCGTGTAGAGCGCATCGTCGAAGCCCGCATTCTGGAGCGGCGCGACTTCGTCGGCGGCGGCCGCGAACTGCGGTTCTTTGTCCTGCAACAGCATCGGGACCAGCGCGAGCGCGCGATCGATCGGGAGCTCGTCGCGCTTCACCATCGCCGCGAGATCCGCGACGAGCATCAACTTTTCGGGTGAGGTGAGCTTCGCCGGCGACCCCGGCTTCAGCATCGCGATCGCGCTGGCGAGCTCGACGTGCGAGCGGTAGTAGCCGTAGCCGCCGGCGTTCGGCAGGATCCAGGACGGGCAGAACTTGACCGGAATCGGCGCCCCCGTCGAGCAGGCGGTCTCGCTGTGGCGACCATCCCCGTAGCGCACGCAGACCGGTACTTCGAACACGAGTTGATCGTCGGTCGCTTCGTGCACACCCGCAGGCAGGGCGCGTGGCATCGGTGCGAGTACGAGCTGCGAGGTCTTGCAGTCAGCGTGAACGTTCGCGAGGGGCGCACCCGGACGCGTGATGTATTGCTCGAACGCATCGGCGGCGGGAGCGCCGATCGCGGCTCGCATCTCGCCGATGAAGTTATCGGCCGCGGCATTGCCCCACATATGGGCGCGGATGTAGCCGCGCAGGAATGCTTGCCACTTCGCTTCGCCGACGAACATCTCGATCTGGCGCAGGACCGTCGAGCCCTTGTTGTAGGTGAGGTCGCCGTCGAACGAGGCTTCGATCGCCTCGTTCGTGGTCACCGGCTGCTTGATCGCTTTTACCGAGAGCGTCTCGTCGCTCGGTAGCGCACTGGTCGTGCGCGACACGCGCTGATCGAGGAAGTGCCAGCTCGGCTCGGCCGCATCGGTGATCCGCATGTCGAGCCACTGGCCGAGCGCCTCGTTGAGCCAGGTATCGTCCCACCACGCCATCGTCACCACATCGCCGAACCAGTAGTGACCCATCTCGTGCGCGAGGATGTTCGCGTACGCTTCTCTGCGATCGCGGGTCGCTTGATCGGGGCGGATCAGCGTCAGCGGCTGCCCCATCGCGACGATGCCCGGGTGCTCCATCGTTCCCCAGAACCGAGGCACGACCGCGACATCGAGCTTGCCGTACGGATAGTCCATGTCGAAGTAGCTCTCGAGCGCGGCGACGACCTTCGGTGTGACTTCCTTCGCGTAGCCGAGCTCGCTCGCGTGGCCCTTCGGCACGATGAAGTGGATCGGGGTCTTGACGCGACCACCGGTGCCACCGTCGATGTCGTCGAACGGACCGACCATGAATGCGACGAGGTAGCTCGGCAGCGGCTTGGTCTCCGCGAGCTCGACGCGCTTCATGCCATTCGGCTCGGCCTCTTCCTTGACGATCGCCGCGTTGCCGCGCGCGAGCTGATCGGCCTTGATGTGAAACGTGAGCTGCCAAGGCACCTTGTAGTTGGGCTCGTCGAAGCATGGAAAGGCGCGGCGCGCATCGATCGCCTCGAAGAAGGTGTACGCGTACGTCGCGTCGCCTTCCTTCTCGGCGTAGATGCCGCGGCTCTTCTCGTGATCGATCGCGGCCTTGTACTCGATCTGGATCGCGTGCTCGCCGATCGGCAGATCCTCGCGGGTGACGAGCCCGACGAACTGCTCGCCACCGGGCAACACGCGAACCTGGTTGCCGTCGATCCACGCGTGCTGGATCTCGAGCCCGCGCGCATCGAGCCACACCGCGTGCGTCGGCCGGCGGACCTTCGTCGCGATCTTGACGATGCCCTCGACCTGCGCCGCTTCGGGCACGATCGTGAGCTCGAGCGCGTAACGGACCGGCACGACATCACCGGGCAACCGGAACGTCGGCGGTGGCGGATCGGGAGGCGGCACCTCCATGCGCACGGGTGGCGCTTGGGGAACCGCGGAGATCACGGGAGCGGGCGCCGAACAGCTCGCCAACCAGAGGAGGGAGAGCAGGCGCCCGCGCATGCGCTACTCGAACACCGAGGCGAGGTCGTTCGCGCTGGTGCCTTCTTTGTCACCGCGCAGCGAGGTGTAGGTCACCGCGGCGACGACCGCACCGAACGCGCCGAACACGATCTGCACGCCGAGTACGGCGTAGAGATAGGTGCGGATGTGCGACATCGTATCGAGCTTGATCACGTTGCCGAGTAGCATCGTGATGCCGAACGTCATGATGAAGATGAGCAGGAGGATGCCGAACACTTGACCCTTGTGGCCCGCGGTCAGCTCGCGGCTGCGGCGCAACGAGGCGAGGACGCCCGGTTGCTCGACGACCGAGACCGGTACGGAGACATAGAGCATGCAGTACACGATGATGCCGGGGATGATCAGCAAGATGAATGCGCCACCGACGGCAAGGCCGGTGATCAGCGCGACGCCGAGCGCTGGCAGCATGCGCTTGAAGCCATTCGCGATGCAGGCGCCGATGCTGGCGCGCTGACCTTGGAGCTCCTTGACCACACCGTACGTGATGGTCGCGGTGATGAAGGCATTGATCACCATCTCGAGAAAGCGCGTGCCCCACGTGTAGCTGCTGCTCAAGCCCGTGAAGTTGTCGTTGAAGACGGACATCGTCCACACGATGATCGGGGCGTTCAGCACACCCGCGATCAACACGAACGGGATGAAGTTGCGCGCAAACACGCGAAAGCTCGTACCCATGACCGCTCCGACACCAAAGTTCTCGTTCATTGCATGCTCCCGTTTCTGTTTTACTTCTTGGAAAACTTGTCTTGCTTGCGCTGTCCGAACAGCACCTTTTGCTCGAGATGAGCGCGCTGCGCGACGTAGAAATCTTTGAGGAACCGAGCGCTATCCACCACGCGCCCCGGGTAGCCGAGCTTCACTCGGATCTTCTCGCTCACGGTGGCGGTATTCTCCAGATACCCCATCGTATCCGGATCCTGACGTAACACGCCTTCGAGGACTTGCAGCTCGTAAATGCCGTAGATCCCGAGTTGCTCCTCGGTGAACGTGTAGGACGGCGTGGGTTGTGCCTTGCGTTGCATCGAGATCGCGGCCTCGTGGACGAGGTCACCGAGCAGCACGGTCTTCGGCACCACGACGACGCGCGTGCCACCGACCAGGTCACCGACGCGCAGCTTGTCCTTGTTGAACAGTGGCATGAACAGGAACACGAACGTCCAGGCCCCACCGAGCAGCAGTGCCCACGCCGGCGCATCGGGCCACATCACGCGATTCGCGATCACGAAGCGCAGCGGGATCCAGACCTCGAGCTCGCGCACGAGGTTTCGCGCGAGCACCGCACTCGTCTCGAGCTGACCGCCACGTGCGTCGATCACGCGGATGCCGATCCTGCGCTTGCCGGGGGTCTGTCCCTGCCAGCGGATCTCGAAGAACGCGAAGTAGAAGTTGAGGATCAGGAACGAGAAGATGATCACGATCGGCTGGATCACCGCGTTGCTCGTGCCGGACAGGGAGAGCAGCAGCGCGAGCACGACCACGGTGACGATCTGGATCACCATGTCGATCATGAAAGCCGCCGCGCGATCGCCCGCCCCCGCGAGCACGAAGTTGAGCGGCACACCCTCGGGCGTGACGATCTCGCGGGTCAGCGCGGTGCGCGCGGCCTGGAGGCCCGCGGGCGACAGTGGCGAGTGCACCTGCTTGGCCATCAGCCGAGCCCTCTCGACCGACCGCAGAAGCCGAAGTACCAGATCCAGAACGCACCCGTGACCGCCGCGACCGCGTAGCGGATGTGGATGTCGGTGACGGTCTGGCGAAAGATGCCTTCGATCATGCCGGCGCAGAACAGCATCAGCACCGCCGCGATCACGAGGATCGCTGCCGGCCGGCCGCGCTCGCGCAGCGCATCGAGGCGCGGTTGTGCGCCCGAGAACACGAGCGCGTGGCCGAGCATCAGCCCGCCGGCACCCGCGATCATGATCGCGGACAGCTCGCTCACGCCGTGAGGGAGCAACCAGCCCCAGATATCGACGCCGAGCCCGCGCGACGTGTACAGCGCGACGAACGCGCCGAGCGTGAGCCCGTTGTAGAACAGGAGCACCAGCGTCGGTAGCCCGGCGATGAACCCGAGCGCGAATGCGAGGATCGCGACCCGCGAGTTGTGATCGAACAAGCTCGCCGCGAACGTGGTGAGAAAGCTCGAGACGCCCTCCTGGTGATAGAGACCTTCGCGAAGCTCGACCGTGGTCGAGGCGGGCGTGCGGCCTTGCGCCGAATCGCCCATGAACGAGTAGTAGTAGTCCGCGTCGTGCGAGGTCAGCGAGTAGGCGGCGACGAAGCCCGCGAGCGAGATCACGACCGCGACCAGGATGTGCCACTTCGCCTTGCGCACGGTCGCCGGCAGCTTCCACGCGAAGAAGTCCGCGAGCTGGCGGCGCACGTGCTGGCGCGTGCCGTAGACGACGAAGTAGGCGCGGCCGACGAGGCTCTCGAGGTAAGCGACGAGTGCGAGATCTAGCGAGATCGAGCGCGCGACCGACAGCGACGACAAGGTCGCGCGATAGAGGTGAGGCAAGCGCGCGAGCCGATCCGCGCTGAGTGCGCGCAAGCCCTTGGCATCGGCGAACTGGATCATCGCCTCGAGCTCGGCCCACGTGGCTTCGCGCTCGCGGCGAAACTCGACCGACTTCATCACCTGCATCTAGAACAGCTCCCTTCGCTTGATCTCGATGTAGCGATTGACGAGCTGCATCGAGAACTCGCCGGGCGTGGCATCGATGCAATGCGCCCCTGCGCGCCGCAGGCGCTCGAGCACGACCGCGCGCTCGCGCGAGAAGTCGCTCGCGACGACGGCCTCGTGCAGCGCGTCGAGCGTCGAAGGTTTGGCGAGCGTGCGGGTATCGAGCGACGGGTCCTTCACGGCCACGAACAGCACGAGGTGGCGGCGCGCGAGCCGCGAGACATTCTCGATCATCAGCTCGGCGCTGACGGTGTCGAGAAAATCGGTGAACAACACGATCAGCGAGCGCCGCTTGATCCGCGTCGACATGTCCGCGAGCGTGAGCGTGAAGTTGGTCTCGACGCGGTGATAATCGATCTCGGCCGAGAGCGCCTGGAGCCGCGCGAACGCGTGCATGCCACCCTGCGGATCCGCCCACGCGCGGATCTTCTCGGCGAACCCGACGAGGCCGACGCGATCACCAGTGCGCAAGCAGAACCAACCGAGGAGGATCGCGGCGTTGATCGCATGATCTAGCTTCGGGACGCCCGCGACGGGCTCGGCCATCAGCTGGCCCGAATCGACCGCGAGGATGACTTGATGGTTTCGCTCCGCGCGGAACTCGGTGCACAGCAGCTTGCGATGGCGCGCCGAGGCTTTCCAATCGATCGCGCGATGGTCGAGGCCGGGCACGTACTCGCGTAGCGATTCGAACTCGGTGCCATCTCCCAGGTAACGCTCGACCTTCATGCCGGCCATGAACGAGCGATCGCTGTACATCCGCAGCGCGATCGCGCGCACCGCACCGAGGTTCGGCACCACGCCGACCTTCGCGTTGACCGGCATCGCGATTCGCCTCTCGATCAGGCCGAGCGGACCGGTCCACCGCACGTGCAACATCCTCACGCCGTGATCGCCGCGGCGCCGCGGGACGAGCGGAATCTCGAGCGTCGCGGTCGCGGAGCCCTTCGCCTCGGGCGCCTTGACCGTGACCTGGAACGCGGGTTGCGGGGCAAGATCGTCGTCGAGCTCCGGGAGGACCTCGAGCGTTGCCTGGCGGCGCCAGCGCGCGGTGATCGCGAGCCGCGCGACGCCGGGTTCGCCGATGAACAACTGCTCGGGCAACGTGGTCTTGATCTTCAAGCGCCGCTTCGGTAGGCCGAGTACGACATCCACGCCGAGCAGCAACAGCGCGGCGCCGAGGTACGCGAGCCACATCGTCCACAGCCGCACGGACACCGTCACCGCGCCGAGGGACAAAGGGATCCCGACGAGAAAGACGATGAGGGCGCGGAGCGTGGGACGCATGATCTACCGAGGAGCCGGGACCTGTTCGACGATCTGGCGAACGACCTGCTCGGTGGTCAGGCCTTCGATCTCGGCAC
The DNA here is from genome assembly GCA_025357755.1 of Kofleriaceae bacterium. Classification (GTDB taxonomy): domain Bacteria; phylum Myxococcota_A; class Polyangia; order Haliangiales; family Haliangiaceae; genus JABFXX01. The sequence goes on along the minus strand of JANXOP010000203.1, from coordinate 2,620 downwards.
CGGGCGCGAGCACGATGCGATGGCGCAGCGCGGGTACCGCGAGCGCCTTGACGTCGTCGGGCAGCACGAAATCGCGGCCCTGGATCGCCGCATACGCGCGCGCGGCGGTGGTCAGCATCGTGGCGGCACGGGGCGATGCACCGTACGAGATGCTCGGCCGCTCGCGGGTCGCGCGGATGAGATCGACGATGTAGTCGATGATCGCGTCGCTCACGCGGATCTGCACGATCACCTGGCGCATCTGCATGATCGTGCCTAGGTCCGCGACCGGGCGCAGCGCGAAGTCGGCGAGCCTCGGCATCGTCGTGCGATGACCGTGGCGATGGACGATCGCGCGCTCTTCATCGCGGGTCGGATAGCCGAGCACGACCTTGAACAAGAACCGGTCGAGCTGTGCTTCGGGCAATGGGTACGTGCCCTCTTGCTCGATCGGGTTCTGCGTCGCGATCACCATGAAGCCATCGCCGAGCTCGTACGTCGAGGTATCGATCGTGACCGAGCGCTCCTGCATCGCCTGCAGGAGCGCCGCTTGGGTCTTCGGCGGCGTGCGGTTGATCTCGTCGGCGAGCAAGAGCTGCGTAAAGATCGGACCCTTCGTCAACGTGAACTGGTTGGTCTGGAAGTTGAACAGGTTCGTGCCGATGATGTCGCCGGGCATGAGGTCCGGCGTGAACTGGACACGCCCGAAGTCGAGCGAGAGCCCGGCCGAGAACGTGCGCGCGAGCAGCGTCTTCGCGACGCCCGGGACACCCTCGAACAGGATGTGACCTTCGGCGAGCAAGGACACGAGTAACAGATCGATCGCGGTGTCCTGCCCGACCACGACCTCGTGGACGGTCTCGCGCAGGCGCGCCGCAATTTCACGAACGGTTTGCAGTTCCATGAGTCATCTCCATGCGCCAGCGATAGACGTGATCGGCGACCTCGAGCACGCGCTGAGGATCGCGTGCCGCGGCAACGGTGTTCTGTAACTCGGGGAGCGAGAGCTTGCTCCCGCGCGAGACGCGGACGCGCTCGAGCCACGCGATCGTCGCGGCGGGGCCGAGCGAGTCCGGCGCGTGCAGCGCGTGGCGGACGACCTGGATCGTCGCGCCGAGGTAGCGCTCCAGCGCGGCGGCATCGTGACCGCCGTAGCGCAACAGTGCCGCGGTGTTCGCGATCAAGAAGTCTTTGCCCGGCGCGAGCGGTGGTGGCGGGGCGCGCTTGGGGCCAAACCGGACCATCGCGGCCCACACCACGAGCAGCGCGCAGATCATCACTTGCATCGTCGCGAGCACGAGCGGGAACTCGAACAACACGTGGAGCAGACTCGGGGTTTGCGCGTGGCCGTGGACGGTCTCGTCGAACACGACCGGGCCACCATCGCGGAGCCGATCGATCAGCGCGACCGCGAGCTGCGCGTTCTCGGGGTGCGAGAGCCCGGCATTGTTGATCACGTCCGGGTCGGTGAGGATCCAGATCGTCTTGCCTTCGTGCTCGTAGTGACCGAGCAGCGCGCGCTCGCGATCGCTGATCGCGGGCGTGACCGCACGCGACGCGATGGTCTGAACACTCGCACGCAACTTGGGCTGCGGGAGATCCTCGGCGAGCCACTGCATGCTCGGTGCGGCGCGCGCGAGGAGGTTGCCATCCTCGAGCCCGATCGCCGCGAGCACCTGTTCGACCTCGGGGAGGTCCTTGAGCTCGGCGTCGTCGATCCACCGACCATCACCATTCGTGAAGCCGTACCACTTCGGGAGCACCACCAGCACGTTCGCCGGCGCGCTCGCGATCAGCGCCTTCAAGCGCTCGGTCTCTTTGGCGGTGATGTTCGGTTCGGCGATGATCAACAGGCCGTGCTGTGCCTTGGCCGACGAGTTGTTGCGGCTGAGCACGACGGGGACGTCGAGCTTCGCGAGCAGCGTGACCAGGCCCTTGTGCCCGATCGCCGAGACCGAATAGCCATCGCTGGCCGCAGAGAACTTCTGCGCGGGCCCGAGCACGGTGAGCACGATCGCGACGACGAGCGAGATCACGGCCACCCCGATCACGACCCACAGCGTGGTGCGGTTGAACGGATTGGTCACGCGAGGGCTCCGATCGCGGTACCCGTACCGCGCGGGGCGGACGCACGAAACGCGGTGGCGAACTTCTGAAACTGCGCGAGGCAGCGTTGATAGTCTTCTGCGGTCGCTTCGTCGTCGCCGAAGTGCGTGAGCTCGACCGCGACGATCAGGCCCTGCAACGCATCGCGCGCATCGGGGGCGATCGGCACGCGGCCGAGGATCTCGCGGCTGGTCATCGCGGGACCGACGCGGACCGCGGACGATCGGACGAGCTCTTGTAGCGTGCGCAGCAACAGCGTGTGGATCGCCTCGCGATATTCTCCGCGCGCGGCGAGCTCCTCGGCATCGCCGAGCGGGCGCTGGATCACCGCGAGGTCGACCGTCGCTGCATCGGCATTCGCTTCATCGGACGAGAGCTGCGCGTCGTCACCGCCGTACTTGAACAGCTCGCTCGCGAGCCAGAAGATCAAGATGCCGATGCCGACGATCACGACGCCCCACAGCAGCGCGTCGAACAGCGACGACATCGGGCCGGCGTTGATCTCGGACGGATCGCGACGCGTATCCCGGTCGCG